>NZ_JBSFTV010000035.1:0-80223 GCF_053591455.1 Streptomyces sp. NPDC003016
CAGTCCGTTGACGTCGGCGTAGCTCACAACCTCACCCTTCTCCGGACCACTTGGTCACGGGAAGGCAGACCGAAGTGGCCGGCTTCCGGGCGGGGGGCCGTCGCGCTGCTGCGGCGACCCGGCCTTCGCCGAGGACTCCGCCCCCGCGCCCCGGCGCTCAGCCGAAGGACGAGCGCTCCAGCCAGGCATCCAGCAGCTGCGTCTCGCCCAGCACCTCCACCCGGTCGCTGTCGGCGGGCAGCCGGCGGTAGAAGACCTGGAGTACGTCGGTGAGCGGGCCCCGCAGGGTGACCGTGGCCTTCCCGTGGCCGCGGCGCCAGGTGAAGCGGCCCTCGCCGAACTCGATCAGCCACTCCGCGCCGGGCACGTCCGTCGCGTGGAGGTGGATGGAACGGCCCGCACCGCGCCGCAGTTCCTCCACCTGCTCGTCGGTGGCGGTGGACTGCACCCAGGCGGCGATCTCCAGCCATTCGTCGAGGGTGTCCGAGGCCACGTCGGGCTCCACCTCGAAGACGATCCCGGCGGCGATCGCCGCGTCCGCGCGGTGGACCACCGTCTCGTGGGTCATGCGGCGCGCCCAGAAGGCCGCGCTGTTGTCCCCGTTCCAGGACCACACCTCGGCGTCCGGCCCGGCGGCGCGCAGCGTGTCGGCGGTCTTCCGCGCGCCCTCCGCCAGCCACGCGTCCAGGGCCGCCGGCTCGGCGTCCCCGGGGCCGGTGGAATCGGGCACCTGGTCCCCGGGGACGGCCTCGGAAGCCCTCGTCCGTACGATCGCCTCGACCCAGCGGTGCGCGCCGCCGACGTGGCGTGCGAGGTGGCCGAGGGTCCATTCGGGGCAGGTCGGCACCTTCGCCGTCAGGTCGGCGTCCACCAGCACGGCTCTCAACAGGTCGGCCTGCCGGACGAGTTCATCGCAGTGGCGTGCGTATCCGAGGTCGGTCATACAGGCACTCTAATGGGGTCCGTTCGTACGGGCCCCGGGTTTCGGCCCGCGCAGAGCGGCAATACGACGGGCATGTCCCCCCGCCATAGCAGTGGAAGCAGCCGGGCGGCGACGATCGTCGTCGTCGTCGCCGACGTCATGGCCTTCATCCTCGGCCTGTGGATCCTGATGTACCTGCTGGACGCGAACCGCGCGAACGACTTGGTGAACTTCGTCCAGGACGCCGCCCGGTGGCTGGCCGGCTGGTCGCACGACCTGTTCACCTTCGACGAGGCGTGGGCGCGCGTCGTCGCCGGTTACGGTCTCGCCGCGCTCGTGTACCTCTTCGCCGGGCACGCGCTGGCGAACGTCCTGCGCCGCCACTGAGACGAGACCGCGGCTAGATGATTGAGTCCAAGGGCTCGTAGCCGTAGGCCGCCAGCGAGCGGTGTCGCATGTCGCTGCCATCACTCGCCCAGCACGTGCAAGGCGTGCCCGTTTCATCCTGGCGGGCAGCGGAGAGCGCGCAACGCATGCTCCAGCAACTCGGAGGACGTCTCGTGGTCGGGCCCTGCTTGGGAATGGCCTTGAGTCTCCAGTGACTGGAGACAGCAGAGTGGGGGACATGGACGTTACGACCCTCTACTCGATCGGGGAGCTTTCCCGGCGGACCGGCTTGTCTGTGAGGACCATCCGCTTCTACTCCGATTCGGGGGTGGTAGCGCCGACCACCCGTAGCCCCGCCGGTTACCGGCTCTACGACCTCGACGCACTGCTTCGTCTGGAACTCCTCCGCACACTGCGCGAGCTGGGCATGGACCTGGCCACTATTCAACGGGTACTGGACCGCGAGCTCTCGGTGGCGGAAGTCGCCGCGGCGCACGCCGACGCCATGGACGTCCAGATCCGGGTGCTGCAACTGCGTCGGAGCGTTCTGCGAGTCGTGGCCAGACGCGGGTCCAGTCCTGAGGAGACCACACTCATGCACAGGCTCACACAGTTGTCCGGCGAGGAACGCCGACGTTTGATCGACGATTTCGTGGATGGCACCTTCGGCACAGTGGATGCCGACCCGACTGCGGTGGCCATGGTTCGCGCTGCCACTCCCGACCTCCCCGATGATCCGACCGGCGAGCAGGTCGCCGCGTGGGTGGAGCTCGCCGAGCTGGTCGGCGACGAGGATTTCCGTGCCCGGATGCGCCGGACGGCCGTACGTCAGGCCGCCGGGCGCCCGCTCGACATCGAATGCGATGCCGGCGAGGAACTGATGGAATTCACCCGTCAGAAGGTGGCCGAGGCCATGGAGTCGGGCATCGACCCGCTCAGCGACAGGGGCGCACCCGTCATCGACGACCTCGTGCACCGCTTCGCCGAGGTGCTCGCGCGCACCCCTGACACGGAATTCCGGGACTGGATGGCCCAGCAGTTCGAAGAGGCGCACGATCCCCGGGTAGACCGATACTGGCGGCTGGTGTGGATCGTCAACGGCTGGCAGGTAGTACCGAACCTGATCCCGGTGTACCCCTGGCTCATCCAGGCCCTGCGAAATGACCGTGCCGCATAGTCACCGCAGTGGGCACGCCCCGGATCCCTGAATGAGTCCAGGGGATCGCCTGCGGACATGAGACGAGGGCGTCCAACGTCGATGTGTGACTAACGACCTGGACACCCTCGCAACGGCACTCTGTGCCCGGATTGACGACGAGTTGAAGGCTTCGCCGCATCTGGCGCCGTGGCGGCCTGCCGTCGGAATCACGCCCACGCTCAGTGACGCCGAGCTGATCACGCTCGCGGTCATGTCGGCGCTGCTCGGATACACCTCTGAGCGGCGCTGGCTTCGCCGCGTCGGGCGGGACTTCGGCCACCTGTTTCCCTACGTGCCCCAGCAGTCCGGCTACAACAAGCGGCTGCGTGCCGCGTTCTCACTGCTCACCAGCATGATCCGGATCGTGGCCCGCGATACCTCGCTGTGGAGCGACGATGTGTGGCTGGTCGACTCCACACCGGTCGGTTGCGGTTGCTCCCGTGAGACGGCCAAACGCTCGGACCTGGCAGGCTGGGCACAGTACGGCTACTGCGCATCACACTCGCGATACTTCTGGGGACTGCGTCTGCACCTGGTGTGCACACTCGGCGGACTGCCGGTCCTGTTCGCACTCACCGGGGCCAAGGCGGACGAGCGCGAAACGCTGCGCGACATGCTCGATACCGCGCCAGACGTCCTCGCCGTTCACCCCGGGCAGACGATCATCGGGGACAAGAACTACTTCGGCCGCGAGTTCGAGTACGGCCTTGCCGAGCGTCACCTGAAGTTGCTGCGGCCGGCCCGCAAGGGGGAAGCCGAGCGGGCCGGGGCGCACCTGTTCAAACCGCTGCGGCAGGTCATCGAGTCGATCAATCAGACCTTCAAAGGGCAGCTCGACCTGGAACGACACGGCGGCAAGAGCGCTGCAGGGGTGTCAGCCCGGGTCTTGTGCCGGATCCTCGCACTCACAGCGGTGATCTGGCACAACGACCAAACTGGACTGCCCATCAAGCGATCACTCACGGCCTACGATCACTGACCGCAACAACACCCCTTGGACTCATTCATCTAGTGGCTCGTCAAGCATCGTTGGCCGGGTAATCGACCTGCTGCTCCTCGGCCAGCAGACTATGTCCAAGACATGATCTTGGAGGTGGTCGTGGGACGTCGACCGAGTGTGTTCGTCCGGCCGGTCAGCATGGAGGAAGGCCGCAAGCTGCAGCAGATCAGCCGGACCGCGAAGGACCCGGTGAGACTGCGGCGGGCGATCGTGGTGCTGATGTCCGCCCAGGGCCAGACGGTCCGGGACATCACCTCGCTGATGCAGGTCGGTGAGGACTACGTCCGCGATGTCATCCACGCCTTCAATGAGCGGGGGTTCGACGCACTGGACCCAAAATGGAGCGGGGGACGGCCCAGGACGATCAGTGACCAGGTGCGCGAGCACATCTGCCTGATCGCCCGGACGTCTCCCGCCGACTGGAAGATCACCGCGTTCTCCACGTGGAGCCTGAGCAAGCTCGCCGAGCACCTCGTCAAACAGAAGGTGACCGTGGCCATCAGCCGGGAGACCCTGCGTCGGATCCTGCGCGCCGACAAGGTCTCCTGGCAGACCACCACAACGTGGAAGGCGTCCACCGACCCGGATTTCATCGC
Organism: Streptomyces sp. NPDC003016; assembly: GCF_053591455.1. Classification (NCBI taxonomy): domain Bacteria; kingdom Bacillati; phylum Actinomycetota; class Actinomycetes; order Kitasatosporales; family Streptomycetaceae; genus Streptomyces; species Streptomyces sp. NPDC003016. Next base: position 4,104 of record NZ_JBSFTV010000035.1, read on the forward strand.
CAAGATGCACCGCATCCTGGCGATGTACGACACCCTGCCCGCCGACGGACGGGTGATATGTGTCGATGAGTTCGGGCCGCTGAACCTCATGCCACGCAAGGGCAAGGCGTGGGGGCCGGTGCGGCGTCCGCGCCGGCTGCGGGCCACCTACAACCGGTACAACGGCGTAATGCACATGCTGGCCGCCCTCGATCTGGCTACCGGCAAGCTGTACTACCGCATCCGCCCGCGTAAGCGGTGGCGCGAGTTCCTCGGCATCCTCAAAGCCCTGCGCGCCCGCTGGCCCGGGCAGAAGCTGTACGTGGTGCTGGACAACTTCTCCCCGCACAAACACGCCAAGGTCCGCGCCTGGGTCGCCGAGAATGACGTTGAGCTGGTCTTTCTCCCGACTTACGGCTCCTGGCTGAACTGGATCGAATCGGAGTTCGCGGCCCTGCGCTACTTCGCGCTCAACGGCACCGACCATCGCAGCCACGACGAGCAGAACGCTGCCATCGCCGCCTACGTCCGCTGGCGCAATGCCCGTGCCGAGCCGAAGACCATCTTCGCTCCTGACTCACCCATCCGGACCTGGACCCGGAACCCGACCCGCGCTGCCTGACCACCCGCGGGAGGTTCAGAGGCAGCGGTTTGCTCGCCCCTATCGGGCGAGGCGCGACTTGTCGCTCGCAGCCAGACGGCGGGCCAACACGCGGGTAGTGCTGCCGTCATCCTCTTTGATATCCCGGACATGCTCGAAACCGATTCTGCCCAACAGAGTCAGCGAGGTCTCGTTCGGTGCAGCCACGGTGGCATACACCTTGGTCAATCCGAGGGTGTCGAAGCCATAGGCAACGATAGCCTCTGCCAGCTCGGTCCCTAGGCCGAACCCCCATGCCGTCGGCGCCAGAGCGTAGATGATCTCGTGGCCTCCGACGACGTCGGTCAGCTTGATCTCGGCATGCCCGACCAGGAGTTCGTTGCGACGAACAGCCCAGACATCGAACAGGTCCTGGGCATAGACCTTCGTGAAGATCCGCCCGAACAGTGCCCGGTCTGCTGCTTCGGAAGCAGGGCCGTCACCCATCCACTGCGACACCCTGGTGTCCTGGAACAGAGCGACGAAGCCCTCTTCGTCCTCGGGGATGTACGGCTCCAGAAGTAGCCGCTCGGTGCGCAGAGTCGGGGTCACAGATGGCGACGCTACCCACGCGACATCCGAGTCAGCAAACCGCTTTTGCCTGCTCGGACATCGCCCTTCTCGTCGCCATGCCCCACATCGCCCGGCACTGCAGGCCGAGCTGTGTGAGGAGCCATTTGCACGGCCAACTATCCGAGTTGAGCCACTAGCAGCAGTCCGGGTCCAGGCCGAGCGGCAGCCGTTCGCCGCTGAAGACCGCGGTGGTCGCCTCGTCTCCGCCCAGGGCGGCCACCGCCAGCAGCAGCGACCCCGCCGTCCACGTGGTCTGCTCCTGCGGCCACACGGCGTCGTCGTCGAAGACGTATCCCGTCCAGTACATGCCGCCCGGCGCCCGCAGGTGCTGGATCGACTGGAGGATCTCCAGTGCCCGGTCCGACTCGCCCACCACCCAGAGCGCCAGGGCCAGTTCGCAGCTCTCGCCGCCGGTCACCCAGGGGTTGGGGACTATGCAGCGCACACCCCGCCCCGGGACGACGAACCGGTCCCAGTCCGCCTCGATACGGGCCTTGGCGTCCGGCCCGGTCACCGCGCTCGTGAGGATCGGGTAGTACCAGTCCATCGAGTAGCTGCTCTTGTCGAGGAACCGCTCCGGGTGGCGCTGGATGGCGTGGCGCAGCGCGCCGACCGCCAGCTCCCAGTCGGGCTGCGGCTCTTCGCGCTGCTCGGCGATGGCGAGCGCGCAGCGCAGCGCCTGGTGGATGGAGGAGCTGCCGGTCAGCAGCGCGTCGCCCACGGGCGTGCCGTCGTCCTCGCGCTTCCAGCCGATCTGGCCGCCGGGCTGCTGGAGCCCGAGGACGAATTCGGTCGCCGCGTGGACGGCCGGCCACATGCGGTCGATGAACGCGTCGTCGCCGGTGGCGAGGTAGTGGTGCCAGACGCCGACGGCGATGTACGCGCAGAAGTTGCTCTCGCGGCCCCGGTCGGTGACCCGCTCCGCGTCCCCGTCGTCGTACGCCGCGTACCAGGAGCCGTCCGCGTTCTGGTGCCTGGCCAGCCACGCGTAGGCACGGGCGGCGGCGTCGTGCTCGCCGGCCGCGTCGAGCGCCATGGCGGCCTCGGTGTGGTCCCACGGGTCGAGGTGGTGACCGCGGAACCACGGGATGGCGCCGTCCTCGCGCTGTACGGCGAGGATGCCCGCCACGGTCTCGGCGGCCTCGTCGGCGGTGAGGACACCGGGGAGGACCAGGTGTTCCGTACGTCCGGGAATGGTCACTTGGCGGCCGCCGCTACCGACGGGGCGGGCAGGTGCGGCTTGGTCGCGTACGCCACGAAGCTCTTGCCGACCACCGGGTTGAGCAGCTGCTCGGCGATCCGCGTCGCCGCGGGCTTCTTCATGATGTCCCAGACCAGCAGCTTGTGGTACGCCCGGACCGGCAGCGCTTTGTCGTTGTCCACACCGAACGCGCACTTCAGCCACCAGTAGGGCGAGTGCAGCGCGTGCGCGTGGTGCGTGCCGTACGGCTTGAGGCCCGCCTCGCGCATCTTGCCGAGCAGTTCGTCGGCCCTGTAGATGCGGATGTGGCCGCCCTCGACCTCGTGGTACGCGTCGCTCAGCGCCCAGCAGACCTTCTCGGGCCCGTAGCGCGGCACGGTGACGGCGATGCGGCCGCCCGGCTTCAGCACGCGCACCATCTCGGCCAGCACCCCCTTGTCGTCGGGGATGTGCTCCATGACCTCGGAGATGATCACGACGTCGAAGGAGGCGTCGGGGAAGGGCAGGTGGAGCGCGTCGCCCTCCATGGCGGTGGCGGTGGCGCCCGCCGGGACCTCACCGGCCTCCTTCATGGCGGCGAACCACTTGGCGACCTCGCGGATCTCCTCGCCGTTCTGGTCGAGGGCCACCACCTGGGCGCCGCGCCGGTAGCACTCGAAGGCGTGCCGGCCCGCGCCGCAGCCCAGGTCGAGTACGCGATCACCCGCGGCGAGCGGGAAGCGGGAGAAATCCACGGTCAGCACGGGGTCTGCCCTTCCGGGTGGGGGTGGTTACGGCGCCGGGTCACCGGACACGCGTGGCGGGGGTGGCGGGGACGGGGGCGGGCGGATTCCGCGGCGACTTCCGCTTCAGCGGGGTCTCACCGGGCTCCCCCGCGCACCGCGCCGTGCGCGGCGATCTGTTCGCGGTAGAGCTCGGCGGTGCCCTGGGCGGCCCTGGCCCAGGTGAACTTGTCCAGTACCCGGTCGCGTCCGGCCGCGCCGAGGCGCCGGCGCAGCTCGGCGTCGTCCAGCAACCGGCCGAGTGCGGCGGCCAGCGCGCCGGCGTCGCCCGGCGGCACGGCCAGGCAGGTCTCACCGTCGGGGCCCGCGACCTCGGGGATCGCGCCGCCGGTGGTGGCGACGAGCGGGGTGGCGGTGGCCATGGCCTCGGCGGCGGGGAGCGAGAAGCCCTCGTAGAGGGAGGGGACACAGGAGATCTGCGCGCTGCGGACCAGGTCGACCAGCTCGCGGTCGCTGATGCCCTTGACGAACTCGACGGCGCCCTGGAGCCCGTACCCCTCGATGGCCCGGGCGACCGGGCCGTCCTCGGCGCGCTTGCCGACGACGACGAGGTGGGCGTCGGGCTGCTCGGTGCGGAGCTTGGCGAGCGCCTCGACGAGGTGGACGAGGCCCTTGAGCGGTACGTCCGCGCTGGACGTCGTCACGATCCGCCCCGGGACCTCGGCGACGGACGGGTCGGGCGACCACAGGCCGGTGTCCGCGCCGATGTGCACGACACGGACACGGTCGGGACGTACCCCGAGGTGCTCGACGATCTCCTGCTGCGAGGAGCCGGAGACGGTGAGCACGGAGGGCAGCCGGCGGGCGACGCGCTTCTGCATGCGCGTGAAGCCGTACCAGCGGCGCACGGAGGCGCGCTTGCGACGGCTCGTCGCGGCGGCGAGGTCGAGCTGCCGGTCGACGGTGATGGGGTGGTGGACGGTGGTGACCAGGGGCGCGCCGAGATCGCCGAGCAGGCCGTAGCCGAGCGTCTGGTTGTCGTGGATGACGTCGAAGTCGCCGCGGCGGGCCGTCAGGTGGCGCCTGGCGCGGAGCGAGAAGGTGAGGGGCTCGGGGAAGCCGCCGGTCCGCATCGTCGCCACTTCGAGGGCGTCGATCCAGTCGCGGTACTCGTCGCGCCCGGGGGTGCGGAAGGGGTCGGGGCTGCGGTACAGGTCGAGGCTGGGCAGCTCGGTGAGCGGTACGCCCTCGTCGAGTACGGGGTAGGGCTGGGAGCCGAGGACTTCGACGCTGTGGCCGAGCCGGGCGAGCTCGCGCGAGAGGTGGCGCACGTAGACGCCCTGGCCTCCGCAGAAGGGGTTGCCCTTGTAGGTGAGGAGCGCGATGCGCAGTGGGCGGTCGCCCGTGCCCGGGTCACCCGCGTGGGGGCCCGCCTCTATGGCCTCAGCGGTCACTCTCGGCCCCCTTCTCACTGCTCTTTCACCGGAGCGTAGCCGCTGGCGCTAACCTAGAACAAGTTTCAGTATCGATCGCTCGACGAGCTCTGAATCTACCGGCAGGTAGCGCAACCGTAAGCGTCGGATCAGGTGATTCGCGCCACGGCGGGGGCCTGCCGTGGCGGGCCGCCCGGGGGCCCGCCCCCTCAGGTCCGGCGTACGCACACCTGCCATGGAACGGGACGCATGACAGTGGAAGCCAAGTCGGCGCCGCCAGCCCTGACGGCGCGTCAGGAGGCGCGCCGCCGCCGCATCCTGCACACCAGCGCGCGGCTGGCCGGCCGGGGCGGCTTCGACGCGGTGCAGATGCGCGAGGTCGCCGAGTCCTCGGGCGTCGCACTGGGCACGCTGTACCGCTACTTCCCCTCCAAGATCCACCTCCTGGTCGCCACCATGCAGGACCAGCTCGAACACCTGCACAGCACACTGCGCAAGCGGCCCCCGGCCGGGCAGAGCGCGGCCGAGCGGGTCACCGAGACCCTGATGCGGGCCTTCCGCGCGTTGCAGCGGGAGCCGCAGCTGGCGGACGCGATGGTGCGGGCGCTGACCTTCGCGGACCGCAGCGTCAGCCCGGAGGTGGACACGGTCTCGCGGCAGACGACGGCGATCATCCTGGAGGCGATGAACCTGCCGGGACCGCCGACACCGGAACAGCTGGCGGCGGTCAGGGTCATCGAGCACACCTGGCACTCGGCGCTCATCACCTGGCTCTCGGGCCGGGCCTCGATCGCCCGGGTGAGGACCGACATCGAGACAGTGTGCAGGCTGATCGACCGGACCTGACCTCATCAGGCCCGACTTGATCCGCAGGGCCCCGCCTCGCCCTGCCGATCGGGCGGACGAACCGGCGCCATCCCGGCGGGAGCTCGCGCTGGGCCACTTCGTACAGCGGCACCGAGGAGGGCTGTCCGGGCCGGCCCGCGGAGAGCCTGGTCCGGGGTCGCGTAGAACTGTCCGTCGGCGAGGCAGAAGACCTCGTACCGGTTGTCCATGGGTCCCCGTCGGCTGCGGTGGCACCGAGACTTCCACGCGGCCGGGGCGGCAGCAGTCACACCTGTCACGCCGCGACAGTGCGGTACTCATGGACAAAGAATCGTTCGGCCCTGTTCGAAAGCGGAGCGGCGCGCGGCAGTCTCCGCCACGGAACCCGATGATCTTGCCGCCCCCGGCACCCCCGGGGCCGCCCGCCACGGGCCGGTAGAGTGTGCGAATCGTCATCATGCCGTTCCGGGGGAAGCCGGTGCGAATCCGGCACTGCCCCTTCCCCAAGCTCTCGACTGCGCTCGAGCAGGGGAGACCCCATTCGTGAATCCGTCCTCTACGGGCGGTGAGTCGGAACGCCCGGTCCGGCATGACCAATGGCTCGGCACCGTCGAGGTATGTCGAGGTATACGGAGCCGGAGCCTGGTGCGTGGTTTCCGCGTGCCCGGGCCCGGCTCCTCAGCAGGAGAGGCCCCGCCCGTCATGACCCCCCTTCGCCGCAGCGCAGCCACCGTGCTCGCCGCTTCCGCCGTCCTCTGCGCGAGCGCGGCCACGGCTGCCGTCGCCGCGCCGTCCCCGTCCCCGGCGCCCGTGATTCCCTCGGGGCTCTACGGCGAGAAGGACCCGACGTACGACGGCGTCTGGCGGCAGTCGCTGGCCCTGCTCGCACAGGACACGGTGGGCGTGAAGCCCGCCGGGAAGGCCGTGAGCTGGCTGGTCGGGCAGCAGTGCGACAGCGGCGGCTTTGCCTCCTTCCGCGCCGACGCCGCCGAGCCGTGCACGGCGAAGACCATGGTGGACAGCAACGCCACCGCCGCGGCCGTGCAGGCGCTGAACGCCCTCGGCGGGCAGGAGGCCGCCGTGGAGAAGGGCGTCGGCTGGCTGAAGTCCGCGCAGAACAAGGACGGCGGCTGGGGGTACAACCCGGGCAGCCCGAGCGACGCCAACTCCACCTCGGTCGTGATCGGCGCGCTGGCGGCGGCGGGTGAGAAGCCCGGCGAGGTGAAGTCGCCGAAGGGCAGGTCGCCGTACGACGCGCTCGTCACCTTCTCGGTGCCGTGCGACGCGAAGACGGGCGGCGGCGCGTTCGCGTACCAGCCGGACAAGGACGGCAGGCTCGCGCCCAACGCCGACGCGACGGCGGCCGGTGTGCTGGGCGGACTCGGGAAGGGGCTGGACGCCGAGGCCGGCAAGGACAGCAGGGGTGACACGAAGGACGCGGAGTCCGGTGCGTGCGTGAAGGGCGAGCCGACGCCCGCGCGGGCCGTCGCGAACGGTGCCGCCTACCTCGACGGCGTACTCGCCGAGACGGGACACCTCGACACGCCTCCCATGCCCGGCGCCGAGAACACCGAGGCACAGCCGGACTTCGGCAACACCGCGGACGCCGTCGTCGCGCTGGCCGCGCAGGGCGGCGCCGCGCAGGCGCAGAAGCCGCTGAAGTGGCTGGAGAAGAACGCGGCGGGCTGGGCCGAGGAGCACGGCCCCGCCGCCTACGCCCAGCTGATCTTCGCCGCGAACGCGACCGGCACCGCCCCGGAGAACTTCGGCGGCGCCGACCTGGTGAAGGGGCTCAACGCGACCGGGCCCGCGCCCGAGGCCGCCGGGAAGTCCGCCGAGACGCCCGCCGGGAAGTCCGCCGACGAGAAGAAGGACAGTGACGGCGGCTTCGGTGCCTGGTGGATCGTCGCCGTCTTCTTCGTCGCCAGCGCCGGCGCCGGCATCCTCTTCAGCGGCCGCAAGAAGAAGAACCGGCAGCTGTGACGACGGTGCTGCGGACACGGCTGACGGCTCTCGTCCTGCTGCTCGGCGCCGCGCTCGCGGTGCCGGCCGGGGCGGGGGCCGCGCAGGCGGCGACGGGGTACCGCTACTGGTCGTTCTGGGGGAGCGACGGCGGCACGTGGACGTACGCGAGCCAGGGTCCCGCCACCGCCAGGTCCGCCGACGGCGATGTGATCGGCTTCCGGTTCTCGGTGAGCGAGAACTCGCAGGACTCCGCGAAGCCGCGCCGCGCGGCGGACGGCTTCGACGCGATCTGCGGCGAGGCGCCCGCCGAGGACGGCGCCAAGCGGATCGCCGTCGTCATCGACTTCGGTACGGCGGCCGACGCCCCGGACGGCGAACAGCCGCCCGCGCCGCGCTCCGTGTGCGCGCGGACCGCTACGGACGCGACCGCGGCGGACGCGCTCGCCTCGGTGGCGAAGCCGCTGCGCTACAACAGCACGGCGCTGCTCTGCGCCATCTCCGGCTACCCGGAGACGGGGTGCGGGGAGCAGGTGTCCGGCCGTGACGGCACACCTCGCTCCTCGACGGCCGCCAGTCCCACCGACGGCGGCGACGACGGCGACGGCGGCGGTCCCTCCGCCGGGCTGCTCGTCGGCCTCGCCGCCGTGTTCGCGCTCGGCGCCGCGGGCGTGTGGCAGGCGCGCCGCCGCCGCGGATGACCTCGATGCTCCTGCGTGCGCCGCGAGCGAGCCGCAGCAACGCCCTGCACGCCGGGGCCTGGTGGCTGTGGGCGCTCGGCCTGGCCGCCGCCGCGTCCCGGACCACCAACCCGCTGCTGCTCGGGATGCTGGTGGGGGTGGCCGGGTATGTGGTGGCGGCGCGCAGGACGGATGCGCCGTGGGCGCGTTCGTACGGGACGTTCGTCAAGCTCGGGCTGCTCGTCATCGGTGTCCGGCTGGTGTTCTCGGTCTTCCTGGGCTCGCCGATCCCGGGCAGCCACACCCTCTTCACGCTGCCCGAAGTGCCGCTGCCCGACTGGGCGCAGGGGGTGCGGATCGGTGGGCGCGTGAAGGCCGAGCAGCTGGTCTTCGCCCTGTACGACGGGGCGAAGCTGGCCACGCTCCTCATCTGCGTGGGCGCCGCGAACGCGCTCGCCAATCCGGCCCGGCTGCTCAAGTCCCTGCCGGGCGCGCTGTACGAGGCCGGGGTCGCCGTCGTCGTCGCGATGACGTTCGCGCCGAACATGGTGGCCGACGTGGTGCGGCTGCGCACCGCGCGCCGCCTGCGCGGCCGGCCGACGGGTGGCGTGGGAGCGGTGCTCCAGATCGGGCTGCCGGTCCTCGAAGGCGCGCTGGAGCGGTCGGTGGCGGTGGCCGCGTCGATGGACGCGCGCGGCTACGGGCGCACGGCGCCGGTCCCGCCCGCCGTACGGCACACGACGACCGTGCTGATGCTGGGCGGGCTGCTCGGGGTGTGCACCGGGGCGTACGGGCTGCTGACCGCCGACGGTGCGGCGTACGGCCTGCCGGTCCTGGCCACCGGGGTCGTCGCCGCCCTGGCGGGGCTGCGCCTGGGCGGCCGGCGCAGCGTCCGTACGCGCTACCGGCCCGACGAGTGGGGCGTACGGGCGTGGCTGGTGGCCGGGTCGGGGGCGGCGGTCGCGGCGCTGACGATCTGGGCCGCCTCGTACGATCCGGCGGCCCTGCACCCCGGGGTCGTGCCGCTGGCCGCTCCCGAGTTCCCGCTCTGGCCCGCGGCGTCCGTACTGATCGGGCTGCTCCCGGCGTTCGTGGCTCCCGCACCCCCCGCACCCCCCGTATCTCCCGTATCTCCCGTATCTCCCGTAGTGAAAGAGACTCCGCAGTGATCCGGTTCGAGAATGTGTCGGTCAGCTACGACGACGCCGCGCCGCCCGCGATCCGGGGCGTCGATCTCACCGTGCCGGAGGGCGAACTGGTGCTGCTGGTCGGCCCTTCCGGGGTGGGCAAGTCGACCCTGCTGGGCACGGTTTCCGGCCTCGTACCGCACTTCACGGGCGGCACCCTGCGCGGCCGCGTGACGGTCGACGGCCGCGACACCCGCACCCACAAGCCGCGCGAACTCGCCGATCTGGTCGGGACGGTGGGCCAGGACCCGCTCGCCCACTTCGTCACCGACACCGTCGAGGACGAGCTGGCGTACGGCATGGAATCGCTGGGCGTCGCGCCGGACGTGATGCGCCGCCGGGTCGAGGAGACGCTGGACCTGCTCGGCCTCGCGGAGCTCCGCGACCGCCCGATCGCCACGCTGTCGGGCGGCCAGCAGCAGCGCGTCGCGATCGGCTCGGTGCTCACCCCGCATCCGAAGGTGCTGGTCCTCGACGAGCCGACGTCGGCGCTGGATCCGGCAGCGGCGGAGGAGGTGCTGGCGGTGCTGCAACGCCTGGTCCACGACCTGGGGACGACCGTGCTGCTGGCGGAGCACCGGTTGGAGCGGGTGGTGCAGTACGCGGATCAGGTGATCCTCCTGCCGGGCCCGGGAGAGGCGCCGGTGATGGGTGAGCCGGGGGCCGTCATGGCGGTCTCCCCGGTCCACCCGCCGGTGGTGGCGCTGGGCCGCCTCGCCGGCTGGGACCCGCTGCCTCTCTCGGTACGGGACGCCCGCCGCCGGGCGGCGGACCTGCGGGCGAGCTTGGCCGGCGCGGAGCCGGAGCTGTTCCTTCCCGCTCCCGCCCCTTCCCGAAACCGTGGCTCCGCCCCGGACCCCGCTCCTCGAACGCCGGAGGGGCCGGTTGGCCCCGACACCGGCCACGATCAAGCCCGCCCGGCGGTTGAGGACCGGGGGCCTGGGGGCGGAGCCCACAGTTTCGGGAAGGAGCGGGTGGGGAGAAGGCTCGCCCGCCTGCTGCGCCGCCGCACTGCCGAACCGCCCCGCAGCGGCGAAACCACCGGCGCCGTGGCCGCCGGGACCGTGGCCGCCGGGACCGTGGCCACCGTCACCCACCTCGGCATCCGCCGTGCCCGCGTCGAGGCCCTCCGCCGCGTCACGCTCACCGTGTCCCCCGGCGAGACCATCGCCCTCATGGGCCGCAACGGGGCCGGCAAGTCCACCCTCCTCTCCGCCCTCGTCGGCATGGTCGAGCCCACCTCCGGCACGGTGTCCGTCGGCGGCCGCACCCCCCACCGCACCAGCCCCCGCGACATGGTCCGCGAGGTCGGCCTGGTCCCTCAGGAGCCGCGCGACCTGCTGTACGCCGACACCGTCGCCGCCGAGTGCGCGGCGGCCGACAGCGACGCGGGCGCGGCCCCCGGCTCCTGCCGGGCCCTGGTCGCGGAGCTGCTCCCCGGCATCCGGGACGACACGCATCCGCGCGACCTGTCCGAGGGCCAGCGGCTCGCCCTCGCCCTCGCCCTCGTGCTCACCGGACGCCCGCCGCTCCTCCTCCTCGACGAGCCGACGCGCGGCCTGGACTACGCGGCGAAGGCCCGCCTGGTCGGGGTGTTGCGTTCCCTGGCCGCCGAGGGGCACGCGATCGTACTGGCGACGCACGACGTGGAGCTGGCCGCGGAACTGGCACACCGCGTCGTGATCCTCGCCGACGGCGAGGTGGTCGCGGACGGCCCGACGGCCGAAGTGGTCGTCTCCTCCCCCGCCTTCGCCCCGCAGGTCGCGAAGGTCCTCACCCCGCAGAAGTGGCTGACCGTCGCGCAGGTGCGGGACGCGCTGGAGGAGGGAGGGGTATGAGCGACGCGAAACAGGTCCGCCCCACACCTCCCGAACGCCCCGCACGCCCCGCACGCCCCGAACGCCCCGAACGCCTCGCACGTCCCGTACGCCTCGGTCCGCGCTCCGTCGCCGCGCTGTTGCTCATCAGCGTGATCGGTGTGATCGCCGTCGGCTGGCCGCTCCTCGCCGACCCCGCCTCCGAGCTCGCCCGTGACCACTCCCAGGACGCCGCCTGGCTGCTCGCCGTCCTCCTCCCCCTCCTCGTCGCCGTGGTCGTCGCGACGATCGCCGACTCCGGGCTCGACGCGAAGGCCGTCGCGATGCTGGGCGTACTGGCAGCGGTCGGGGCCGCGCTGCGTCCGCTCGGGGCGGGGACGGCCGGCCTGGAGCCGATGTTCTTCCTGATGGTGCTGAGCGGGCGGGTCCTGGGCCCCGGTTTCGGCTTCGTGCTCGGTTCGGTGACGATGTTCGCGTCCGCGCTGCTCACGGGCGGGGTCGGGCCGTGGATGCCGTTCCAGATGCTGTCGATGGGCTGGTTCACGATGGGCGCGGGCCTGCTGCCGGGCGCGGAGCGGCTGCGCGGCCGGGGCGAGCTGGTGATGCTGGCGGCGTACGGCTGCGCGGCCGCCTTCCTCTACGGCACGGTCATGAACCTCCAGGGATGGACGTACATCGGCGGCCTCTCGACCGGCGTCTCCTTCCACCCCGGCGACCCGGTCCACGAGAACCTGGTCCGCTTCCTCGCGTACTGCCTCGCCACCTCCCTCGGCTGGGACCTGGGCCGGGCCGTGCTCACCGTCGTACTGACCCTCGGCATCGGCGCGCCCCTCCTGAAGGCGCTGCGCCGGGCCACGCGCCGCGCGGCCTTCGAGGCCCAGGTCACATTCGAGGGCCCGCAGCGGTGACGGGGCGGTGAGAGGGCCCACAGGACCTTGGCCCTCGACTACGGCGGGTAGTAGCCACAGCATCGCCCCGCCGGACCGGTCCACACCCTTCTGACCTGCACAGATCCCTGCTAGCGCACCCGTGGGCCGTTATGCCCGGTTTACCGGCTCTGCTAGTAAGAGGGGTGATTGCGGTGGGGTCTCGGCCCTGCTTCATTGGAGCAGTCGCCGGGCGCAGCACCACCCGGCCGCCACCGGCCGCCACAGGCCGCACCGGCCCGCCCGCGACGTCCCCCGCTCCCGACGTGAGGTCTCCACGTGTCGTTCCCGGTCATCAACCGCATCGTCGCCCGTCCCCAGTCCTTCGCCGCCGGCGCTGCCGTGCTCCTCGGCTCCGTGGGCGCGATCATGGGCGGCGGCGCCTCCGAGGCCGCCGCGGCAAGCCCGCAGTCGGTCGCCCAGCAGATGATCCCGGACGCCGCGCAGTACCAGTGCTTCGACAACATCGTCTCGCACGAGAGCGGCTGGAACCCGCAGGCCACCAACGCCTCGTCCGGCGCGTACGGCCTGGTCCAGGCGCTGCCCGCCTCCAAGATGTCGTCCGCGGGCAGCGACTGGAAGACGAACCCGGCCACCCAGATCGAGTGGGGCCTGGACTACATGAACGACCGTTACGGCAGCCCGTGCGACGCCTGGGGCTTCTGGCAGTCCAACGGCTGGTACTGACATCAGCCCGCCGGCATCCCGGCGGTCGCGGTCCGGCCGATCGGGAAGGTGACGCCGGGGGCGGCACGGCCGACCGGGCCGTCGCACGGACGCGGTCCGGTGAGCGGTCCTGGTCTATCCGTGCCGACGGCTGATCAATAACGTTGCCTCGACCGCGTATTGCCTTTCGAGGGAGCATCCGACCATGTCCACGGCCCAGCAGGTCCCCGACATACTTTCGCCCGAGTTCGCCGAGAACCCGTACGCCGCCTACGCGGTGATGCGAAAGTCCGCGCCGCTGTTCTGGCACGAGACGATGCAGAGTTACGTCATCTCCCGGTACGAGGACGTGGAACGGGCCTTCAAGGACAAGGAGCCGGTGTTCACCACCGACAACTACGACTGGCAGATCGAGCCCGTGCACGGGAAGACGATCCTCCAGCTCAGCGGGCGAGAACACGCCGTGCGCCGGGCGCTGGTGGCCCCCGCGTTCCGGGGCAAGGACCTCCAGGAGATGTTCCTCCCGGTCATCGAGAGCAACGCCCGCGAGCTGATCGACACCTTCCGGGACCGGGGCGCGGCCGATCTGGTCGGCGCGTTCGCAACCCGCTTCCCGGTGAACGTCATCGCCGACATGCTCGGTCTCGACAAGGGGGACCACGCCAAGTTCCACCACTGGTACACCACGGTGATCGCCTTCCTCGGCAATCTGGCCGGCGACCCCGAGGTGGCGGCGGCGGGCGAGCGCACCCGTGTGGAGTTCGCCGAGTACATGATCCCGATCATCCAGGAGCGCCGGAAGGCGCCGGGGACGGACCTGCTGTCCACGCTGTGCGCGGCGGAGGTGGACGGGGTGCGGATGAGCGACGAGGACATCAAGGCGTTCTGCAGCCTGCTGCTCGCCGCCGGCGGCGAGACCACCGACAAGGCGATCGCGGCGCTCTTCGCCAACCTGCTCGCCCACCCCGATCAGCTCGCCGCGGTACAGCAGGACCGCGGTCTCATCGACCGGGCCTTCGCCGAGACGCTGCGCTTCTCCCCGCCCGTGCACATGATCATGCGCCAGACGGCGGCGGAGGTGACGCTCAGCGGTGGCACCGTCCCGGCCGGCGCCACCGTGACGTGCCTGATCGGGTCCGCCAACCGCGACGAGAGCCGTTACGCCGACGCGGACACGTTCGACATCTTCCGGGAGGACCTCAACGCGACGAACGCCTTCTCCGCGGCCGCCGACCACCTGGCCTTCGCCCTGGGGCGGCACTTCTGCGTCGGCGCCCTGCTGGCGCGGGCCGAGGTGCAGGTCGGAGTGAACCAGCTGCTCGACGCGATGCCCGGCATCCGGCTCGCGGACGGCGCCGAGATCACCGAGCAGGGGGTGTTCACCCGGGGACCGAAGGCCGTGCCGGTGGTGTTCACGCCTGTCGGCTGAGGACAGCGGCCGCTCCCCCGCGCCGGTGACCGGGCGGTGGCCCAGGGGGCTCCGGCGCGGTGGGGGCCAGTGGGGCACGGGGGTGGAAGCCATGGGTACGGGCGCGCTCGTCCACCGGCTTGGCCGTCCTGACGGCCCCCCGGAGCCGTTGACCTGCTCTCGGGCGTCGCCGTAGGGTTAAGCGCACCAACAGCGCCAATCGCCCATTAGGGTCACTATGGTTGTCACGTTCCGCGTCCGCCGCCGGGCAGCTGTCTTCGCCGGTTCGGTCCTGCTGGCCACGGGCCTCCCGTTCACCCTGTCGGCGTGCGGCTCCACCGCGCCCCCGGCGGGGCAGCAGGAACAGGCCGGCGAGCCGGCTCCCGTCCCTCCGCAGTTCGGCCCCTCGCTCACTGAGACGCTGAAGGCTCAGGCCACGGCGCAGGACGCGGCGGCGCGGAAGACCGCCGGACGCGAGGCTGCGGAAGCCCCCGAACGGGCTCCGGAATCCGGACGGCCCGACTCCGCCCCGGACAGCCGGAGGGCCTGCACGACGGACCCGGCCGACCGGGCGGCCTGCCGCAACCCGGGCGGAACGATCGATCCCGACGGCGGAGACGTGGACGGCGACGGAGTCTACGAGCCGCACGAGCCCGTTGGTCCCGGTTACAAGGACCCGCGCGCGTACGACGGCGGCAAGACGTCCGGTGAGACCCAGTGCGAGTGGCTGCGCTCCCGGGGCATCGCCTGCTGAGCTCCTGCCCCGGTGACCTGCCCTCCGTTCCATGACGGACCGGGCGGGCGGGCGGACAGGGCAGACGTACGGGGGGTACGAGACGTACGGCTCCCGCGCGAACCGCGCCTGCCCGCGCAGGCGCGGTATCCGGGCGACGCCTGGCTGTGTCCGGTGCTTCGCCGCCGGCCCTAGTGGGACACGGGGGTGAAGGACACCGGCAGGGTGGTCAGGCCGCGCATCCAGATGGACGGGCGCCAGGTCAGCTCCTCCGGTTCGACCGTGAGCATCAGGTCGGGGAGCCGTTCCAGCAGGGCCTCGACGGCGGTACGGGCCATCACGTCGGCGAGCTGGGGCGCGGGGTAGGGGCAGCGGTGCTCGCCGTTGCTGAAGGACAGGTGCGAGGAGTTGCCCTCCGCGCCGACGTGGCCCTCGGGCCAGATCTGCGGGTCGGTGTTGGCGGCCGCGAAGCCGAGCACCAGGCAGTCGCCAGCCTTGATGTGGCGGCCGCCGAGCTGGACGTCGCGGTCGGCCCAGCGGCCGATGAAGTTCTGGGTGGGGGTCTCCAGCCAGAGGACCTCGTTGAGGGCGTGCCCGACGCTGAGCCGCCCGCCGGAGACGTTCAGGGCGAACCGGTCGTCGGTGAGCAGCCGTCGCAGCGTGTTGCCGATCCAGTTCGCGGTCGGCTGCTGGGCGGCGGCGATGACGGAGATGAGGTCCTGGACGATCTCCTCGTCCGCCAGGCCCGCCGGGTGGGAGACCATGCGGGAGATGATGTCCGGGCCGGGCGCTACCCGCTTGTCCACGACGAGCTGCTGGAGGCGCTCCCCCACGCGCGCGTAGGCGGCCACCGGGTCGTCGCCCTCCGACGCGTCGAGGGACATCCGCAGGTCCTCGACCAGGTCGTCGGTGTCGGTGCCGTGGGCCGGCATGCCGCACATCTGGACCACCGCGCGCATCGGCAGGGCGTGGGCGTACGCCGACATCAGCTCGGCCTGGCCGCTGCCCGCGAACCCGCCGATGAGCTCGTCGGCGATCCTGCGGCAGTTGTAGCCGAGTTCGAACTGGTCGACGGCTTCCAGGGCGTCGCTGATCACGCCGGCGCGCCGCTGGTGCTCGGCGCCCTCGGTGAACAGGACCGAGGGCTGGTAGCCGACGAAGGGCAGCAGCGGCCAGTCGGCGGGGATGGAGTCCCACTGGTTCCAGCGCCGGGAGTCGCGGGCGAACAGCTCGTCGTGGCGGGTGACGTAGGAGACCTCGGAGTACCCGAGGACCAGCCAGGCCGGGATGTCGCCGTCGAGCAGCACCGGGGCCACGGCTCCGTGTTCGCGCCGCAGCGTCCGGTACAGCTCGGAGGGGGTCTGCTGGTACTGGAGGCCGCTGAGCCTGATCGCGCCCGGCTGGTGCGCGGGGCAGCCCGGCGGAGGCGTCACCGCGGAGGCGGAGGCGGTGAGGTCGCTCATGAGGTCGTCTCCTGTGCCAGAGCCAGTGTGTAGAGGTGGTCGACGAGGGTGATCAGGACGTTCTTGCCGTCGCTGCGCACGCGGGCGTCGCAGTCGAGCAGGGGGATGTGGGCGGGCAGCGACAGCGCCTGACGGATCTCGTCCAGGGAGTAGTACGCGGCGTCGTCGTCGAACCGGTTGACGGCGACGACGAACGGCGTCTTGTGGTGTTCGAGCCGGTCGATGGCGTACCAGGAATCGCTCATGCGCCGGGTGTCGACCAGGACGACCGCGCCGAGGGTGCCGGAGAACAGCCGGTCCCACAGGAACCAGAACCGTTCCTGTCCGGGAGCGCCGAACAGGTAGAGCACCATGGTCTCGTTGAGGCTGATCCGCCCGAAGTCGAAGGCGACCGTCGTGGTGGTCTTCTGGGCGACCCCCGAGGTCTCGTCGACGCCGACACCGGCCTGCGTCATGTACTCCTCGGTGTTCAGCGGGCGTATCTCGCTCACGGACCTGACCAGCGTGGTCTTGCCCACGCCGAACCCGCCGACGACGACGATCTTCAGTCCGGTGTCGGCTCCATCGGCGAGCGGTGTGCGCTCCGGCGCCCCGGAGATCACCCCGGAGGTCGCCTCAGAGATTGCGGAGTCCATGCAGCACCTCCTTCAGCAGGGCGGATTCGGGCAGGTCGGCGGCGGCCGCGGCGCGAGGACGGCGGGCGGTGATCCGCCCGGCGGCCAGCAGGTCCTCCAGGAGGATCCGCACGACGGTGATGGGCAGTTGCAGGTCGGCTGCGATCTCCACCACTGCGGCGGGGTGACGGCACAGCGTGAGGATGCGGACGTGCTCCGACTGCATGCCCGGCGTCGGGGCGCACTCGCTGACCACCAGGGTGACCAGATCGAACACCGCGGTGTCCACGGGGTGGCTGCGGCCACCGGTCACCGTGTAGAGGCGGTCCGGGGACCCGGTGTCGACGGGGCGGCGGATCATGACGTCGGGGTGTCCTGCGCACTGGTGCGGGGTTCGGCCCGCAGGTGCTCGCCGATCTGCTCGACCATCTCGCTCATGTTGTGCCCGACCACGCCCGGATCGGCGCTGTCGGTGGCCACGACGGCGAGGTGGGCGCCCTCGCCGGCCTCGACGATGAGCAGCAGCCCGCCGCGGAACTCGGCCATCAGGTGGTTGACGCCTCCGGTGCCGTCACCGAACTCCACCGAGGCGCCGTGCGCGAGGGCCTGCATTCCGGAGGAGATGGCCGCGAGCTGGTCGGCCTGGTCGAGGGTGAGGTGACTGCTGCGGCACAGCTTGAGGCCGTCGCGGGAGAGCACCAGGGCGTGCCGGGTGCCGGGGGTGCGCTCCACGAGGTTGTCCAGGAGCCAGGTCAGGCTGGTGTCGGTGGTCTGCACGGTGGTCATGGGCCGGTGCGGCGCGGTGCTCCGGTCGGCCCGTGCCTCCAATCTCAAGGGTCATGGGGAAGGTCGGTCGTCTGCGGGACGGCGGCGCGCGCGGATACGGCGCGCGGAGATGAAGGACCGTGACGCTCAGGCGGGCGGGCGTGGGTCCTTACGGCGCTGGGACTGGTGGAAGGCGCCGAAGCTCGACCCGGCGTTTCGGGCGGGCGGGGCGGGGCGGTCGTCCGGGGTCTCGGGACGCTTCTGGTCCGCGGTGGCCATCGTGCGTCCCGGCGGGCGTACCGGAAGGCCGCCCGCGGTCGCGGCGCGCGGTGCCCCCTCGGGGGCGTCGGCGCGCGCGGGCGCCGACGGGGACGCGGGCGCCGGCAGGGCTTCGGGCACCGGCGGGGGCGCCGGCCGCGAGGCGGGCTCGGGCAGCGGCGCGGGGGCGGCCGCGGGAGCCGCGGGCGTCCGCGCCGGTACGGGGGCCGGCACCCGCTGCTGGGCCAGCAGCTGCGGCGGGAGCAGCACCACCACTCCGGTGCCGCCCCGGGAGGAGGGCCGGTAGTTCACGGAAATGCCGTACTTGGCGGCCAGGATGCCGACCACCGCCAGGCCGAGCCGGGTGCCCTGGAGGCCCGCCAGGTCGGTGGACCTGCCCGATACGGCTTCCACGGCGCGGCGCATCGCGGCGTCGGCCATGCGCAGGCCGCTGTCCTCGATGGTGACCACGATGCCGGCGCTGCGCTCCTCCACGTACACGTGGACCTCGTCGATGGGCGGCGAGAAGTTCGCGGCGTTGTCCATGAGTTCGGCCAGCAGGTGCATGACGCCCTCGGCCGCGAACCCCGCGACCGCCGCGGTGCTGGCCGAGTGCAGCCGCACCCTGCGGAAGTCGGCGATGCGGCCGACCGCGCCGCGCAGGACGCTCTCCATGACGATCGGCTTGTTCCACGCCCGGCTCGCCCGGCCGCCCATCAGAATGGCCAGCCGGTCGGTGAGCAGCCCGAGCTGCGAGGTGCTGTGGTCCAGCCTGAGCAGGTCGCTGAAGACATCGGCTCCGTGCCGGTCCTGCATCTCGCGCAGGTCGGCCAGCATGCTGACGGCCCTGGCCTGCACCCGGCCCAGCGCCTTGGCGCTGGCGGCCTGCGCGGCGGCCGCGCGGCGCTCGCTGACGCCGAGTTCGCGCACCATCTGCTCCAGCAGCGCCCGCAGCCGCTCGTCGGCGGGCAGGTCCAGTCCGGCGAGGACCGTGTCGGCGGAGGCGCCCCGGCGCAGCGCCGCCACGGCGGCGGGCAGCGCGGTGGCCGTCAGGCGCTCCAGGTCGGCCGCGCCCCGGGTCATCTGCTGTACGGCCGCCGCGTGGTCGGCTTCCGCCGCCGCCGTGCGGCGGGCCGTCTCACCGAGTTCGGTGGTGAAGACGCGCAGCAGGTTCTCGAGCTGGGGGTCGGCGGGCCGCTGGGCGGAAGCGAGCGCTTCGCCGGCGTCCGAACCGTCGCGCAGGCGCTGGACCATCTGCGGCAGCGTGACGTTCACCAGGTGCGCGGTGTCACCGGTGCTGCGGGCTATTCGCTCGCGCAGCGCGGCCTGCTCCTCGTGGGCCGCGCGCCTGGCGGCGGCGAGCCGTTCGGTCAGTACGGCGACGACGACGGCGAGTACGAGGACGCACAGGACACCGACGGCGGCCGTACCGAGCACCCACGAGCGCGCCGCGTCCGGGGCGGCCCCCACCACGGCGCCACCGGCCGCGGCGGCGGCGACCAGGCCCACCGCCGGCGCAGTCCAGGGCGGCCGCCGTTTCGATGCGCGGCGCGGGCGGACGGCGGCAGGCGTTGTCATAGCGCGGGTCCCTCAGACGGTGTGTGGGGGTGGCCGGCCGGCAGCGGAGACACCACGGGGTGACGGACCGAGGAAAGTTGACGGTGATGTTCCGCTGGGCCGTGGCCATGGTAACCACGGAACGTGATGCGTCAGGGCCATGCCCGCCTCTGCCCACGACTCCTGCGGAGATCCTCCCGATTTACCTGTCCGATTACCTGCCCGCTGAAATAATCGAGTCGACAGACCAACTGGGCTGGATCGGTGGGGAAATGGGAGCCGGGCGACAGAATCAGCAGCTGACCGTGACCGGGCGGACGCGGCACCGACGCCTGCGCGACCGAGGCCGGGCCGGGCCGGGCGCGACGACCTCGACGCCGTACCGGCGGTGTACGGCGTCGACTTCGCGGCCCGCACGCTGTACGTCCACGGGGCCGTCGCCAGTCGCAGCCTCGCCGCGGAGCCCGACGCCGCCGTCCGCTTCACCGTGACGCACGCCGACGGGCTGGTGCTCGCCCGCTCCGCCTTCGAGTACGGCGCCAACCACCGCAGTGCCATGGTCTCTTCGGCGTACCGCGGCTCATCACCCGGCGCACCGGCCCCGAGGCCCTGCTGCACGGGTCGCGCGTCGTCACCGGGCACTGCGCGCCCGGCCCGTGGGACTACGCCCGCCGCCCCGACGCCACGGAGCCGGCCGCCACTTCGCTGCTCGCGCCGGAGCTGGACGAGGCCCCGGTGAAGGTGGCCTCCGGGCCGCCCCAGGACGGGAACGGCCCCGACGGGGAGTTGGGGTTGTGGGCGGGGGGCGTGCCGGTACGCACCTACTTCGGCGTACCGGAGCCGGATCCCGCACTGCCCACCGGGACTTCCCTGCCGTCGCGCATGTCGGCGCCGGGGAGCGGAAGGCCGGGTGCGGACGGCTGTGGCGCGGATGACGCGGATGACTGCGGCGCGGACGCCGACGACGCGGGCGGCTGCGGCGCGGGCTGAAGAAGCTTGCGCGGGCCGGCCAGGACGTACGTCAGGCCGAAGCCCGCGCCGACCACCGCCGCACCGCCCACCGCGTCCAGCACCCAGTGGTTGGCGGTGGCGACGATCGCGCACACCGTGAAGAGCGGGTGGAGCAGCCCCAGCAGCTTCATCCACAGCTTCGGCGCGATCAGGGCCACCACCAGCCCGCACCACAGCGACCAGCCGAAGTGCAGGGAGGGCATCGCCGCGTACTGGTTGGTCAGGGCGGTCAGCGCGCCGTACTCCGGACTCGCGAGGTCCTGCGGGCCGTGGATCGTGTCGATGTAGCCGAGCCCCGGCACCAGGCGGGGCGGCGCCAGCGGGTAGAGCCAGAAGCCGATGAGCGCGAGCACCGTCGCGAAGCCGAGGGAGCTGCGGGCCCAGCGGTAGTCGGCGGGGCGGCGGACGTACAGCAGGCCGAGGATCGTCAGCGGTACGACGAAGTGGAACGACGAGTAGTAGAAGTCGAAGAAGGTTTCCAGCCAGTCGGCCTTCACCACCGCGTGGTTGGCCCAGTGCTCGATGTCGATGTGCAGGAACCGCTCCACCGAGACGATCTGCCGGGCGTGCTCCTCGGCGGTGGCGCGCCCGCCCGCCGCGGCGGTGCGCACCTGCGAGTAGAGGGAGTATCCGACGCGGATCAGCAGCAGTTCGAGCAGCAGGTTGGGGCGGGTCAGCACCCGGCGCCAGAACGGCGCCAGCGGCACCCGGCTCCAGCGGGCCGGTGCCGGCTTCGCGTAGTCGGTGGGGACGGGCCGGCTCCAGTACGGCGAGGTGCGCGACACGAAGGGCACCGCGCAGGCCGCCGCGAGCGCCGCCACCAACAGCGCGTTGTCGCGGACCGGGACGAGCGGCGCCACGTTCGGCAGCAGCATCGTGCCCGGCAGTGTCATCACCAGCACCACGGCCGCCGGCCACACCATCCGGTCCGACGCCCGCCTGCCGACCCGCCCGACCACCGCGAGCAGCACCCACAGCAGTTGGTGCTGCCAGGCCGTCGGCGACACGGCGACCGCGACGCAGCCGGTCAGCGCCACGGCGAGCAGCAGCTGGCCGTCCCGGGCGTAGCGGACGGCGCGCCGCAGCCCGAGTACGACGACGGCCGCGGCCAGCAGGAGGAAGAGCGCGATCTCCAGCGGGCCCTCCAGGCCGAGCCGCAGCAGGGCGCCGTGCAGCGACTGGTTGGCGAGGCTGTCGGGGCGCGCGCCGAGCCCGGCGCCGGCCACGTGGTGCACCCAGTACGTCCAGGAGTCCTGCGGCATCGCGGCCCAGGCCAGGACCGAGCAGACGGCGAACGTGGCGCCCGTGGTGAGCGCGGCGCGTCTTCGCCCCGTCAGCCACAGCAGCGGCGCGAACAGCAGCACGGTGGGCTGGAGGGCGGCGGCGATCCCTATGAGGATGCCGGAGCCGCGTTCCCCGCGCGCCTGGAAGCAGCCGAGGAGGACGAAGAGGACGGGGATGACGCTGGTCTGGCCGAGGTGGAGCGTATTGCGCACGGGCAGCGACAGCATCAGCAGGCTGATGGCGACGGGAGCGGCGAGCAGCGCGGTGCGCCGCGGGACGGGCCCCGGCAGGGCTCGGGCGGCGACCACGCCCAGTACGGCGACGAGCAGCAGTGTCCCGAAGGTCCAGGCCACGCCGAGGCTCTGCTCGGCCGAGCGGGCGAGCGGTTTCAGGACGAGGCCGGCGAAGGGCGTGCCGGTGAAGCGGTCGGTGTCGTAGAGCGAGCCGGTGACGTGCAGCACGCCCCGGTCACCGATCCAGGTCTCCAGGTCGGTGAGGCGCTCGCCCGGCGGCGTACGCAGGACCGTCGCGATCTGCCGCACCGCCAGTGCGGCCACGACGGCCCACAGCACGACCCGTGCCACGCCGACCCCGCCCCCGGCGCCGGCGCCGATCACACCGACGGCACCGCCCGGTCCGCCCCGCTCCGCATTCGCCATGTCGCGCCGACCCTCCCCACCTGTCCCGCACCCGCGTGCACGGTGCGTAGAGCGTCGCACTGCCCCGTGCGGAAGACGCAGGCAACCCCCGATTCGCCTGGCCGTCATCCGCTTTTGTCTGAAGGACGACGCTTTCCACGCTCCTCGTTCCACCGGTGGGACGCGAGATGGATCACAGGCGAGGGGGCGGGACGGCCCTGGCGTGCGGCACGTCTGCCCAGCTGGCGGGCGGTCGGAGGGACGAAGGGCGATCAATTCCACACCGTCCGTAAAGGCCGGTTAAGCGCCTATGGTCTTGTTTGAGCCGCCTGGACCGGGCGGCTCGTGCCATGCCGTCCAGCAAGAGAAAGCGCAGGCGGGCAGATTCGTGCCGACCCCCACACCTGTCGACTCCCGATCCGACACCCCTGACACCCCCGACACCCCCGACATCACCGTCACCGATCCCGCGATGGTCAGGCGGGCGGTGAAGGCGGCCGCCCTGGGCAACGCCATGGAGTGGTTCGACTTCGGCGTCTACAGCTACATCGCGGTGACGCTCGGGAAGGTCTTCTTCCCCTCCGGCGACTCCACCGCGCAGTTGCTGTCGACGTTCGGAGCGTTCGCGGCGGCATTCCTCGTACGGCCTCTCGGCGGCATGGTCTTCGGCCCGCTCGGCGACCGCGTCGGCCGCCGGAAGGTCCTCGCCCTCACCATGATCATGATGGCGGCGGGCACCTTCACGATCGGCCTGATCCCGTCGTACGCGACGATCGGCGTCTGGGCACCCGCGCTCCTCTTCCTGGCCCGCCTGGTCCAGGGCTTCTCGACGGGCGGCGAGTACGGCGGCGCCTCCACCTTCATCGCGGAGTACGCCCCGGACAAGCGTCGCGGCTTCTTCGGCAGCTTCCTCGAATTCGGCACCCTCGCCGGCTACATCGGCGGCGCCGGCCTGGTCACCCTGATGACCGCCCTGCTCGGCGCCGACGACCTGGTTTCCTGGGGCTGGCGCGTCCCGTTCCTGATCGCGGGCCCGATGGGCGTCATCGGCCTCTATCTGCGCCTGCGCCTCGAAGAGACCCCGGCCTTCGCCCGGTTGGAGAAGGAGGCGCGCGCGGACCAGGCGGCCCGCAAGGAGAAGGCCGGCCTGAAGGACATGCTGATCGGCCAGTGGCGGGCGATGCTGCTGTGCATCGCGCTGGTGCTCGTCTTCAACGTCACCGACTACATGCTGCTCTCGTACATGCCGACGTACCTCACCGAGCAGCTGGAGTACGACGCGACGCACGGCCTGCTCGTGGTCCTCGGCGTGATGGCGCTGATGATGTGCGCGCAGCTCTTCATGGGCCGCCTCACCGACCGCGTCGGCCGCCGCCCGGTGATCGCCGCGGGCTGCGCCGGTTTCCTGGCCCTGTCCGTGCCCGCCCTGCTGCTGATCCGTCAGGGTTCGCTGCCCGCCGTCGTGCTCGGCATGGGCGCGCTGGGGCTGCTGCTGGTCTGCTTCACCTCGTCGATGCCGTCCGCGCTGCCCGCGCTCTTCCCGACCCGGGTGCGCTACGGCTCGCTGTCGATCGGCTTCAACATCTCGGTCTCGCTCTTCGGCGGTACGACGCCGCTGGTCGTCACCGCGCTGATCGGCGCGACCGGCGACCTGATGATGCCCGCCTACTACATGATGGCCGCGGCCGTCGTCGGCGGCGTCGCGGTGTTCTTCATGACGGAGAGCGCCCGCAGGCCCCTGCCGGGTTCGCCGCCGTCGGTCGCCACGCAGGAGGAGGCCCGCGAACTGCGGGCTTCGTACGGCAGGATGGCCGCATGAGCATCGTGAAGATCAATGTACTGAGTGTGCCCGCCGAGCAGCGCGAGGTACTGGAGAAGCGGTTCTCGGCGCGGGCCGGGTCCGTGGAGAACTCCGACGGCTTCGAGTGGTTCGAGCTGCTGCGGCCCGTCGAGGGCACCGACCAGTACCTCGTCTACACCCGGTGGGCCGACGAGGCGTCGTTCCAGGCCTGGATGGAGGGGCCGATGAAGGCCGCCCACCAGGGTCGGGGTCCGGGCGCGGGTGAGGGCGGCGAGCGTCCCAAGCCCGCCGCCTCCGGCTCCACGCTGTGGTCGTTCGAGGTGGTCCAGCAGGCCGCGCCCAAGGGCGGCAAGAGCGAATAGCTCCCGCTCTCCCGCAACGGCAGTTCGTCACCGGGCCGTGCCCGGCTTCGCCCCTGCGCCCCGTGCCCGGATCAATCCGGTACGGGGCGCAGCCGTTTCAGCGCGCCCGGACCGAAGGCCGCTCAGTCGAAGCTCAGTCGACATACGATTCGAGCGTCCCGCGACGCCGGACATCGAGTGTCGCGCAGTGGAACGAGCCGCCGAACGGCGCGTAGTGCAGCAGGTCACACGGGATCGGCTCGAATCCCCATTTTTCGAGCGCGCGCAGCATACCGGTGTGGTGCCGCTCCGCGATCACCCGTTTTTCGTCGACCATGAGAATGTTCATGCTGAGCCACTTGCCGCACATCGAGGTGATCTTGAGCAGGCGCTCGTTGATCAGGTCGGGCTCGGGGGCGATCAGGACGTCCCAGGAACTCAGGACGTCGGGCAGGCGGTCGACGTCGATGTATTCAGGATTGACCAGCACCTTGCCGGGCGCGAGCACGAGGAACGTCGTGTCGATGTGCATGGGCGTCCGGCAGCGGCTCTCGATCTCGTGAATGCGATAGCCGGATCCGAGATGGCGGCGCAGCCAGTCGATTCCCATGCGGTTGGTGACGTTGCTCCGTGTGACGAACAGGTCGCGACCCGCGCGCACGAAATCCGCCGCATCGAACACCGGCTCGAATTCGGTGAGGATGTAGCGCATGGGCTCGCCGGCCTCGGGGATACGGAAATCCGCCTCGAACAGTGCGTCGGTGAGTTGCGGTTTGGGTGCCGCCGTCCAGCGCGCGCCGCGCCGGAAGTAGTCCTTGAGAATCGCGCGGTAGGAGTGGGTCTCGAAATACCGGCACGGCCACGCCATCGGGGTCTCGATGATCTCGTCGCCGATCACGAGCATGCTGTCACGTGGACAGGTGTTGCAAAAACCGCGCGACGACCAGTCGGGGGTGCTGAAGCGCTGCCCGTGGTCGACCGGGTCCGGGCGCGTGACCGTGACGCCGAGGGACTCCAGGAGGGCGATGAACTGGTCGAGTTCCTGCTGCGCCCGCTCGATGAGCGCGCGCGGATATTTGAATCCGGCGGCAAGTCCCTGCAACCGCGCCGCCCAGGGTGGGATGTTGCAGGCCACGACCGGATGGCTGGAGGGAATCGTCGCGCCGTCGAGACGCCCGACGATGATCTCCTCCAGCGGGTCCCACTCGTTGTGCGAATTGACCGGCGAAACGAGGGATTCCGTAGCGTTGGCGTCGGGCTTCTGCACTGTCGCCATGCTCAACCGC
The DNA here is from genome assembly GCF_053591455.1 of Streptomyces sp. NPDC003016. Taxonomy (NCBI): domain Bacteria; kingdom Bacillati; phylum Actinomycetota; class Actinomycetes; order Kitasatosporales; family Streptomycetaceae; genus Streptomyces; species Streptomyces sp. NPDC003016. The sequence continues at coordinate 29,874 of NZ_JBSFTV010000035.1, forward strand.
TTTCGATCGCAGAATTCAGTAACTCATTACGACCGGTACGTTACCCAAAGTGAATGCGCAGAGCCGTCGGCGGCACCGGGCAGATGGTTCTGCCCGGTGCCGCCGGCCGTCGGGGCCTCACATCCGCAGAAGGCGTTCCGTCACCTCGCGGTACGTGCGCAGGGCCACCCGCAGCTCTTCCGTCTCGGCCTCACGGTCCGTACTCGCCCAGGCCGTGCGGAGGGAGTCGCGCCGTTCGGCCACGGCATCGGTCAGACAGCGGGCCGCCTCCTCGAAGACGCTGTCGGCCTCCTCGACCGAGCGCCGCGGGCCGTCCACGAAGGTGTTGACGGCCTGCTGGAGACGCAGGGCCAGCTTGTCGCGTTCGCCGTGCGGCAGTAGCCCATGAGGAGCGGGTTCCTGGGCGGCGGAGGCGGAAGCGGTGGCGGTCGCGGAGGGGGTGGCGAATTCGGGGCCGGGGCCTGTGCCGGGGTCTGCCGTCGTGTGCCGGGTGGTCTGTCCGGGCACGGTGAGCGGCGGCTGCGGCGGCTGTTGCCGCTGCTGCTGCGGTTGCTGCTGTGCACGGTTGTCTGCGTCGGTGTCGTACGTCATTACGCGCCACTTTCCTTCGCATGGTGACCTCGGCCCGGCGACCACGGGGCGTGGGAGCGGGCCCGGCGGCCGGAACTGTCCCGGTCGCCGACGTGGTGCGGACGGTGCCGGCCGCTGTCCGCCGGCTTGGCGGTGACCAGCTCCTCGAAGAGCTCACGCGCGTCGAGCATGGCCTCGCGCATCTGCTCCGTACTGCTGTCGGTGTGCGCCGCGTGGTGGATCCTGCGGTAGCCCTCCACCTGTCCCGCGTGGTGCACGGAGAGCGCGGAGACCTGCTCGTCGTACTGTTCGTCGGCCGGGAACCCGCGGTCGGCCGCGAGCCGGGCCAGCAGCCGGTCGGCCTCGACGACGGCATGACGCGGAGAGTCGACGAACTGCTCCTGGACACCCGCCCATCGGGCGACGTACTGCTCACGCGTCTCGGGGGGCAGCGCCCGCGGTTCCAGCGATCCGTACCGCTTCACGCGCTCGTCGAGCTCGCGCTCGGCCGCTTTGGTGTCACCGTCGTGGCGGGCCACGACCCTGTCGTACTCGGGACCGAACCGCTTCTTGAGCCCGCGGCCGCGACCGCCGCCGCCCCTGCCCGGTCCAACGACGATGAACACGGCGACGACGGCGACGACGACCACCGCCAACAGGGCGATGATCCAGAGTGTGGACATGGCTGCCTTCCCGGTTCTCGTTCCGTCAACGGCTTGTCACACAGCGGGTTGCCGGTAATCCGTTGGCCAAACGGCCGGGCGCTCCGGTACAGACATGACCATGACCTGGAACGTGACCCCTGAGCGCTACGACACCCCTGAGGCGACGGCACTGCGCCGCGACTACTACGACGAGGTGGCCAGCCGTTACTGGGGGCGCCCCGCGACCGCGCGGGAGATCGACGAGGGGCTCACCGGCGACGGCGTCGAGCGGCTCGCGCCGCCCACGGGCGAGTTCCTCGTCGGGCGGTACGACGGCGCGGCGGCCGCCTGCGCCGGGCTGCGCGTGAGGGACCCGGACACCGCCGAGCTGACGCGGGTGTACGTACGCCCCGCCTTCCGCGGCACCGGCGGCGGCGGGCTGCTGCTGGCCGCGATCGAGACGGCGGCGCGCGGCTTCGGCATCAAGCGCATCCGGCTGGACACCCGCAACGACCTGGTGGAGGCGCGGGCGCTGTACGCCCGGCACGGATACGTCGAGGTCCCGGCGTTCAACAACGGCCCGTACGCCGAGCACTGGTTCGCCAAGTCCCTGTAGCCCCCGTGATCCCGGTAATCCCGGTAACCCTGCGAGGCGCCGCGGGGGTGGGCGCCACGGCTTTCAGCGCATGTGGTCGGGCTTGGCCGCCGAGGTGTACGGGCGGTCCTCGTCGGAACCGCTCACCTCGGCGCTCAACTCCTTGACCAGTCTGATCAGATCGGTCGGCCGGTCGGGCCCCCACCAGTCGCCGAGCAGCTCGGCCAGGGACTCCTCGCGCGCCTCGGCGAGTTTCTCCGCGACCACCGCCCCCTTCTCCGTCAGCACCAGGTGCAGGCCGTCACGCCGGGCGAGCCCGCGCTCCTCCACCTGCCGGGACGCTTCGGTGATGACCCGCAGCGGAACCGGGGTGACGTCGGCGAGCATGCCGGGTTCGACGGCGCCCGAGCGCCTGATGCGCAGCAGTAGCCAACCGGCCGCGGGCAGCAGGTCGTAGCCCGCCCTGGCGGTGATCCTCTCGTAGACCCTGCGGCGCCCCTCCCGCGTGGCGAGCAGCGAGAGCGCGCGGGCGCATTCGTCGTACGAGGAGCGCTCGACCGGGTTGGACGCCAGCGTCTGGCCCGCGTCGGGCGCCGTCACCGACCGGCGCAGCCTGTCCTCCTTGAACAGCCAGGCGAGCACAGCGGCGATGAGGACGACAGGGGTCGCGTACAGGAAGACGTCGGTGATCGACGTGGAGTACGCGTGCAGCACCGAGGGGCGCAACTCCGGCGGCAGCAGCGCGATGGCGCGCGGGTCGGCCGCGACCTGGTCGGGGCCGGTGCCGGGCGGCAGTTGCTGTCCGGTCAGGGCGTCGCCGAGCTTGTCGACCAGCCGGTTGGTGAAGACGGTGCCGAAGATGGCGACGCCGAAGGACGCGCCGATGGAGCGGAAGAAGGTGGCGCCGGAGGTGGCGACGCCCAGGTCCTCGTACCTGACGGCGTTCTGCGCGACGAGCACGAGCACCTGCATGACCAGGCCGAGTCCGGCGCCGAAGACGAAGAAGAAGAAGCTCGTCTCCCAGGCGCCGGTGGTCTCGGTCAGCTGGTGCAGGAGGAGAAGGCCCAGGGCGGTGAGGCCCGTACCGGCGATCGGGAAGACCTTCCAGCGGCCGGTACGGCTGACGATCTGGCCGGACGCGGTCGAGGTGAGCAGCATGCCGAGCACCATCGGCAGCAGGTGCACGCCGGACATGGTGGGGCTGACGCCCTGGACGATCTGGAGGAACGTCGGCAGATAGGTCATCGCGCCGAACATCGCGAAGCCGACGACGAAGCTGATGGCCGCGACGAGCGTGAACGTCCTGAGCTTGAAGAGCTTCAGCGGCAGGACGGGTTCGGCGGCCCTGCGCTCCACGAGGACGAACCAGACGAGCAGGACGACGCCGAGGACCGCGAGCCCGATGATCCGCGCCGAGCCCCAGGCCCAGGTGGTGCCGCCGAGGGAGGCCACGAGGACGAGGCACACGGCGACCGAGGCGATGAGGGCGGTGCCCAGGTAGTCGATGGTGTGGCGCGTGCGGCGGACCGGGATGTGCAGTACGGCGGCGATCACGAGGAGGGCGACGACGCCGACGGGAAGGTTGATGTAGAAGACCCAGCGCCAGCTGAGGTGTTCGGTGAAGAGCCCGCCGAGGAGCGGTCCCAGGACGCTCGTCGCGCCGAACACCGCCCCGAACAGGCCCTGGTACCTTCCGCGTTCGCGGGGCGGCACGAGATCGCCGACGATCGCCATGGACAGCACCATCAGGCCGCCGCCGCCCAGTCCCTGGACCGCGCGGAAGCCGATGAGCTGGGACATGTCCTGCGCGACGCCGCACAGCGCGGAGCCGATCAGGAAGATGACGATCGCGGCCTGGAACAGCTTCTTGCGGCCGTACTGGTCGCCGAGTTTGCCCCACAGGGGCGTGGCCGCGGTCGCGGCGAGCATGTACGCCGTGACGACCCAGGACAGGTGCTCCATGCCGCCGAGTTCGCTGACGATCGTCGGCAGGGCGGTCGAGACGATGGTCTGGTCGAGCGCGGCGAGCAGCATGCCGAGGAGCAGCGCTCCGATGGCTACGAGAACGGTCCGCCGGCTGTCGCCCGGGCCTGTGCCGGGGCCGGCGGCCGGGGCCGCGGCGGGGGCGCCGCTCGGTTGCTGGGCCATGGACTTCTCCTTGGGTCCCCTGGGAGTTGTGCACCCCTTCCATCCTGGGTGTTGTGGGCGGATATGGCCTGCCGAGGGAGGACGTACCTGCTGGGCGTACCTGCTGGGCGTACCTGCTGGGCATCCCTTCGACGGGTCTGCATAATCGCCGGCAGTTCGAGGGAGGGGCCCCACGATGAACGGACACGTATGTCCCGAGTGCGGTACGGACCGGGGGGCCGCGTCCGACGACGCGGGCAGACCCGGCTGCGGGTGCGCGGAACGGGCGGCCCGGGCCGTACGGGCCGAGCGGTCGGCCGAGATCGCGGCGGCGGAGGATTTCGATCCGCTGCGGATACGCCCGTATGTGACGCTCCAGGAGACGGACGACGGGGCGTCGCCGCCCTCGTACGCGGAGCCTGAGGGCACTACGGCGATGACGATGCCGCTGGGGGTGCTGAACGGGCCCGGGCACGAGGGCGGCCCCGGACGCGATGCCACTGGCACCACCGACACCACGGCCGTCATGGGCGCCGTGCCGTCGTACGGCCCCCCGCCCGGAGCGGGGCCGGGGTACGGAGCCGACCCCGGCTTCGGCTCCGGCGTCGACCCCGGCTTCGGCTTCGGCTTCGGCTTCGGCGAGGAACCGTCGGGGCCCCGCAGGCAGCAGCGCAAAGGGCCGGTGCTGTGGCTCGCGGTGAGTGCGGCCGCTGCCGCGGTCGTGGGCACCGCGGCCTTCGCGGGCGGGCTGTTCTCCGGGGAGGACGAGCGTGAGCACGCGCTTCCGGACGTGGTGACCAGCGTGCCGAGCGCGAGCGACGGCCCCGAGACGTCCGCGTCGGAGTCCGGCGCAGGATCGCAGTCTCCGAGTCCCTCCGCATCGGCCTCCGCGTCGGCCTCCCCGTCCGCGTCCACGTCCACAGAGGCGTCCGCATCGACGTCCGCCTCCGCATCCGGCTCGCGCTCTGCCGCCGCGTCCGCGAGCGCCTCTGCCGACGCGTCGAAGCCGACCGCGTCGGCGGCGCCCTCCACCGCGCGGACCACCACCACGGCGGAGAAACCGCCGGAACCCGCCGCCGCCACGCTGAGGAGGGGCGACCGGGGCCCGGAGGTCGCGGAACTCCAGGACAGGCTGGCGCAGCTCTGGCTCTACCGCAGCCGGAAGAACGGTCACTTCAGCGACCGGGTGGAGGAAGCCGTGCGGACGTACCAGTCGTACAAGTACATCCAGGGCGACCCCGAGGGCACCTACGGCCCCCACACCCGCCGCGCGCTGGAGGCGGAGACGGAGGAGCCCTGACGGGCCATGGCGTTCGCGCCGCCCGGAGCGGACCGTCGGGGGATGAACAAGAACTGGCTGCTGCTGACCCTGCCGCCCCTTCCCCTGTTCCTGGTCTTCCGGCTGCTGCGTCGCCGCACGGCGGGCGGGCGGGCCGGCCCCGGCGGCGGTCCGCCGCCCTCCGGCGTGCGTGAACCGCGCAGGCCCGAGCCCTCGCCGCCCGCCGCCGCAGCGGCCCTGCCGATGCCTTGAGGGGGGTGGGGTGGCGCTGCCCCCGGCCATTTTGTATAGTGGTGGAACAAAGTGGCCTCCGCCCGTTTTCCCTGACCGGCGGGCGGGGCCGCTTGTCTCCTTCTTCCGCGCTCTGGAGTACGCCGATGCCGGCCACCACCGTTCTGAACGCCAACGCGCTCCTCCTGGACATGGACGGCACACTCGTCAATTCCGACGCCGTCGTGGAGCGCGTCTGGCGGCGCTGGGCCGAGGAGCACGGCCTGGACCCGGAAGAGGCCCTCAAGGTCGTACACGGCCGTCAGGGGTACGCCACCATGGCCGTCCTCCTCCCGGAGCGCCCCGTCGAGCAGAACTACGCCGACAACCGCGAGCTCCTCGCCCAGGAGACCGCCGACGTCGAGGGCGTCGTGCCCGTCCCCGGCGCCCCCGCCTTCATGGCCGCGCTGGCCGGCCTGCCGCACGCCCTGGTGACCTCGGCCGACGAAGGGCTGGCCCAGGCCCGCATGACGGCCGCCGGGCTGCCGATGCCGCGCACCCGCGTCACCGCCGAGCTGGTGGGCGCGAGCAAGCCGGACCCCGAGGGCTTCCTGAAGGGCGCGGCGGAGCTGGGCCACGCCCCGGCCGACTGCGTCGTCTTCGAGGACTCCGAGGCGGGCATCACGGCGGGCCGGGCGGCCGGGATGCGCGTGGTGGGCGTGGGGCCGCGCGCGGCCGTCCACGCCCCGACGGTGCACGTGAACGACCTCACGCAGGTACGGATCGAGGCCCTGCCCGACGGCACGCTGCGGTTGCACATCACCGCCTGAGAGCGAGCGGACGCCTGGGCGCGCGCCCTCGGCCGCGCGCCCTCGGCCGCGCGCCCGAGGGCGGGCGCCCGACCCGGCCGCCGGGCCGGGGCTCCGGGAAGCTCGTGCGGTGCGAACAGCACTGCCCGGGCCGGTCCGATCCCCCTTCCGAGGACGAAACCCCAGCGGAAGAGACAGCGGTCAGCCGACGACGGCCTCGTACAGGCTGAACGCCGCCAGTGCCAGCATCAGCGCCGCCGCCACCTTCGTGATCAGGCTCAGGGGTACGTACTTCATGAGCGTGCGGCCGCCCACGATGCCGATCCCCGCGACCGCCCACAGGGCCAGCACCGCGCCGATGCCCACGGACACCGGGTTGTCGTAGCGGGCCGCCAGGGTGGCCGTCATGATCTGCGTGAGGTCACCGAACTCGGCGACCAGGATGAGCATGAAGCCCGCGCCCGAGACCTTCCAGAAGGACTGGTCGACGGGGGCCTTGATCTCCTCCTCGGCGTCGTCCTTCTTGAAGAGCAGCACCAGCGCGCCCGCGAGGAAGAGGACACCCACGACGGCCTGCACCAGCCGGTGCGGCAGCAGGGTCAGTACGCTGCCCGCCGCGATGGCGAGGGCCACGTGGACGGCGAAGGCGGCGGCGACGCCCGCGAAGACGTACGACGCGCGGTAGCGGGTGCCGAGCATGAGGCCGGCCAGGGCGGTCTTGTCGGGGAGTTCGGCGAGAAAGACGGTGCCGAAGGTGATCGCCATGATGGTGAAACTGATCACGGGGGTGGGGTTCCTCAATCGGTCGGGCTGCCCGCCGAGAGAAACCTGCGTGAATCAGGGGTCGCTCCGGCACGGCAGCGTCGTAAAAAGACAACAACACTGCGGCCGAAGGTCTCGCTGGCGGACGTGGTTCCGTGTCCGCCTCCGGGCGCCGGCTGAGGCGTGCTCAGCAGTATGTCGACGGTCCGGCGAAGAGCTACTCCCCTTCATGCTCCGTACAGGGTACGCGACGGGCTCCGGGCTCCTCAGGCACCTTGGTCCCGGTGCAGCCGCCCCCGCGCCACCAGTTCCAGTACCGCCGCGACCGCGACCGCCTGCACCGCCATCAGCGCGATCAGCACGAACAGCTGCACCACCCCGGCGAGCAGCGGCGAGGCGCCGCCCAGCAGCATGCCGACGAAGGCGCCCGGCAGTGTGACCAGGCCCACCGTCCTGGTCTGGTCGAGGCCCGGCAGCAGCGCGTCGGATGCGGCGGGACGGGCGATCTCCAGCCGGGCCTCGCGGTCGACGAGGCCGAGCGCCAGGCCCGCCTCCACCTCCCCGCGCCGCACCGCGAGCTCGTCGAGCGCCCGCCGCCCGCCCAGCACCGTCGCGGTGAGCGCGCCGCCGATGAGGATGCCGGTGACGGGGACGAGCGCGATGCCGTCGACCGGTACGAGCCCGGTGAGCAGGAGCGCGGCGACCACCGGGACGACTCCCGCGCCGATCGGTACGGCGGCCCACCACCAGGTGCCGTTGGGGGTGACGCGGCGTCCGGCGGTGCGTACCGCGACGGCGTACATCAGGGCGAGGAAGGCGAGCAGCAGCCATCCGGAGCGTACGGCCCAGCCGATCAGGAGGGACACGGCGGCGAGCTGGACGGCGGCCCGCAGGCCGGCGCCGGCCACGGAGCGGGCCCGGCCGCGGGATCCGTCGTCGGAGAGGCGGGCGCAGGCGACGACGGTCACCGCGACCGCGAGCAGCACGGCGAGGACGGCTGCGAGCGTGGGACCGACGGGCAGCAGGACGTGGCCGGCGGCGGCGAGGGGTGGCGCTGACAAGGCGGGCACCGCCCAACCCTAGGGCGGTGGAGGAACGGTGTCGGGACGTCAGAACTCTTGATGTGACGTGCACATGTCGTCACGCTGTTACCCGGCGCCCATCCCCCGGCAACCCGGCGCCGCCACGATGACCGGACCCGGCGACGGGCAGTCCGGTCGGCCCCCCACCACAAGGGAGTTCACATGTCAGGTGTCTACGCGCGTCGAGTTCCGCTCCGCACGCCCCGGGCGCTCCGAACGCTTCGCATACCGCGCCGGATCGCCGTCCTCACCGCGTCCGCCGCCCTCGCCGGCACGAGCGTCCTGCTCACGTCCCCCACCGCCCTGGCCTCCCCGCCCACCCCCGTGAGCGCGGCCACCGCCCGCACGTACCTCGGCGAGCTGACCGAGCGCGCCGAGGGCTCGTCCACCGGCTACAGCCGCGACAAGTTCCCGCACTGGATCACCCAGTCCGGCACCTGCAACACCCGCGAGGTCGTCCTCGAGCGCGACGGCACGAACGTCCAGCAGGACTCCGGCTGCGCCGCCGTCAGCGGCAGCTGGTACTCCGAGTTCGACGGCGCCACCTGGACCGCCGCTTCCGACGTCGACATCGACCACATGGTCCCGCTCGCCGAGGCCTGGCGCTCGGGCGCGAGCAGCTGGACGACCGCGCAGCGGCAGTCCTTCGCCAACGACCTCTCCCAGCCGCAGCTCATCGCCGTGACCGACAACGTCAACCAGGAGAAGAGCGACCAGGACCCGGGCGAGTGGCTGCCGCCGCGCACCGCCTACCGCTGCATGTACGCCCGGATGTGGGTGGACGTGAAGCACCACTGGAAGCTGACGGTGAACTCCGCCGAGAAGACCGCCCTCCAGGGCGTTCTGAACAACTGCTGAGCCGGAATCTTCCCGCCCTCCTCCGTCGTTCCGTACCGTACGGGGGCGAACCCCGCACAGGGGTCGACCCCTGTGCGGGACGCGACGGAGGAGGGCACACATGGCCGGGCTGCGGCTGGGACCACTGCTGCGGTACGTCGACGGGGCCGGCGACTCCGCGACCGTCTGGGTCGAGGCGGACCGGCCGTGCACGGCGGAGGTGCGGTGCGAGGACGGAACAGGCGGGACGGGCGGGACACGCGGGACGGACGGAACGGGCGGCGCGGGCGGTTCGGCCCGTACGTTCCAGATCGCCGGACACCACTACGCGCTGGTCACCGTGACCGGACTGCGCCCCGGCTCGGAGACGGCGTACGAGGTGCTGCTCGACGGGCACCGGGTGTGGCCGCTCGAAGACTCCCGCTTCCCGCCGAGCACCATCCGCACACCGGCACGGCCGGACGAGGAGGTGCGCGTCTCCTTCGGCTCGTGCCGGTGGGCCGCGCCGGCCCACGGCGGCAAGGACCCGGTGGGGCCCGACGCCCTGAACACCCTCGCCCAGGACCTGGCCGCGGCCCCGCCGTCGGCCCGCCCCGACGTGCTGCTCCTGCTCGGCGACCAGGTGTACGCCGACGAGACGTCGAAGGCGACGCGGCGCTGGCTGGCCGCGCGGCGCGATCTGCGCGAGGCGCCGGGCGCGGGGGTCGCGGACTACACGGAGTACACCCGGCTCTACGACGAGTCGTGGCTGGACCCGGAGGTGCGCTGGCTGCTCTCCACCGTCCCGAGCTGCATGATCTTCGACGACCACGACGTGATCGACGACTGGAACACCAGCGCCTCCTGGGTGGCCGACATGCGCGCCACGCCCTGGTGGCGGGAGCGCATCCTCAGCGGCCTGATGTCGTACTGGGTCTACCAGCACCTGGGGAACCTCTCCCCCGCCGAGCTCGCGAAGGACGAGCTCTACGCTGCCGTACGGGCGGCCCCCGACGGAACGGACCTCCTGCGGGAGTTCGCCTCGCGCGCCGACAACGACCCGGCCCACGTCCACTGGAGCTACCGGCGCGACTTCGGCCGGGTGCGCCTGCTGATGGTCGACACGCGCGCGGCCCGCGTCCTGGAGGAGGACAGGCGCGCGATGCTCGACGACGCCGAGGAGCGGTGGGTGCGCGACCAGGCGCTGGAGGCCCCGGCCTCGTACGACCACCTGCTGATCGGGACCTCGCTGCCCTGGCTGCTGCCCCCGCTCATCCATGACACGGAGGGCTGGAACGCGGCGCTGTGCCGGGGCGAACGGGGGGCGCGCTGGGCGCGCTTCGGCGAGAACCTGCGCAGGAAGGCGGACCTGGAGCACTGGGCGGCGTTCCCGGCGTCCTTCGACCGGCTGGCCGGCATGATCGCGGAGGTGGGTTCGGGTTCCGACGCCCCGGCGACGGTGTGCGTACTGTCGGGCGACGTGCACCACGCGTACGTCGCCGAGGCGCATTGGCGCGGTGAGGACGGCGGCAAGGACGGCGGCGAGAACCGCGGTCCTGCGGCGCAGGTGGTCCAGCTGACCTGCTCCCCCGTGCACAACAGCATCTCGGCCTCGATACGGCTCGGCTTCCGCTTCGGTTGGAGCGGGACGGGCCGGCGCATCGGCCGCCTCCTGGCACGGCACGGGCGGATGGAGGAGCCGCGGATCGGCTGGCGGAAGACGTCGGGGCCGTGGTTCGGCAACCAGCTGATGACGCTGACGCTGCGGGGCCGGTCGGCGGCGCTGCGGCTGGAGCAGGCGCGGGCGAGGAGGGGCGGCGGCGCGGGACTCGTGACCGTACTGGAGAGAGAGCTGACACGGCCGGGGCAGACCGGCGGCTGAGCGCATGGGCGGACCCGGCGGCCGGGGGCACGGGCCGGGCCGCCCGCCGGTCCCGTGATCTCCCGTGATCCTTCCCACAGCGGGTGGAGATCACCGGTACAGGGCTACGACTTCCCGTGCTGCCCCGGCATGATGATGCGAACCTTCCACCTCCGGCGCCCCCCACGCCACACCCGCCGCCACACCCCACACCCGCCCCGGGAGTCCACGCTTTGTCCGCAGTGCACCAAGCCATCGCTGTCGTGGGCGCCGGCCCGCGCGGCACCAGCGTGCTCGAAAGGCTCTGCGCCTCCGTGCCGGAGCTGGCCCCGGACACCCGACTGACGGTGCACGTCGTCGACCCCGCGCCGCCGGGGGCGGGCCGGGTCTGGCGCACCGACCAGCCCGCCGAGCTGCTGATGAACACGGTGGCCTCACAGGTCACGCTCTTCACCGACGCGAGCGTCGGCTGCGAGGGCCCGATACGCCCGGGGCCGAGCCTGTACGAGTGGGCCGCCTCCCAAAGCGGCGAGGCGGCGCTCGGCCCCGACGACTACCCGACCCGCGCCTGCTACGGCCGCTACCTGGAGTGGGTGTTCCGCCAAGTGGTACGCGCGGCTCCGGGGTCGGTCACCGTACGGGTGCACCCGGCACGGGCCGTGGACCTCCAGGACACCCACGACACCCACAGCCCCTACGACTCCCGCAGCCCCCACGGCTCCCCCCACGCCCCCCAGACCCTCACCCTCGACAACGGCGAGGTACTCACCGGCCTGAGCGCGGTCGTCCTCGCCCAGGGCCACCTGCCCGTGCACCCCGGCCCGTCGGACGCGCGCCTCACCGCGCACGCCGCCCGCCACGGCCTGCGCCACCTGCTCCCCGCGAACCCTGCCGACCTCGACCTGTCGGTCCTCGCCCCCGGCGAACCCGTTCTGCTGCGCGGCCTGGGCCTCAACTTCTTCGACCACATGGCGCTGCTGACCGCAGGGCGCGGCGGCACCTTCACCCGCGCCGCGGGCGGCGGCCTCGTCTACCACCGCTCGGGCCGCGAACCGCGGCTGTTCGCGGGATCGCGGCGCGGCGTGCCGCACCAGGCGCGCGGCGACAACGCGAAGGGCCCGTACGGCCGGCACGAGCCGCTGCTCCTGACTCCCCCCGTGATCGCGGCCTTCCGTGCCCGCGCGGACGCGGGCGATCCGCCCGACTTCCTGGCCGAGATATGGCCGCTGGTCGCGAAGGAGGTGGAGACGGTCTACTACGAGACGCTGCTGGGCGCCCAGGCCACCGCCGGACAGGGCGACGGCACCGGCTTTCGCGGGCGTTTCCTCGCCACCGCGCACCGCAGTGCCGAGGAGGCGGACGTCCTGGCCGCGTTCGGGGTGCCGCACACGGAACGCTGGTGCTGGGACCTGACCGCCCGCCCGTACACCGGGCAGACCTTCCGCGACCCGGCGGACCACCGCGCCTGGCTGCTGCGCCACCTGCGGCGGGACGCGGCGCACGCGGCGCTCGGCAACGTGGCGGGCCCGCGCAAGGCCGCCCTCGACGTGCTGCGCGACCTGCGCAACGAACTGCGGCAGATCGTGGACCACGCCGGTCTGCCCGGCGCGTCCCGCCGCGACCACCTCGACCGCTGGTACACGCCGCTGAACGCCTTCCTCTCCATCGGACCGCCGCGCAGGAGGATCGAGGAGATGACGGCGCTGATCGAGGCGGGCGTACTGGACGTGGTGGGCCCGCGCATGACGGTGGAGACCGCGGACCACGGCTTCGTCGCCCGGTCCCCCGACATCGCCGGGTCCGAGGTCACGGTCACGGCGCTCATCGAGGCACGGCTGCCGGAGCCCGACCTGCGGCGTACGTCGGACGAACTCCTCGCACGCCTGCTGAGGACCGGCCAGTGCCGTCCGCACACGGTCGACGGGTACGAGACGGGCGGCCTCGACGTCACCCGCCGCCCGTACCGCCTGACCGACGGCGAGGGCCGGCCGCATCCCGGGCGGTTCGCGTTCGGAGTGCCCACGGAGGGGGTGCACTGGGTGACCGCGGCGGGCGCCAGGCCCGGGGTCGATTCGGTGACGCTGGCGGACGCGGACGCGGTGGCGCGCGCGGCTCTGCGGGCGGCGGTGACGGTACGTACGGCCGCGGTCCTGACCCCTCTGCCGACGGACCGGACCCCGACCTGAGCCGACCGCTCCCGCCCGCGCTCCGGTCCCGCGTTCCCGCCCGCATTCCGGTCCCGCAGCCTCGCCGTATTCCCGGCCGTATTCCCGCCGGCCCGTCGAACGTGACATGTCCAACATCGCCGGGCCCCTGACGATCTCGGCCGATATGGCAGGCGTACGCTGTATAGCTGTACAGCCGCCCCTGCCGCTCCCCTGCGACGTCGCGGCGTTGTCACGAACCGGGGAGTCACGTTGTTGGAAAGTGTGGGGGCGCTGACCGGCAGCCCTTGGATCTACGCGGTGGTCGCGCTCTCCGTCGTCCTGGACGTTTTCGTACCGGTCCTCCCCAGCGGAGTCCTGGTGATCACGGCCGCCACCGCCGCCGCGGCGGGCACCACGACCGCCGCGGGAGCCACCGGCCAGGTCGCGCACCAGGTGCCCGACATCCTGGCGCTGATGGTGTGTGCGACGGCGGCGTCCGTCCTGGGCGACTTGGTGGCGTACCGCCTGGCCTGGCGCGGTGGCGAGCGCCTGGACCGCGCCATCGCCCGCTCCCGCCGCCTGACCACCGCGCAGGAACGTCTCGGCACCGCGCTCAGCCGTGGCGGGGGCATCCTCGTCGTCATCGCCCGCTTCGCCCCGGCGGGCCGCTCCGTCGTCTCCCTGGGCGCGGGCGCCGCACACCGCAAGGTGCAGGAGTTCCTGCCCTGGTCGGCCCTGGCGGGCGTGGCCTGGGCCGGTTACAGCGTGGGCCTCGGCTACCTCGGCGCCCAGTGGCTGGGCGCGTCGTGGCTGGGCGCGGCGGTCTCGCTGCTGGCGCTGTTCGTGGCGGGCACCCTGGCGGCCCTGTTCGTACGCCGCCCGGCGCCGGCCCCCGCACCGGTCACGCCCTGACGCGCAGCCCTTGACTCTTGGCCCTCAGCCTCAGCCCTCAGCTCCGCTTGGCTTGGCTTGGCCGCCCCTCGCACTTCGATCCCGGTGAGCAGCCTCCGGGTCGCCTCGGCCACTTCGGCGACGGCCCGGTCGAACGCCTCGCGGTTGTGAGCGGCGGGCGCCCGGAACCCTGAGACCTTGCGCACGTACTGCAAGGCAGCCGCACCGATCTCCTCGTCGGACGCCTCCCCGGGCAGAACGGGCGGACGGAGCGTCTTGATGCTGCGGCACATACTCCGACGGTATCCCCGGACCGCCCTCCTCGGCACGGTCCTCGCGGACGGGAATCCCGCTCAGCGGCCCTGCCGCCCCCGCCCGGTACGGGCGTCGGCGAGGAGCGCGCCGGTGATGAGCCGGACGGAGCGGGCAAGGCGGTCGAGCTGCTCCAGCTCGACCGCGTAGAGCTGGATGGTGCTCTCGATGGCCTTCTCGGAGACGCCGAGGACGGGCAGTTCCGCCCGGCAGGTGCGCAGTGCGACCCGTACGGCACGGATCTCGTGCTCGACCTGGAGCTGCGCGTGGCGGGCGAGGAGGACGTGGTGGCGGGTGAGCGTGGAGTACCCGGCGTAGCGGGCCGGCAGGAGGTCCCGCAGCCACCGGGCGGCCGTGCGCTCCCAGTCCTGGCTGCCGGGGGCCTTGACCTGACCCGGCCAGTCCGGGCCGGTCGGTGAGAGGGTCTGGGGCATCGTCGTCGCTCCGGCGGGATGGTGGGCGGACTGTGGTCGCCGAGCGCCGCGGAAGTGTGTGGCGGTCCCGGCCCAGGGGTTGACCGGGACCGCCGACGGGGGCGTCCGCCGGGGAAAGCGGAGTGCCCGGATGGAACACCCGTGGGCCGGCGTGAGGAGGAGCGCGCCGCCCGTGGGTGTCCGGTTCATGTGAGGCGCGAGATGCGGCGACCACAGGCAGTAAACATATATACCGCCGAGTAGGCAAGGGTATGAAAAAATTCATTCCTCAAGTGATACGAAAGGCCACGTTCCGTAACTCCGCCCGGGCCCGGCTCAGTCCTCGAGGAAGAAGTCGTGCTGCTCCGCGACCTGCTCGTACCCCTCCAGCCGCGACTGCGTACGCACGGGATCGGCGTCGGCCATGGCCTGGAGGACGGCCGCGGACAGGACTCCCGGCGCCGCGTAGGAGTCGAAGACGAGACGGGATCCGGTGCCGGCGGTGAGGGCCAGATCGGCCTCGTCCACGAGCGCCCCGAGCGTCAGATCGGTGATCAGCGCGACGCGCAGCCCCGTGCTGCGGGCGGCCTGCATCGCCGCCAGGGTCTCGTTGGCGTGCCGGGGCATCGCGAACGCCACCACCCACGTCCCGCCCGCCTCCCGCGACTGGAGCAGCGCGTCGTAGGCGACGCTGCCGCCGCGGGTCACCAGCCGCACGTCGGGATGGATCCGCCGCGCCGCGTAGGCGAAGTACTCCGCCAACGACACGGAGATCCGCAGCCCCAGAACCGTCAGGGGCACGGACCGGGCCAGCTCCCGGCCGATGTCGAGGATCCGGCCGGGATCGGCGAGAGTGCGCCGCAGGCTCTCCAGGTTCTCGATCTCGGCGTCGACGGCCGCCTGCAGCTCGTTGCGGCGGATCTCCTCCCGCGTTTCCCGCGCGTCCGGGGAGCCGGCGACGGAGCTGAGCGCGATGGGCTGCAGGGCCTCCCGCAGGGCGGGGTACCCGCTGAAGCCCAGGGAGGACGCGAAGCGGGTCACCGACGGCTGGCTCACCCCGACGCGCTCCGCCAGGTCCGTGATCGACAGGAAGGCGGCCTCGGTGAGGTGGTCGACGATGTACTGGGCGATACGCCGCTGCGCGGGGGACAGCCGGTGGCCGCCGAACAGTGCGCGAACCCTGTCCGCGGGAGCCGTGGAAGACGCCTCCGCGCCCGGGGACTGCCTTCCCGGCGTGATCGCGGACGCCTGTGCGCGTGCCTGCTGCCTCGATGGCACCGGCGTGCCTCCCTCTCGTCCCACTGACGCTCAACATAGCCCACCCCTCGCGACCACAACCCGGACAGCCACCCGAAGCAGCCGGCTCCCACGCGGCCCCACTCCGCGCCCGCCCGCCCCGCCCGGAACCGTCTCCGTGCACCCCTGCGCACCTCCGTGCACCCCCGTGCACCCCGCGCACCGTGGCCCAAAACCCACCTTCCGCTCCTATTCCCCTTGGTCCGGGGGTTGTTGTGTGTGATCCACTGGACGGCATGACGAGGACTCTGTACCTGTTCTGCTCGGCCGCGCCGCCCGTGTTCGACGTGGCCCGGATTGTCGAGGACGCGCAGGCCCGCGGCTGGGACGTGTGCCTGGGGCTGACGCCGACCGCGGCCCGCTGGCTCGGCAACAGCCTCGACGGATTGGCTGTGCTGACTGGCCATCCGGTGCGCTCCGAGTACAAGATGCCCGGCGAGCCGGATGTGTGGCCGGAGGCGGACGCGATCCTGTTCGCGCCGGCGACGTTCAACACCGTCAACCAGTGGGCGCAGGGGATCACTTCGTCGTTCGTCGTGGGCGTGGCCGCCGAGGGGATGGGCAAGCGGATCCCGCTGGTGACGATGCCGTGTGTGAATGCGGCCTACGTGCAGCATCCGCAGTTCGAGCGGTCGGTGGGAATGCTGCGGGGGGCTGGTGTGACCGTGCTGTACGGGGACGGCGGGTTCGCGCCGAACGAGCCGGGCCAGGAGCAGCCGGAAGGGTACCCGTGGGGCCTGGCTCTCGAAGCGATGGATGCGGTCGCCGTCCCCTCCCCGTGACCAGGCTTCCCTGCCCCCGCGGTTCCGCCCGCGGTTCCGTGCGGGCTGCCGCGGCCGCGCATGCGGAGCCGTTCTCCCGATCTGCTCCCACTGGATCGTCAAAACGCCCCCCACCCTGCTGGGCGGGGGGCGTTTTGGCTGGTCACACCTGGTGGGCGCGGACGGTTTCGAACCGCCGACATCTGCTTTGTAAGTTCGCCTGACCGGCCGTGGGACCATGTCCTCCCGGGTCCTCACACCGGCGTGGACCACTCTCACAGCCATCCGGGATACGCAGCCATGCGGGGACGTTGCCGTCAATCGTTGCCGTCATCACCCGGCGCCCAGAGGACGGAAGTTGCCTTACTTCGGGCGCTCATTTCGCCGGGCCTCCCGTTGCCGCATCTCGTCCATGCGCGCGAACAACTTCTTCCACTCCTTCGCAGCGGAAGCCCTCCGTTGAGCCCCGTCGGGCTTCGCCACTCGTGACTTACGGGCTTTCTTGTCCTTCGGGCCGCCGTGATCGCCGCTGGTCAACTGGACGCGTTTCGCAGCACCGTCGCGGCGCTGCCGGTCTCCCATGGCCATGCTCAAACACTACGCGCGAAGCGGAGGGGCTGGCCCAGTCACGCAGACTTCCGGCGCCGCCGCATCACGGGCCGGCCAACCCGCCGAGCACCCGCCGTCCGTCATGTGCACGCACCGGCGGGGCCTGACTATCGAGGGCATCAAGCACGCGGACGGCATACGCCTCGACCATGTGGGTCTCTACCTCTCCGCGAGAGAACCAGCAGACGGCGGTCGACTCGCCAGACGTCCGCTCCTGCCCTCCGACCGGGCGGCACAGGAACACCAAGGCTACGACCCCTCGGGCCATGTTCTTGTACACACCAGTGAGACGTACAGCATCGACCTTGATACCGGTCTCTTCCAGCACCTCCCGGCAGGCTCCGTCCTCGGGACGCTCATCCAGTTCGAGGACACCACCAGGGGCCTCCCACGCACCGTTGTCGGCTCGCCGGATCACGAGGACACGGCCGTCTTCCCGCACGACGACGCCGGCCACCGACACCGAGTGCAGAGACATTGACGCCCCTTCCTGGGTAGCGTTACTCATGTATATGAGCATAGGAGACAGAACGACATGGGCATCACAGCCTCTAGGGACTCTGGCAAGCCACGGTACCTACAGATCGCGGAAGACCTCGCACAGCAGATCAGGACTGGCGTGCTGGCCCCCGGCAAGAAAGTGCCGAGCGAGTCGGAGCTAATGGCTCGCTACTCGGTGTCTCAGGGCACGGCCCGCAAGGCGGTGGCAGAGCTCCGACCTACGGGCTTGATCGACACACTCCACGGCAAGGGCTCGTTCGTGAAGAGCCAGCCGCCGGTACGCCGGAAGTCCTCGGACCGCTTCCGCCGCTCACATCGCAGGGCTGGGAAAGCTGCGTACATCGCTGAGAGCGAGCAGGCCGGAAAGACGCCCGGCGTCACGGTCCTGTACGTCGGCCCAACAGACGCACCGGAGGACATCGCGGAGCGACTGAACGTTCCGGCTGGCACCAAGGTGCTAGCCCGCCGCCGCCTGTACTTCAGCAACGGCACACCAACCGAGGAGGCGACCTCCTACCTGCCGTGGGACATCGCCGAGGACATTCCGGAACTCCTCGCGGAAAACCCGGGGCCCGGTGGCATCTACGCGCGCCTGGAAGATCACGGACACATGCTCAAAGAGTTCACGGAGACGGTTCGTGCGCGGCTCGCCACCAAGCAGGAGGTAGGAGCGCTCACTCTCAGCCCCGGCTCGCCCGTCATCCATCTGACGCGAAGCGCAGAATCGGAAGCAGGTCGCGTAGTCGAGGTGTGCGACACCATTATGGCCGCTGACCAGTTCGTTCTCGACTACCGCATCCCTGCGGGGGACTGACGGAACACCAGCAATCGAGACCCGTCGCGCAGATTTCGATCGCGACGGGTTGACTCATATACAGGAGTTGGGCATTCTGATGAACGTAACTCCTGCACATGAGTGCAGGAGTGCAGGAGCTCTTAGAGCTCCGTGCATTACGTGCCCGGACGGGTGCGAAGACGACAACTCCACAGCGTGATCCACCGCAGTACGGCGGCCGTGACCGTTCCGGCCGAGGCGAGTGGAGACCAGCCGACCGAGAACCGGCCCCCTTCACACCGGGGCCCACACCCCTAACCGGGAACGCCATCGGCTCTAAGAACCGCACGGCACTCGAAGCTGCGATGACTTCCGGGACTTCGGATCTCCCCGGAACGAGCAGCACCGTGCGAACAGGAGAACCGAACCCGTACCAGCGTTCACGGTGCCCGGCATTCAGGCCCGCCTCTTCGGTGGGCTGCGGTGTCGGGTCGCCGTGGGTCGCTCGTAGCCACGACCGACCCTCAGACGGCGCGCGGCCCCGGTGCTCGAACACCGGGGCCGCTGTTCGGGCCGTCCGACCCATGAAGGAGACAACGACCCATGAAGACCATCGCTGCACTTCAGGACCTCGTTACGGCCGTCTCGCTCGATATGGAGCCGTCGGCCCCTGAGCTGGACGCGATCGAGCTGGAGATGCCCGTCATCCTGGCGGACGTCGACCTGCTCGACGCGCAGATCATGACCATCGACCGCACGCCCACCGAGCTGGACGAGCGACGCATCCGCAGGGCCCGCCGCCGGGTGCTCGCCGCCCGCCGTGACCTGACGAACCGCGCCGAGACGGCTCGGACGGGCGGTGCCGCATGAGCGCCGCACCGAAAACGCACACGGCGGTGCTGGCCGAGTCGCGCACCACCGACCGGTGGCGGGTGTTCGTGGCGCTGATGAACACCACCGACGCGTGGCCCGAGCACGTGTTCACCGGTCGGGAGGTCCCGACGCGGGCCGCCCGGACGGCGGCGCTCGCTCTGCTCGGCTACGAGCCGGTCGAGGGTGCCGAGTGGGAGTGGAGCGAGGACAGCGACGACGCCCAGGTTCACCTGCTCGCCTCCCTGCCGGTGCGCGAGCGGACAGGCGGTGCGGCATGAACCGCTTCGGCAAAGGACTGCTCGTCGCCGCTCTGGTCGGCGTGGTCGGAATGGCGTTCCGGGTTTCCTGGAACGCGCTGCGGGACGTCGCCACCGCGACCGGTGCGGACAGTACGGCAGCGCTGCTGTACCCGTTCGTGGTCGATGGCCTCATGGCCCTGGCCCTGGTCGCCACGCTCGTACTGACCGGCGACTCACGGCGGTTCGCACTGCGCGTTCTGGCCTCCTACACGCTGGCCTCGCTCGTCCTCAACTACGTGCACGGCCTCGTCCCCGAGCTGCACAGCACGTCGGTCGACTGGGGTCGACTGGCCGACTGGGATCCCGCCAACTGGGCTCTGGTCCTGCTCGCCACGTCGCTGCCGGTCGGGTCGATCTACTTCGGCTCCGACCTCGTCGCCAAGGTCCTGCACCACCAATCGACGGAACCCGCAATTATGGAGGAAACGACCGAGACGACCGTAAATCGGTCTACCTCTGACCTGCAAGAGTCGACCCCCGCCCCCATGTCACCGGTCGACGTTCCGCCCGCTCTCCCGGCGGCGGAACCGGTTGAGGACCTGCCGCTGTTCGAGCCGACCCCGGTCGGGGCGGTGGCTGCGGAGTCGACCCGACCGCGTCGGGCGACCGGTCGGGTACCGGACGTCGCGCGGTCGAGTCGACCGGTCCGCACCGCCGAGCAGCTGCTCGATGAAGCCCGGTCGGCCACCGCTGAGTGGCCGGTCGAGGAACTGACCGGCGAGGCCATCCGCAAGGCGGTCCACACCTCCGCGGCCAAAGCGCGCGTGCTGCGCGAGACCCTGCGCGCCGAACGTGCAGTCGGATCAGACGTAGCGGAGGTATCGGCATGAGCCCGATCACCGCGGTAGCGGCCCCCGAAGCGGCTGAGCCGATCCGTTCCATCAGTTACGGCGGGGGCGTGCAGTCCACGGCGCTGCTCGTGCTCGCCGCGCAGGGCCGTATCGACTTCCGGACGTTCCTGATGGCCAACGTCGGGAACGACTCGGAGAACCCGGCAACTCTGCGCTATCTGGAAGAGCACGCGCGGCCGTTCGCTGCCGAGCATGGCATCGAACTCGTGCTGCTGGATCGCGTCATGGTCCGTAGCGGCGAGACTCGCACGCTGCATGGCCAGCTCACCAAGGCGGGAAGCCGGTCGCTCGCGATTCCCGTGCGCATGTCGAACGGGGCGCCCGGAACCCGATCGTGCACGGCCGACTTCAAGATCAAGGTCGTCGGCCGTGAACTCAAGCGGCGGGGCGCCACGAAAGAGGCCCCGGCGACGATCGGTATCGGCATCAGTCTCGATGAAATCCACCGGGCCAACAACCGGCGCTGCGAGCCGTACGAGCAGATCGTCTACCCCCTCCTTGAGATGGGGCTCAGGCGCATCGACTGCGCCCGGATCATCCGCGACGCGGGCCTGCCCGTACCGCCGAAGTCATCGTGCTGGTTCTGCCCATTCCACCGGCCCGAGACCTGGCACGACATGCGCCGCAACGAACCCGAACTCTTCGAGAAGTCCTGCCAGCTCGAAGAACTCCTCAATGCGCGGCGCGACGAACTCGGCAAAGACCACGTCTTCCTCACCCGGTTCGGTAGGCCGCTGCGCAAAGCCATCCCGGACGGCGTCGATCTCCTGCCCATCTTCGACGAAGCGGACGGCGCTTGCGATTCCGGATGGTGCGCCACCTGACCCCTCCCTCCTTGGAAGCGACTCTGCCGCCTGAGCTGCGGCATTGAAACGGAGATGTAGTGAAGCTGACCGTCAGCACACACAAGCTCTTCGGCTACGGCGCCACCCTGCGCACCGCGAAGCGTCTGACCGAGCAGGCTGTACGGGTCGTCGACCGGGCGGTGCCCGGCCACATGCCCGACGTACAGATCGTCCTCACCTCGGAGCGGAACCTTGCCGAGGTGGCCACGGCCGCCGAGTGGGAGACCGCCGGATGCACGGACAAGCGGGTCCAGGCCCGCGCGCTGCGGGCCGCGAAGAAGCTGGCCCGCGACGCGGCCGGCCGTGCCATCCCGCTCGCCGACGGCGGGGTGCTCATCGTCATCAACGTCGACCAGCACCCCAACGAAGCCGCATTCGCGATCACGCTCGTGCACGAACTGGTCCACGCCATGCAGACCAGCCGCAAAGGCGTCCACGACCGCCTTGTGTCTGGCCTGCGCCACGACCTGGGCATCGAGCGGATGTCTCGCCGCGAGTCCAGGGAGCACGACCGCTGCATGGAACAGGAGGAGAACGAGGCGTACGGCGCCGAATACCTCGCCGGCCGCCTCGTTCCCGCCGCCGCAGCCTGACCCACCCCCCTTCGTTGCTCCGGGTACCCGGAGCAGTCAGGAGTCGTTCCGCCATGAGCGACAACGTCGTTCCCCTCTTCGAAAAGACCACCACCGCCCCCGAGACGAACCAGCCCGCCGCGGTGGCTGCTGTAGCAACTCCCGCCGCCGAAAAGCCTTCTGTGCCCCTGTGGGTACACTCCGCGAGGGGCGTACGCACGGTCGCCACCCACGAACACACCAAGACCGTCTGCCGCGTCACCGCCCGCCACGGCCTCTACGTCCTGGGCGGGACGCGGATCGTGGCCCGCCGCACCTGGGAGGGCCGCACCGCCTCCCGCTACGAACGCCTCCTGCGTGCTGCCGAAGCCGCGAGCAACATGGAAGCGGCAGCGGAGTGGGAAGAGCGCGGCCAGAAGTTCCGCCAGGAACGCCACCGCCGCCGCATGGACCTGCTCACCGCCCCCATGGACGCAGCCAAGGGCATCGCGGCCGGCGCCGGAATCGGGGCCGGCGGCCTGCTGATCCTGGGCATCATGCTCGCCGTCGCCAACAAGGACTGGACCGACATCGGGACGCCGATCATGGCGCTCATCGAGCTCGTCCGCTGGCTCGTCCTCATCATCACCGTCACCTGGGGCCCGCTCGTGACCCTGGGCCCGTGGGCGGTGCTGCTCGGTCTGTGGGCGGTGGGCAAGCACCAGCAGGCCGCGCCCCAGTGGGCGCTTCCCGTGAACGCCCGGTCCGGTGCGGGTGAGCCGATCACCCCGTCCGTCGTCGTCCTCGCACTCCGCAACCTCGGTATCGCCCCGCTGCGCACCGCGATCAAGGAGATGGGCGACGCCGGGGCGAGCATGCTTGGCCCGATCCGGATCGCCGGATGCGGGGTCGAAGTCGACGTGACACTGCCCTCCGGTGTCTCCACCAACGAGATCCAGGGCAAGCGCCGCAAGCTCGCCGAGAACCTGTCCCGGCACGAGCACGAGGTGTTCATCACCATCCCGCAAGCTGCCCGCACGGTCCGGCTCTGGGTCGCCGACTCCGGCGCGCTGGACGAGCCGATCGGCCCGTCCCCGCTCACCACCGACCAGGACCTGACCGCCAACTACAAGACCGGACGCGCCCCGTGGGGCCAGGACCTGCGCGGCGACCTGGCCGCCATCAGCCTCTACCAGCGCCACCTCCTCATCACCGGTCTGTCCAACCAGGGCAAGACCGCAGCACTCCGCGCCCTGGCCCTGTGGCTGGCCCTGGACCGCAGCGTTGAGTTCCGCATCGCCGACCTCAAGGGCGCCGGGGACTGGGCCATGTTCGACGGCCTGGCCACCGTGCTCATCCAGGGTCCGACCGACGACCACGTCGTCGACGCGACCGAGATGCTGGAAGACGGCGTCAGCGAGATGGAACGCCGCCTCCAGGCACAGCCCGGAACCGTGTTCCCACCGCTCGTCCTGCTCGTCGACGAGGCACAGGTCGCGTTCATGTGCCCGATGGTCGATGAGAAGAAACGGCCGTACGGCGGCTCCAAGGCCACCAGCAGGTACTTCATGGCAGCCCGCAAGATTCACAACCAGGGGCGGGCCGTCAACGTGACCCTGTGGCAGGGAACGCAGGACCCCACCGACCAGAACCTTCCCAAGCTGGTCCGCGAAGGTGCCCACACCCGCGCGTCCCTCGCGCTGGGCACCGAGTCGCAGGCCCGCATGGCTCTGGGGGACAAGGCTGTCGACGGCGGGGCCGCGCCGAACCTGCTCCGCCCCGGACTCGACAAGGGCACGCTGGTCGTCGCGTCGGACGGCATCGACATCCCCGCCGGCCAGGCCAGCATCACCGTGCGCACGCACTACATCGACACCGACACCGCCGCGCTCATCACCGCCCGCGCCCGGGCCATGCGCGACGGCGTCACCACGCTCCACGTCATCGCGCGCGACGAGGCGCGTGACCCGCTCGCCGACATCGCGACCGTCATCGGCGACACGAACCGGGTCCTCACCCAGGACGTGTTGCAGCGCCTTGCAGCGCTGTCCGAGGACAGCTACGGGAGCTGGACGCACGCCGACCTCAAGCGAGTCCTGGACGGCACGGCAGCCGAGCCCTACAAGTCCGACGGCCGGATGGTCGTGGGCCGTGAGCGCATCGCCCGCGCTCTCGCCAACCGGGATAGCGACGGTTCCGCTTCCGCGTCCTGATCACAGGGAGCGCACCCCTGGCGGGTCAGGGAGGCAGGGAGAACTCCCTGAACGCCTCCCTGACCCGCCTCCCTGGACCTGACCTGCACAAATGATGTTCAGGGAGGCAGGGAGTCACCCCAGCTCAGCACCCCCGAACACCCCTCCACGCGCCCCCGTAAGGGGGTGTGTCCGCCTCCCTGACCCAGCAGAGGAAGGGATTCCACATGTTCCCCGAGAACACCGGCTACCAGCCTGCCGAGCGGGCCGTGACCATCCACCAGCCCACCCCGATCACCACCATCCCGGCCGCGCCGCTCGTCCCGCTCCAGCCCGGAACAGTCCCAGCGGTGACGTCCATCGTCCTGCCCGACGGGCGGGTCATCACCGGCTACGCCATCGCCCCTACCCACCCCGAACCCGTCACCGCGAAGCCGCTGGTTTCCCGTACGGCGGTGAACATCGCGCTGGGCGGGATCGGGTTCGCCGCCGTCTGCGGAGGGCTCGTTCTGCTGACCACGTTCATCGCCGCACTCGCGGCCCTGATCCAGCAGCTCATCATCCTGGCCGCCGTCATCTTCGGCGGCTTCATCGCCATCCAGGTCCTCACCGCCACCGGCCAGCACAAGGGCGCCACGACGGTGAACATCCGCAAGGCCGTCATCAAGCGCAACCACTTCCACAACTGACCGAGGACGGCCCCCGTCTCGCCAAAGTCCGGGGCCGCCCTCATCCAGCCATCCACATCAGAGAACTGGAGACACCCAGCATGACCCACGACCGCAACACCGCGCTGCTCGAAGCGGCGTTACGAGCAGCCGAACGTGGCTGGCACGTCTTCCCGCTCCGGCCCGGCGACAAGCGCCCCGCCCTCCACGGAGAGACCGCCTGCCAGGGACTCGGGGACTGCGCCGGCGGGCACCGCAAGTGGGAGGACCGAGCCACCACCGACCCGGACCGCATCCGCCGGGCATGGGCCGACCGCCCGTTCAACATCGGGATCGCCACCGGCCCGTCCGGGCTGGTCGTCGTCGACCTCGACATGCCCAAGCCCAACAGCAGTGCGGACACGCCTTGCGGCGTGACGACCTTCAAGGCGCTCTGCGAGCGCTCCGGGCAGGCCGTCCCCACCACCTACCGGGTGCGGACTGCGAGCGGCGGACACCACCTGTACTTCACCGCCCCGCCCGGCATCCGGCTCGGGAACACAGCAGGCACGCTCGCACCGCTGGTCGATACACGGGCCTGGGGCGGCTACGTCGTCGCCGCGGGCAGCACCACAACGACCGGCGCGTACGAGGTTGTTGACCCTGTCCCGATCGTGGACTTGCCCGGCTGGCTGCTCGGGTTGCTCCAGCCGACCCGGCCCGTACCGGTCCGGCCGCTGGTCGCGCCTGTCGTCAGTGGCAGTCGTGCGGGGCGGGCGGCGCTGGCCCGGGAGTGTGACCGGGTCCGTGAGGCGCCGGAGAAACAGGGCAACACCACGCTCAACCGGTGCGCCTTCAAGGTGGGGCGCTTCGTCGCATGGGGCGACCTGGACCGGCACGAGGTGGAAGAAGCCTTCCAAGCGGCGGGGCAGGACCGGGGACTCACCGTTGCCGAGTGCCGCGCCACGATCAGCAGCGCCCTGGACAGCTCCATCCGCAGCGCCAGACCCCGGGTGGCGGCATGAGCACCCCTCCCCGTCCCCGCTTGGAAGGCCATCCCGCACCACCTACCGGCCCCGGCCTCGCCGAACCGGCCCCGGCCCCATCCGGCAGTGGGGCGCCGAAAGTCGTCGCCCGTAAGGGCGTCCCTTCATCCCTTCGTCCTGACCCGCGCACGGTCACCGTGACCGGCATCCGGCCCGGACTCCACATCCGCGGCCTGGACCGTAACGAGATCCCGGTCGCCGACTGGCTGTGCACCTGTGGCCACCATGAACGCGCCCGAGGCCGTAAGGCCGTCACCGAACTCAACACCCGCGTCCGCGTCGGGCACTGCCCCCACACGGCCACCGAGACCCGGAGGACCGCCGCATGACTGCCCCCGCACAGACCACGGCGCCCATCGACGGTGCCGCACTGCTCGCCGAAGTAGAGCAGTTCCACCGCCGGTTCAACGTGCTCCCCCGCGAGGCCGCCTACGTGGCCGTCGCGCTGTGGGACGCGCACGCGCACCTCCTGGACGCGTTCGACTCCACCCCGCGCCTCGCGTTCCTCTCCCCGGAACCGGGCTCGGGCAAGTCCCGCGCTCTGGAGGTGGTGGAGACCCTCGTGCCGCGACCGATGCTGGCCGTGAACGCACGGGCCGCAGCACTCTTCCGGTCCGTCTCCGACCCGGCCGGACGACCCACGATCCTCTTCGACGAGATCGATACCGTCTTCGGCCCCAAGGCCGGGGACAACGAAGAACTCCGCGGCTTCCTGAACGCCGGACACCGACGCTCCGGGGTCACCTACCGGTGCGTCGGAGACGGGGGCAACCAGACGGTGGTGGAGTTCCCCTCCTACACCGCCGTCGCGGTCGCCGGGCTCGGCTACCTCCCGGACACGATCACGACCCGCTCGATCATCATCCGGATGCGGCGCCGTGCGAGGAACGAGAAGGCGGAGCCGTTCCGTGCCCGGCTTCACGAGGCGGAGGGCCACAAGCTGCGGGAGCGGCTTGCGCAGTGGGCCGAACAGGTCCGTGAGGACATCGCGGGCAGGTGGCCCGCGATGCCCGAAGGCGTCACCGACCGGCCCGCAGATGTGTGGGAGCCCTTGCTATCTGTCGCGGATGCAGCCGGGGGTAATTGGCCCGAGCGTGCCCGCACCGCGTGCGTGGAGCTGGTCAACGCGGCCCGGGCCGACGACAAGGGCAGCCTCGGTATCCGTCTGCTGACTGATCTGCGGGACTACGTCATGGCGGGCATCGACCGTATGCCGACGGTCGCGATCCTCGACAGGCTGTGCGCGCTGGACGAGGCACCGTGGGCGGACATGAGCGGCCGGCCGCTCGACTCCCGGGGCCTGTCGAAAATGCTCGGCGAGTACATGACCAGCGACAACATGCCGGTCAAGGCCCGGAACATCAAGTCGGCCGGGGCAGTCCTCAAGGGTTACTACGCCGCTGATCTCCACGACGCGTGGCAGCGGTACTGCCCCCCACCCCCCTCGTGGGCCGCTACTTCCGCTACCTCCGCTACCCCGCAGGTCAGCGGCCTGGAAAAGGTAGCGGAAGAGCTCTTCCCGTCCGCTACCTGAGCGCTACCCGCTACCGGCCCCGACCCCAGCAGGGGCGGGGCCGGTAGCGGATTCCATCCGCTACCGCTACCCCTATCCGCTACCTCGATCATGCCCCTGACCAGGGCGGTAGCGGAGGTAGCGGAAGTAGCGGACCTGACAGGAAGGGGCCCGGGCGGCCCTATGCCCTGCCGAGGAGGCAGCAACCCAATGAGTACCCCTCTGCTCACCGCACCCGAAGTGCTGACGGTCCCCGAAGTCATGCGGGCCCTCCGTCTCAGCCGCTTCAAGGTCTACGACCTCATCCGCTCACGCGAACTCAAGAGCATCAAGATCGGCCGCTGCCGCAGGGTGCCCGCCGACGCTCTTCGCGCCTTCATCGACCACCAGTTGGAAGAGGCTGCCTGATGGCACGCAAGAGGAATCCGAACGGCGCCGGCAGCATCTGGCAGCGCAAAGACGGCCGGTACGAAGCCCGCGTCTACGTTCCCCAGCCCGACGGCACACGCAAGCGCAAGACCGTCTACGGGAGCACCTGGGATGAGTGCGACGCCAAGCGGCAGGCTCTTGTCCTGCGCGACCGGCAAGGCATCCCGACGCCCACCCGTTCCGCCAAGCTCTCCGAATGGCTGCCTTACTGGCTGGAGGAGTTCGTCAGGGACGACCGCAAGAAGACGACGTATGCCAAGTACGAGACGCACGTACGCCGCTACCTAATCCCCCAGATCGGCTCCAAGCGCCTGGAGACCCTCGGTGCGGCCGACGTGCGCCGCATGCTCACGGCCGTGACGGCGCAGGTGTCGGCTGCGACAGCCAAGGAGTCGCACCGCGTCCTACGCAGCGCACTTACGGCAGCATGTCGTGAGGAGCTCGTCAGCAGAAACGTGGTGAAGCTCGTTCCTGCCCCCCGGGTGCAGTCGCGGAAGCTGAAGCCGTGGGACCTGGAGGAGACAACGAACTTCCTGGAAGCTGCGAGGAAAGATCCGCTGTACGCAGCGTTCGTACTGGCCGTGGCTCTCGGGCTGCGGCGCGGCGAGGTTCTTGGACTCCGCTGGTCGGACATCGACCTGGAGCGTCGCACGCTCACTGTGCGGAACCAGATTCAGCGGGTACAGAAGGAGCTGTACGCAGACTCCACGAAGAACCGCCGGACGCGCGCCATCCCCGTACCGCTCATGTGCGTAGCGCCGCTGCGCTGGCAGCGTCTCCGTCAAGCCGCGCAGCGCCATGACGCGGGGCAGACCTGGCATGACAGCGACTACGTGTTCACGACCAGGACCGGGCGAACGATCGAGCCGAGAAATCTCAGCCGGTCGTTCGAGCGCATCACGGAGGACGCGGGACTGCGCCGTATTCGCCTGCACGACGCTCGGCACGGATGCGCCACGCTCCTGTTCGCCGCCGGTGTGCCGGCGCGCGTAGTGATGGAAATCCTGGGTCACTCGCAGATCGCAGTCACGATGAACATCTACACCCACGTATCCGACGACAACCGGCGGGAGGCGATGGGGCACATGGACCGTCTCCTCCGACGCCGCCGCCGCCGCTGACGGTCAGGCTCGCCTCGCGTAGTGCCTACTGCGGGAGGCGAGCCCCGAGTTCACGGGGGCTCCGGTAGAACTGCGGGTCTTCGGAAACCGGTAGATATCTTCCAACACCCCCCGCACACTGTGCCCATGCCGAGTACCGACGCACAGTTGTCAACCATCGCCGATTGGATCGACAGCGCAGCGCTGGCCGAGACATCCCTTCAGGCTCACAGGGAATTTAACGAAAAAATCCCTATTAGCGAGCACGAAGGCCCAGTGGAATCCATTGTCGACAGTTCGGCAACCAGACGGGCAGCCGCATGGGCTTTCGCGTATCATGTTCAAGTTGTTGAGAATGACGGCAAATGGCGAGTGCAGATCGTTCCCTACTTCCAAGGGCCAGACAGTCACTCCATTCCCCCCCAAGTCTCCGACGTTTCCGATTTCGGCGTAGAAATCTGGACAGCGCTTAGCGTGAAAACTGGCTCCCATTTCGGCAAGGCTCGATTGCACCACCTATTGTTCGACAGAAAGGTTGGGCAAGTACGCGATCATGCCATTCTCGCTGCGCAGTCCTATTTGAAGTTGGCGGGGACCTGGGAGAAAGAACTAGACAAAGGAGAATGCCTCAACATAGCGCTTCGCCTGGCGCGTGCCGTAGGAAAGCACGATCTCGCCGACAACGTGGTATCTGAGATGCTAACTCTCGCCACCAATGTGATCGCAGGCGATGCAAATAAGCCCGGCGCAGCGACTCAAATACTCGGCCCACTGATCAGCGAGCGGGTTCCACCAAAGGCGTTGCAGGGCCTACTAGACGCCGCCATCGATAGATACGATTCCCCGTTCATCAAGGCCCAATTTTTCAGCCTCAAGCTGCGGCTTCACAAAGGGGACGCGGCACGCAGCGCCATCTACTCTGACCTAGTTCAGATGTGGCTGGATGCAGCAGCAACGGCAACAGGGCTCGTCCGAGCCGGGCACCTCAAGACGGCCCTGCAGCATGCGCAAGCATCTGCGGTACCTCACCTCATCGACCGGGCAGCGAGCTCTCTGCAAGCACTACGAAATGAGGACCTGGGACTTACATCATTCAGCGCCTCTAGCGCCGTAAGTCGGGAAGAGTTTGAGTCCTACCTAAAACCAGTAATAGATTGCACCGACTGGCAGCAAGCCTTGCTCCATTTCGCATTTACCTACGGGCCAGCAACTGGATCCGTAGAGAACACGAGAAGAAACGCCGCAGAGTACGCGAAGCATTCTGTCATCGCAGACCTAGCCACCATGGAACTCATTGGATCCGACGGACTTCCTAGATTTTCTCCTCAAAGCGACGCCGAGATCGAGGAAGTACGCCTGACGCGTCAGGAAAGCTTCACTCTGCAACACATGGCCCCTCTACTAGCCATCGCGCTTCATAGAATCGCAGAGACACACGGCGTACCGACGGAGGAAGACCTAGCGAGCTTTTTCGCTCAAGGGGAGCTGACAGACCCCGAGCTTGCCTCATCCATTGCGCGATGTTTCATTCGCTACTGGTCCGGAGACCCCGAAGGGGCGACCTTCACCATCGCGCCAAAAGTTGAGACACTAGCCCGAAATCTAGTGCTAGCGCTTGACGCAGGAGTATACAAACTGCAGAGAAACGAAAAGCCAGGGCAGTACCCCGGCCTGGGATACTTGCTAGGGGTTCTGCGCAAAAAAGACATGGATGAATCGTGGTACCGCAGTATCCTCACTATCTGCGGAAACCCAGCGGGCGGCTGGAACCTGCGCAACGAGATCGCTCACGGATTCATACCGGCTGCTGGGTCGCCTGCGGCAGCCCTGCTGTTCCAGTGCGTGATCTACCTCTGGAGCCTCGGCGCGAAGCCACAGAACGTTGACGCTGGGATGGAGGCAGAAGAAGATCAAGCCTGACTGCCGTCATCTACTACCGTCAACGCCCCCGCAGCGGCTCGCTGCGGGGGCGTTCTGGCTGGTGGGCGCGGACGGTTTCGAACCGCCGACA
The DNA here is from genome assembly GCF_053591455.1 of Streptomyces sp. NPDC003016. NCBI lineage: Bacteria > Bacillati > Actinomycetota > Actinomycetes > Kitasatosporales > Streptomycetaceae > Streptomyces > Streptomyces sp. NPDC003016. The sequence goes on from NZ_JBSFTV010000035.1 coordinate 60,691, forward strand.
TCTGCTTTGTAAGAGCAGCGCTCTACCCCTGAGCTACGCACCCGTGGATGAGGCAACAGCGTACATGGCTCACGGGGAGGGATGGCAATCCGTTGCCCGGCCGGGCGGCGCCGGGGCGGTGGTGGGGATAACCCCACCCCGGTTCGGTGGCGGCCCGCATCGCGCCGGGGCGGGGCCGTTCGTACGGTGAGGGCTCACGCTGGGACTACTTGGGGGACCGATCACCGTGGCACTTCGTACCCGCACCTTTCTCGCCGTCGGCGGGGCCGTCGCCGCCGTGGTCGCTCTGAGTGGCTGTGGCGGGAGCGAGGCCAAGGACGCGCCTGCCGAACAGCGGTCGTTTCCGTTCACCGGGAAGACGCTGACCATCGACGCCGACGACTCGTCCCTCGAACTGGTGCCGGCCGATGTGAAGGACGTCGAAGTCACGCGGCGTGCCGATGGGTGGGTGTTCCTCGGTGAGGGGCCCGAGTCCACCTGGGAGATGGAGGGGGACAAGCTCGTGCTGCGGCAGCACTGCGACGCGATGGTGAGCGACTGCGAGTCGTGGCACCGGGTGAAGGTGCCGCGCGGGGTCGCGGTGACCGTGAGGGACGACAACGGGAAGGTCACGGCCACCGGGTTCGACACCGCCCTCGCGCTCCGTTCCGACAACGGCCAGGTGACCGTCAAGGACTCCAGCGGCCCGCTGGACCTGAGCAGCGACAACGGGGAGATCGTCGCGGAGGGAATCGCGTCGAAGAGGGTGAACGCGAACTCCGACACCGGCAGTGTGCGGATGGCCTTCACGGTCGCCCCGGACCTGGTGGAGGCCGGCAGCGACAACGGCGAGATCAGTCTCGACCTGCCCAGGGCCACGTACAGCGTGACGGCCAGGAGCGACAACGGCGACGTCCGGATCGACGTGCCGCGCGCCCCGGACAGCCCTCATGTGGTGAGGGCGAACAGCGACAACGGGGAAATCACCGTACGAAGCGCGAACTAACCGGCCCGTGTGTTCGTCCTTACCTGGTGGGAGAATGTACCGGGCAGGGGCGGACACAGCACGGGAGAGGGATGTGACGGCGACACACGCGCAGCCGTACACGCAGCGAGTACGCCGCCGTACCAAAGCGGGTGCCGTCCGGAACCTCGTCGCGCTCGTGCTCCTGCCGGTACCGCTGGTCGTCACGCTTCCCTTCGCCTTCGCGGGCGGCGGTACGAGGCGCTGGTTCGGCGGGCGCGGGGAGCATGTGCGCGCCGACGCCCAGGCCGCCAAGGACGAGGCCGCCGCGGCCTTCTACGAGCTGGACACCGCCCAGCGCGACCTGCGGATCTCGATCGAGACGATCACGGCGGTGGACAGTTCGCCGAAGGCCCGCAGAGCCGTGGAGGACTTCGCGGCGCTGGGGCGGCGCATCGACGAGGTCAGCCATACGTACATCAGCGCCGTCGACGCTCACGACCTCGACCGCGACGACCTGGAGGCTGCCACGGCCGCCAAGGCGCGCACGGAGCTGAGCAAGGCCAAGGACGAGCTGGTACGGGTCAAGGGCGAACTCGACCGGTACGCGCTGGGGCTCGGGCCGCTGCTCGACACGGCGGAGACGCAGCTCGCCCGGCTCGCGCCCGCCGTGGAGCGGGCCCGTCAGACGCTTCTCGCGGCGAGCAACGCGCTGGACGCGGTACGGGCCTCGGGGCTCAGGGCCGATGATCTCGCGGCCCGTCTGGCGGCTCTCGCGCCCGAGCTGACCAAGCTCAACGAGGGCGCCGGACGGCACGGCGTACCGGAGACCCTGCAGCGTGCGGACCGGGTGCTGCGCGACGCCGACGCCGTGCGGACCGAGGCCGAGCGGCTGCCGGAGCGGGCAGCGGAGATCGACCGGCGGTTGGTGTCACTGCGGACCCGGGCCCAGGCGCTGACGACCCGGGCGGGCAAGGTCGAACCGATCCTGAGCGAGCTGCGGCGCCGGTTCACTGCCGCGTGCTGGCAGGACCTGCAGACCGTACCCGCGCAGACAGCGGACACGGTCCGGCAGGCCGAGAAGAAGATCGCGGAAGCGGCGAAGGCGCGTGACGAGCAACGGTGGCCCGATGCCGTCTCTCTGCTCAGCACGGTCAGGGCGCTGCTGAACTCCACCGACGAGGCGGTTTCGGCCGCCGGTGACCGGCTGCAACGGCTCAACGCCGTGTCCAAGGACCCGCAACGGGAAATCGAGCGGACACGGTTCACGATCAGGGACGCTCAGCGGCTGGCCATGGCCGGGCGCAATACGCCCGATCCGCGGCATGCCCGTCCGCTCGACGACTCGGTGGCCCGGCTGGACCGGGCCGTCGCGGGTCTGGAAGGCCGCCACCCCGACTACTGGCACTTCCTGACCGAGACCGAGGCCGTACGGCGCACGGTGGCGCGGGTCGTCTCGGAGATCCGTGAGGAGCGGGGCGCGGGCTCCTGACCCGGAAGCTCCCGGCCCGGGGGACGACTCAGTAACCTGTGGGCATGCCTCATTACGAGTACCGCTGCCGCTCCTGCGGCACCAGCTTCGAGCTGAACCGGCCCATGGCCGAGTCCTCCGCGCCCGCCACCTGCCCGGACGGGCACGACGACACCGTCAAGCTGCTGTCCGCCGTCGCCGTGGGCGGTACGGCCAAGGCAGGCCCGGCCGCGCCCTCCAGCGGGGGCGGGGGCGGGTGCTGCGGCGGCGGGTGCTGCGGCTGAGGATGTTGCGGCTGAGGATCAGCGCTTCCTGGAGAGCGTCACGCCGTCCGCGACGGGGATCGTGACGCTCTCCATGCGCTCGTCGGCCGTCACCCGGTCGTTGAACTCCCTGATCGCGGCCGCCGCGCCCGTCGCGTCCGGGTCCGTGACACCTCCGTGGAAGAAGACGTTGTCGGTGGCGATCACTCCGCCCTGCCGCATCCTGGGCACCAGCTCCTCCCAATACGGCACGTAGGTGACCTTGTCGGCGTCGAGGTAGGCGAAGTCGATGTGCGGCTCCGCGGGCATGGCGCGCAGGGTGTCCAGGGCGGGGCCGATACGCAGTTCGACACGGTCGGCGACGCCCGCCTTCGCCCAGGCCTCGCGCGCGTACGCCGTCCACTCCTCCGACACGTCGCACGTGATCAGCCGGCCGTCGGCGGGCAGGGCCTGCGCCATCGACAGCGCGGAGAAACCGGTGAACGTACCGATCTCGACGATGTTCCGTGCCCCGGTCAGCCGGACCAGGAAGGCGAGGAGCGGCCCCTGCTCCTCGGCGGACTGCATGCCCGCGTGCTCCGGCAACTGCCGGTAGGTGGTTTCGACGAGCTCCCGCTGCACGGTGTCCAGCGGAGGGTTGTGCGCCAGCATGTACGCGTACAGCTCGTCGGTGACCGGAGTGCTGTTTCCCTTGCTCATCGCGTCCCTCTCAAGTGCCCAGATACCGCAGTACGGCCAGAACCCGGCGACTGTAGCCGCTGTTCCCCGGCAGTTCGAGCTTGTCGAAAATTGCGTTGGTGTGCTTCTCCACAGCACTCTGCGACACATGCAGCCGCGTCGCGATCGCCGCGTTGGTGTGGCCCTGGGCCATCTCGGCGAGCACGTCGCGCTCCCGCTCGGTGAGACGGGACAGCGGATCGGTGCGGGTCGAGCGCGTCAGCAACTGGCGTACGACCTCGGAGTCGAAGGCCGCCCGCCCCGCCGCGACCCGCTCCAGCGCGTCGAGGAATTCGTCCACTTGGACCACCCGGTCCTTGAGGAGGTATCCCACCCCTTCGGAGTCTCCGGTCAGCAGCTCGGTGGCATACCGCTTCTCGACGTACTGGGAGAGCACCAGTACCCCCACCTGCGGGTGGCGCCGGCGGATTTCGAGAGCGGCCCGCAGCCCCTCGTCGGTGTGCGTCGGCGGCATCCGGACGTCGGCCACGACCACATCGGGCGGTGTTGCTTCGACCGCCACGAGAAGTGCCTCGGCGTCGGCGACCGCCGCGAGCACTTCGTGCCCCTCCTCGGCGAGCAGCCGCACCAGGCCTTCCCTCAGGAGGATCGAGTCTTCGGCCAGGATTACGCGCATGGGATCTCCGCGGTGATGGTGGTGGGGCCGCCGGGCGGGCTGTCGACACGGAGGCTGCCGTCGAGGGCGGCGACGCGGCGTGCCAGGCCGACGAGGCCGCTGCCGGACGGGTCGGCACCGCCCTTTCCGTTGTCCTCGACCCGGACGCGCAGTGCGCGCCCGCCGTCCGGGCCGGTGTCTCCGGCGCAGGAGAGCCGCACGCCGAGCCGGGTGGCGTCCGCGTGCTTGACGGCGTTGGTCGCGGCCTCGGAGACGACGAAGTACGCGACGGCCGCGAGCGCCTTGGCGGGTTCTCCTTCCAGCCGGTAGTCCAGGTGGACAGGGAGCAGCGTGCGCTCCGCGACCGTCTCCAGGGCTGCCCGCAGTCCTGCTTCGTCGAGGACCGTCGGGTAGACGCGCCAGGCGACTTCGCGCAGCTCGGCCAGCGCTTCGCCGCTCTGCTCGTGGGCCTGGCGCAGCAATGCCTGTGCGTGCTCGGCGTCCCGGCTGCGACGGGCGCGGCCGAGCAGCATGCCCAGGGCCACGAGGTGCTGCTGCACCCCGTCGTGCAGGTCCCTTTCGATACGGCGACGTTCGTCGAGGACGGCTTCGACGACTCCGGCGCGGCTGGCGGCCAGTTGCGCGATACGGCGCTCCAGCTCGTCCTGGTGGCTCGGGCCGAGAAAGTGGCGGGCCAGCTGCCCCTCCAGTGAGGCGACTCCGAATATTCCCTGGAACGCCAGGAAGAGCAGGAACAGCCCGCCGAGGGTGCCCAGGGCGACCATGCCGGGAGAATCGATGTCGTCGATCAGCCAGCCGTACATGAAGAAGGTGCCGTAGCCGGCGCCGATGAGGACGGAGACCAGGACGACGGCGCCGAGCAGGCCGAGCGTCCAGCGCGCGGCGAGGTAGCACAGGGCGCGCTCGCTCGCGTACGTCTCGGATATCCGTATGCCGAGGAAGGTGCCCAGCCGGCCGCGCTCGAACTCGGTCAGGCGACGGCTCCCGGCCGCGACGGGGCGCATCACCGTCTGCCGCCCGTGCGGCCATGCCAGCACGAGCAGCAGTGCCACTCCGGAGACGAGCACGAAGATCAGCTCGGCGACCGCGGACCAGGCCCCGATGACGAGACCTGCCGCGAACCGGACTCCGCGCCACACGACTGCTTTCATGATCAAGCACGCTAACCGCAGTGCGCGGGCCCGCGCACTGCGGAAAACCTCAGTATTTTCCTGTGGTTGACGTCCGGCAATCCTGCGGCCTTCTTCAGTGTGGCTTCAGGTACGGATTCCTAATGTGGATCGCATGACCGCAAGCAGCGCACCACAATGGATCAACTCCCTCATGGACACCCTGGGGGCGCCGGGCGCCGGCATCGCCATCGCCCTGGAGAACCTGTTCCCGCCCCTTCCCAGCGAGGTGATCCTGCCGCTGGCCGGATTCGCCGCCAGTACCGGGCAGATGAGCCTGATCGCCGTCCTGATGTGGACCACGGCGGGCTCGGTGATCGGTGCGCTCGCGCTGTACGGGGTGGGGGCGCTGCTCGGGCGTGACCGGACCGTCGCGATAGCGGCCAAGCTGCCGCTGGTGAAGGTTTCCGACATCGAGCGGACCGAGGCATGGTTCCTGCGCCACGGCACCAAGGCGGTCCTGTTCGGGCGGATGATCCCGATCTTCCGGAGCCTGATATCGGTGCCCGCGGGGGTCGAGCGCATGCCGCTGCCGGTCTTCCTCGGGCTCACCACGCTCGGCAGCGCGATATGGAACACCGTCTTCGTCCTCGCCGGTTACTCACTGGGCGAGAACTGGGAGGACGTGACGGGTTATGTCTCCGCGTACTCGAAGGTGGTGCTGGTGGGGGCCGTGCTGGCGGTGCTGCTCTTCGTGGGCGCCCGGATGCTCAGGCCGGGTGTCGGCCGGCGGCGTGGATGAAGGAGCGCAGGATCTCTTCGCCCGCCGCGACGCCGGCCTCGGGGAGGACGGTGACCTGCGGGGCGGTCCAGCCCGTGTCGGCCAGCTCGCCGTGCCCCGGCCGCCAGCCGTGGTCCGCGGCCAGCAGAAGGTCCGCGTCGAGAAGGGAGTCGCCTGCGGCAAGGGTGAGAGTGGCGCCGGTGCGCCGGGCCACCTCACGCATGGCCGCGCTCTTGGTGAGCGGCTTCGGTACGGCGTAGATCTTGCGGCCCTGGAGGGAGACCGTCCAGCCTCGTGCCTGTGCCCACTCTCCGAGTTCCTTGACCCACGCGTCCGGCAGCAGCGCGCGCTCGACGACGAGGTAGGCGAAGAGGTCCTCGGCGACCCGTTCCTTCAGCAGCCAGGCGGGGTCGGCGGCGGCGACGAGGTGGGCGCGGACCTCGGCCAGGGAAGCACACTCGTCCGCGAGTGTCTTCGCCACCTGGGTCTGCCAGTCCGGGTCGGACACTCCGTCGACAAGAAGGTGACCACCATTGGCACAGATCGCGAAACGGGGGGTGGGGACAGGAAGCCGGATGCGCTGGTACTGCTCGCGGGTGCGGGTGGTCGTCGGGACGAACCAGGTCTCGGCAGCGAGCTGCGCCATCAGGCCGGCGGCGGTCTCCGTGAGGTAGGAGAGCGGCTTGCTCTCGTAGACCTCGACACAGAGCAGGCGCGGCGCCTCGGCGTCGGGCACGCGCAGGCCGAGGGCCGCGGTGGAGTAGATCAGGGTGCGGTCGAGATCGCTGGCGACAAGGACGGGAGGGCGGCTGGTCACTTCGCTGTTACCGCCTTGCCGTCCGCGCCGGTGGCGCCGCGTGTGTACTGGGGGTGGATCAGCCCGACACAGGTGTACGGGAGCCCGTCGACCTCCTCGACCGGGACGCCGCGCTGCTCCGCCAGGAGGCGCACATGGTCGAGGTCGGCGCCGGCTCCGCGCTTGGCGAGGATCTTCCAGGGGACGCGGCGCAGCAGGACGCGAGTGGTCTCACCGACGCCGGGCTTGACGAGGTTCACGTCATGGATGCCGTACTCCTCGCTGATGCGCTCGACCGCCGCCCAGCCCTCCCAGGTGGGGGCGCGGTCCGCCGACAGCAGTTCCTTGACCTCGGCGTCCACGGCGTCCGCGACCTCGTCGAAGCGGGCGGCGACGGTGTCGAGGAAGTGACCGGACACGTCGCTGTCGGCGAGTTCACGGTAGAACTTCGCCCCGTGGAAGTCGTCGGGGCCTACCAGGTCGGAACGGAGGACCGTGCGCGAAATCAGACCGGAGACGGTGGAGTTGAGGCAAGCGGAGGGGATGAGGAAGTCCTCGCGCGTGCCGTAGGTCTTCACACAGCCACCGGGATCGGCGAGGACGGCGATCTCCGGGCTGAAGCCGTCGATGCCGGTGGCGGCGGCGAAACCGTCCAGAGCCTGGGCGAGTTCGCGGGTGATCGCGCCCTTTCCCGTCCAGCCGTCGACGAAGACGACGTCGGCCGGGTCGTGGTGCGCGGCCAGCCAGCGCAGGGCAGTCTCGTCGATGCCGCGGCCGCGGACGATGGAGACGGCGTAATGCGGGAGGTCGAGCCCGTGCCGGTGCTGGGCGTAGCGGCGCATCAGCACACCGACGGGCGTACCGGCGCGGGCCAGGGAGACCAGCACAGGAACAGGGGAGGGAGTCCCCCCACGCTTTCGGTGGTGGGGGAGTTCGGCCAGGACGGTTTCGGTGACGGTGGCGACGGCCCGGGCGATGCGGGTGGCCGAGGTCTCCAGGGCCGCCATGAAGAGCTGCTGGTACTGGGCGTTCGGCTGGTACTCGACGGGGAGCGACTCGGCGTAGTGTGCGCCGCCGCTCTGGATCGCTTCCTCGCGCTCCTCCGTCGGGGCCTCGAGCTCGACACCCGAGAGGTCCTGGAGAAGCCAGCCGACGTCCTCCGGTGCGTAGGAGGAGAAGGCGGGGCCGCGAAGGGGCTCGGGCATGGGCGGTTCCTGCCGTTCGGGGACTCGTCGCTCGGGCATCCCGGGGATCACGGGGATCTCGGCCATGCCTGGCACATCGGCTGTCTCGGGTGTCTCGGTTATCTCGGTTATCTCGGGTAGGTACGAGGGGACGACCGCCAGCACGACGCGCCCGGTGTGGGGGGCCAGGCAGGCGAGGAGGCCGTCGGGGGCGTGCAGTGCGGAGGTGTCGGCGGCGGAGTCGACGACGGCGACGACGGCGTCGAAGCCGGCGTCCGCGACGTTGTAGGCGTAGCGCGCGCCGGGACCGTCGGCGGGGTTGTCGTGCGCGGGGAAGACGATGCGTGTGCGGATCGCGTAACCCGGGTCGTCGACGGCGAGCACGGGTGAGCGGGTGGTGGTCGAGTACCGCACCTCGGCTTCGAGGCGCTCCTCCAGCGCGGTGGCCAGCCTGAGCGGCGCGTACATCAGCTCCTCGAAGCCGAGGACCAGCACGCGGCGCGCGTCTTGGGGCAGCGCCCCGGCGATACGGTCGGCCATGCCCGGCAGCGCGCCCTCCAGCACCGCCCGGTGCGCGGGTACGAACCCGTGCCGTCCCCCGTCGGGCACACCGCTCGGCCAGCCCAGCTCGACGCGGGTGGGCGTGGCGGCCCGGGAAGCGGCGCGGGCGGGCTCCGGGCAAGCGGCCCCGGCCACCGCGGGCCCGACGTCGGTGCCGGAGTGGGGCGGCGGGGAGGGGGCGTAGCGCGCCACCAGGGCCTGGCCCTTCTCCAGTACGCCCTCCGGCAGGCGGACCGTGCCCGAGGCCATCGCGATCAGGTCGACGCGCGCGCCGATCTCCCGTGCGAACCCCTCCAGTCGCCCCCGGTCCTGTGCCGAGCGCATGTCGACCAGGGCGACGATCACGTACCACTCGCGCGGGTACCGCCCGTGCAGGTCGCGGATGGTGTTGAGCACCGTGTTGCCCGTGGAGAACTCGTCGTCGACGAGGACCAGCGGTCCCCCGCCAGCCAGCAGCCCAGGATCTTCCGGCAGCAGCAGATGCGAGGTGGCGTGCGAGTGGGACTCCTCGAAGCCGCCCGCCGTCGGCACGCCGTCGACCGGGCGGCGCGTCGAGTGGAGGTACGGCGCTACGCCCACGCCGTCCGCGACCGCGTGGCCGAGCCCCGTCGCCGTCTCGGCGTACCCGAGGACCACCGCGCGTGCGGCCGCCTCGTCACCCAGCAGCTTCCGTACGTCCTCACCGAGCGCGAATCCCGCCCCGTACACCCGTGAGGGCAACTGCGGCACATGCTTGCCCAGCACGTTCGACACCAGCAGATGGGCCCGTTTCGGATTGTGGCGCAGGGCCAGTCCCAGCAGATCGTTCAAGCCGCCGGGCCTCTGCTCCTCGCCGTCGGCGACGAGTTCGACGCCCAGCCGCTCCGCGACCCACGTTCCCGACCACACCACGTCGTCCGTCTCCATCTCAGTCTCGCTCCCAGCCGGCTCGGTCGGCCCAGTCGGCCCAGCCGTCGGCCGTCACAGTCGGCTCAGCCGTCTCAGCCGTCTCAGCCGGTTATTCCGGCGGTCAGCAGCTCCACGAAGCCGACGTCCTCGCGGGCCACCCCGAAGACCTCCGCCCTCAGCAGCGTGCGTTCGGCCCACGCGCGGTGCGGCTTCACTTCGTTCATCTTGTTCGTGTAGGCGGAACGCATCACTCCGCCGCCGCCCCGCTCAGGCCGCAGGATGTCCTGCGCGTCGCTGAACTCCTCGTGGCTGACCACCGACAGCGCGTGCACGGGCAGCACGTGCGACGGATGGATGCAGGTCTTGCCGAGCAGCCCGTTCGCGCGGTCGAGCGAGATCTCCCGCAGCAGCCCGTCCATGTCGTGCTCGATGAGCGACGCGCGCAGCGCCTCCGCCTGCCCCGCGAAGGGACTGCGGCGCAGCTGCGGTTTGAACATCCGCTCCTGGACCCGGAAGTACTCCCACACAGGACCGGTGATCGTGAAGCCTGTGCCGTCCGAACGCCCGAGCACGTTCACCACGTCGGCGATGACCCCGGCCACGATCTGCACGTCGTACGCCGTCATGTCGGGCGCCCTGCGCAGCCCGTACGCCGAACAGAAGTCGGTGACGCCCAGGCGCAGCGCGAGCACCCGCTCCCGGTACTTGTCGACGGTGCGGGCGATGCCGCCCAGTGTCTCGGCCCGGGTCTCCAGGTGGAGCAGTTGCGGTGACTCCAGGACGGGCATCGCGAACAGCCGCTGCCCGCTCGCCGCCTCCGCGGCCGTGAGCGCCTCCAGGAAGGCGACGCCACGCTCCTCGGTGAACTTCGGTAGTACGAATCCGGACAGCAGCCGCGCCGAGGGTCCGAGCCGGTGCACCAGATCGGGAATCTGCCCGGGCTCGCGGACCCGGACGAACAGCAGCGGCAGCTCCAGGCCCCGCGCGTCGAGCTCGGCGAACTGCTGGACGAGGTTCTCCTCGGCCCCGGCGACTTCCGCGTCGTCGATGGAATCTTCCAGGCAGAGCACCATCGAGACGACTCCGCGCCCCGCCTGCTTCACCACGTCGTCGGCGAGGGTCGGCCGGGTGGCCGGGCTGTAGAGCGTGGCGCCGAGAGCGGCGGAGAGCGTACGGGCCGAGGACCCGGCATCGAACGCGACCGGCTCCTGATGGAAAAGGTTCTCCCGGACAACGCGCGGGATATGCCCGAAATGACGCATCAAAATCCCCCCGTGCTGCCGTGTCGGCCCATTGCTCTGTGGCCGGTAATAGTACGTAGGGACCGTGTCAAGAGTTCCCCATGCGCATGAACTTCAGGTTACCCACACAAAAGCACGGCCTCCGAACGCAAGGAAACGGGGCCCCGCGTTGTCCGCGGGAGCCGCGGGAAGGCAGGATGACAGGCATGACGCACGCCATGCTGAAGGGCTCGAACGTCCCGCTCGACGCCACGGCCGTCCGGGCTGTGCTGCGCTGGACCCCCGGCCCCGGCGTCCCCGAAGTGGACGCCTCGGCCCTGCTGCTCGGCGTCGACCGACGCGTGCGCTCCGACGAGGACTTCGTCTTCTACAACCAGCCCCGCCATCCCTCGGGCCTGGTCCGGAGCCTGGGCAAGAAGCGCATGCCGGACGGCGTCACCGACTCGGTGCAGACGGAGCTCGCGGCGCTCGAACCGGCCGTGGACCGGATCCTGATCGTCGCCTCGACGGAGAACGTCCCGTTCGAGCACGTACGGGATCTGCGCATCGAGGTGTACGACGCCACCGCGGCCGGGAGCGGCGAGCCGCTCGCGCACTTCGAGGTCAGGCCGGAGACGGGCGCGGAGACCGCGCTGATCTGCGGGGAGCTGTACCGGCGCGGCGAGGGCTGGAAGTTCAGGGCGCTGGGCGAGGGCTACTCGAACGGCCTGATCGGCCTGGCCACGGACCACGGCATCTCGGTGGACGAAACGGAGGAGCCGGAAGGGACGGCCACGGAACCGGCGTCGGCAGCGACGTCCGCAGCCGGGCCCTCCCCGGCTCCCGAGCCGCCCGCACCGCCCTCCCAGCCGCCGCTCCAGCCCGCACCGCCCGCCCAGCCCGCGTACGGCTATCCGCAGCCGACGGCCGCGCCCGCCTATGGCTATCCCCAGTCGGCGTCGCCCCAGCCCGCCTACGGCTACCCGCAGCCCGCCGCCGCCGCTGCCTTCGCACCGGACCCGAACTTCCGGCTGCCTCCGCAGGGACCGCAGTTCGTCCGCGCCTAGAGGACACACCTGAAGAACGCGCCTGACGGACCCGGAGACCGAGCCCGTCAGGTCCGTCAGGTCCGTCAGGTCCGTCAGGTCCGTCAGGTCCGTCAGGTCCGTCAGGCCTTGGTCTTGTAGCCGCGCCCCCATTGCAGGCCCCACCCGTACAGCCGGTCCAGCTCCGCCTGGAAGCCGTAGACGAACTTCACCTCGCGCCGCACCACCAGGCCGCCCTTGCCGTCCTCCACGGTGAAGACGGCGCACGAGCGGGCCTGCGGGGCGCGCTCGTCGAGTTCGATCTCTATCCGCGGGCCGTTGCTCGGGAAGAGCGTCACCACGGCGTGCGTACGGTCGAAGGCCGGCGTCTGGTCGTAGATGTAGACGAAGACCAGCAGCCGCTTGATCGCCTCGCGGTGGTCGAGGTTCACGTAGATCGTCTCGCCCGACGGCGCGCCGAACCGGTCGTCGCCGCTGAGCTGGACGTACGGCGGCGCGTTCAGGCTCCCGAAGAAGCTGCCCAGGGGCTGCACGACCCCCTTCGTGCCGTCCACCAGCTCGTAGAGGCAGCCGAGGTCGAGGTCGACGTTGACCACACCCTGGGTGTGCGCCTGTACCAGTTCCGGCTGGAAGAACTTGAGCGGCCGGCGCAGCAGACTGCCGCTGCGCCGCGGTGTGCCTCCGATGTCGGAAGTGCGCATCCGCCACGAGAGATTGACGCGCAGATTGCCGGTGGCCGCGCCCTGCTTGGTGAGCGAGACCGACGGGTTCCGCTTGGTCAGCTCGATCACGTTGGCCGCGGCGCCGCCGGACGCGAACTGCTCGGCCCTGTTCCGCCGCATGCTGTCCCAGAAAGCCATCCCGCCCCCACACCCCCAGGTGTCTCTTGAAAATCCCGCGCAACGGCACGTAAGGCCGCGGGGCGGCCCCGAGGCCGACGCCTCGTGACCGCCCCGCTCAGAGCGTTCCTCAATCCCTGCCGGGTCACACCCCGGACGGGACCTCAGTCTTGTCCCCCGAGGCCGGCCCCTTGCCGTCCTCGTCGGCCGCGAGCAGCTTGTTGCGGCGGATCGAGGACAAGAAGGAGGCGGCGATCAGGACGATACCGATGAGACCGGTGATGAGCTCGCTGATCTCGTGCTCGATGGTGACCAGCAGGATGACCGCGAGCGCGCCGATCGCGTAGTGCGCGCCGTGCTCCAGGTAGACGTAGTCGTCCAGGGTGCCCTGGCGGACCAGGTAGACCGTCAGCGAACGTACGTACATCGCGCCGATGCCGAGGCCGAGCGCCATCCAGAAGATGTGGTTCGTGATGGCGAAGGCGCCGATGACACCGTCGAACGAGAAGGAGGCGTCGAGGACTTCCAGGTACAGGAAGAGGAAGAACGCGGCCTTGCCCGCCAGGCCGACGAGGGACGGGTCCTTGCCCTCCGCCTTGGCCTTCTCCTCCTCTTCGTGCTCGCGCTCCTCTTCCTCTTCGATCTTGTTCTCGAAGTGGCTGGAGAGACCGCCGACGATGAGGTACGTGATCAGGCCGGCGACGCCGGAGAGCAGCACCGTGGCCGTCTTGTCCTGGTATCCCGAGCTGGTGTGCGCGTGGGTCGCGAAGGTCATCGCCGTGCCGAGCAGGACGACGAGCGCGATGCAGACCGACAGCATGTCGACCTTGCCGAGCTTGGCCAGCGGACGCTCGATCCAGCCGAGCCACTTGATGTCCCGGTCCTCGAAGATGAAGTCCAGGAAGATCATGAGCAGGAACATGCCACCGAAGGCCGCGATCGCCGGGTGGGCGTCCGTGACCAGGGCCTCGTACTGCTGGGGTTTGTCCATCGCGAGCTGGATCGCCTCGATGGGACCGACCTTGGCGCTGATCGCGACGATGGCGACAGGGAAGACCAGCCGCATACCGAAGACGGCGATCAGGATGCCGATGGTGAGGAAGATCTTCTGCCAGAAGGCATTCATCTTCTTCAGGATTCCGGCGTTGACCACCGCGTTGTCGAAGGACAGTGAGATTTCGAGGATCGACAGGATCAGTACGACCCCGAACGCCTCCCACCCCCACTGCCAGGCGGCAAAAGCCAGTCCGAGTGCCGTGACGGCAAACGACCAGCCGAAGGTTTTCAGAACCACTGGCTACCCCATCGTGTAAGTACGGGTCTCCCCCGCGCCGTGCGCGGCTTTACGAAACGTTGACCCCGAAGTCTAGGGCGATGCCCCGCAGTCCTGACGCATACCCCTGTCCAACGGCTCGGAACTTCCATTCTCCGCCGTACCGGTACACCTCACCGAAGATCATCGCGGTCTCGCTGGAAGCGTCCTCGGAGAGGTCGTAACGGGCCAGCTCCTGCCCGTCCGCCTGGTCGACCACGCGGATGAAGGCGTTGCTGACCTGGCCGAAGGTCTGGCCGCGGTTGTCGGCGTCATGGATCGAGACCGGAAAAATGATCTTGTCGCAGTGCTCGGGCACCAGGGAGAGATCGATGATCATCGACTCGTCGTCGCCGTCGCCCTCACCGGTCAGGTTGTCGCCGGTGTGCTCGACCGAGCCCTCGGGGCTCTTGAGGTTGTTGTAGAAGACGAAGTACTCGTCGCCGAGCACACGGCCGTTCTGGCACAGCAGCGCGCTGGCGTCGAGGTCGAAGGGGGCTCCTGTGGTGGAGCGCGCATCCCAGCCGAGCCCGACCAGCACCTGGGTGAGGTTCGGTGCGGCCTTGGAGAGGGAGACATTGCCTCCCTTGGCGAGCGTGACGCCCATGATCTTGCTTCCTCCCCGCGGTACGGAAATGAGTGGTGAGGCGCGTCCGGCGTCGCACGTGCACGTGCGACGCCGGACGTGAAGGGGGATCTCGCTCAGACGTTGACGCCGAAGTCCTGCGCGATGCCGCGCAGGCCCGAGGCGTACCCCTGACCGATGGCCCGGAACTTCCACTCCGCCCCGTTGCGGTACAGCTCGCCGAAGACCATCGCGGTCTCCGTCGAGGCGTCCTCGCTCAGGTCGTAGCGCGCCAGCTCGGTGTTGTCGGCCTGGTTCACCACGCGGATGTACGCGTTGCGCACCTGGCCGAAGCTCTGCTGCCTGGCCTCGGCCTCGTAGATCGAGACCGGGAACACGATCTTGGCGACGTCGGCCGGCACACCGGCCAGGTTCACCTTGATGACCTCGTCGTCGCCCTCGCCCTCACCGGTGGTGTTGTCACCGGTGTGCTCCACCGAGCCGTCGGGGCTCTTGAGGTTGTTGAAGAAGACGAAGTTCGAGTCGTTGGTGACCTTGCCCTCCGTGTTGGTCAGCAGGGCGCTGGCGTCGAGGTCGAAGTCACCCCCGGTGGTGGTACGAGCGTCCCAGCCCAGACCGACGATGACCGCGGTCAGGTTGGGGGCTGCCTTGGTCAGCGAGACGTTGCCGCCCTTGCTGAGGCTGACTCCCACGAGTCCTCCCATAGGTGTCGAGGGGCCGAGGGCCCCCCGTAATACGCTGGCATTCGGATCAACGAGTCGATCCTAGTGACCGGTTCCCCTGCGCAGCATGCCCGGAACCCCGATTTCCCGGGTCATCGGAGAGCGTCGAGGGCCTTGAGGTAGTCGTTCAGGTCACGCGCGTCGGGCAGGCCGTTCACCACGGACCAGCGCACCACGCCCCGCTTGTCGATGACGAAGGTGCCGCGCACCGCGCAGCCCTTGTCCTCGTCGAAGACGCCGTACGCGCGCGAGGCCTCGCCGTGCGGCCAGAAGTCGGACAGGAGCGGGTACTCGATGTCCTCCTGCTCGGCGTAGACCCGCAGGGTGTGGATGGAGTCGGTGGACACGGCGAGCAGCTGTACGTCGTCGTTGACGAACTTCGGCAGTTCGTCGCGGAGCGCGCGCAGCTCGCCCGTGCAGACGCCGGTGAAGGCGAACGGGTAGAAGAGCAGCACCACGTTCCTGGCCCCGTCGGTCCCGCCGGCCCCGTCAGACCCGCCGGCGTCACCGGCGTCGCCCGGACTGTCCGGGACCCAGAAGCCGGAGAGCCTCACGGCCCGGCCGTGGTTGTCCTTCAGCTCGAAATCCGGGGCCTTGGTGCCCACCTCTGCCGCCATGGAAGCGTCGCCCCCTCAGTCCGTTCCGGCCGTCCGTTCCGGTGGTCCACCCTACGCAAAGGGCCCCCGCCGACCGAGGTCGGCGGGGGCCCTGACTGCGTCCGGTGACGGTGGCCGGTCGTCCGCGTCGGTTCTTCGCTCAGCGCTTGCCGGACTTCGCCGCCTTCGGGGTAACCAGCCTGCTGCCGGTCCAGTCCTTGCCCGCGTTGACGCTCTTGGTCTGAGACAGACCCGCGGTCTGCGCGGCTTCATTGATGTCGCTCGGCTCGACATAGCCTTCACGGCCTGTCTTCGGCGTCATCAGCCAGACGGGGGCGCCTTCGTCGATCAGCTGCGTAGCGTCGACCAGCGCGTCCGTCAGATCCCCGTCCTCGTCGCGGAACCACAGCACGACGGCGTCAGCCACATCGTCGTAGTCCTCGTCGACGAGTTCGGTGCCAATGAGTTCCTCGATGGCCTCGCGGAGCTCCTGATCGACATCGTCGTCGAAGCCGATCTCCTGGACCACCTGCTCGGGCTGGAAACCCAGCCTCGCGGCAAGGTTGGTCCGCTCCTCCGCGTGGTCCGCGGTCGCGCTCACGGATTGCCTCCTGATCATGTTTTGGAAAATGCTTCGGACCCGCGCGTGCGCGGGGCATTGGCCGTAGTCCACACGTGCAGGACGAATCTCGCAAGTACCCCGCCCCCGATCCCGCCCAAAGGATGGGCCTACGGACACCTCCAGAGCCCTCTTCGTGATTCATCCCACACCATTCGACCACGTTTGACGGCTTCCGTGGCTTCGGTAGGCCAATCGGTCCCGAACGGCCTTACGGAATGCAGCAACGTGTCGGGCGTAGGGTGGCGATTCGACCGGATCCATCCTCGGCCGGCGCCGGACTTCTCGCCGGGTGATGGTTACCCCTCGGTAAAGATGACGTTTGTGATTCCGGGGTGGACGATGGATGCGGCGCGACACCCCTCAGACCCAACCAGCGAAGGAACAGCGTGGCTTCCGGATCCGATCGCAATCCGATCATCATTGGCGGCCTTCCGAGCCAGGTCCCGGACTTCGATCCTGAAGAGACCCAGGAATGGCTGGACTCCCTCGACGCCGCCGTCGACGAGCGGGGCCGTGAGCGCGCCCGCTACCTGATGCTCCGTCTGATCGAGCGCGCGCGGGAGAAGCGCGTGGCGGTCCCCGAGATGCGCAGCACCGACTACGTCAACACCATCGCCACCAGGGACGAGCCGTTCTTCCCCGGCAACGAGGAGATCGAGCGCAAGGTCCTCAACGCGACCCGCTGGAACGCGGCCGTGATGGTCTCCCGTGCGCAGCGCCCCGGTATCGGCGTGGGTGGTCACATCGCCACGTTCGCCTCCTCCGCCTCGCTCTACGACGTGGGCTTCAACCACTTCTTCCGCGGCAAGGACGAGGGCGACGGCGGCGACCAGATCTTCTTCCAGGGGCACGCGTCCCCCGGCATCTACGCCCGCGCGTTCCTGCTCGACCGGCTGAGCGAGGCACAGCTCGACGCCTTCCGCCAGGAGAAGTCGAAGGCTCCGAACGGTCTGTCGTCGTACCCCCACCCGCGGCTGATGCCGGACTTCTGGGAGTTCCCGACCGTGTCGATGGGCCTCGGCCCCCTCGGCGCGATCTACCAGGCGCGGATGAACCGCTACATGGAGGCGCGCGGCATCGCCGACACCTCCAAGTCGCACGTCTGGGCGTACCTCGGCGACGGCGAGATGGACGAGCCCGAGTCGCTCGGCCAGCTGTCCATCGCCGCCCGCGAGGGCCTGGACAACCTGACCTTCGTCGTCAACTGCAACCTCCAGCGCCTCGACGGCCCGGTGCGCGGCAACGGCAAGATCATCCAGGAGCTGGAGTCGCAGTTCCGGGGCGCCGGCTGGAACGTCATCAAGCTGGTCTGGGACCGGAGCTGGGACCCGCTGCTCGCGCAGGACCGCGACGGCGTGCTGGTCAACAAGCTCAACACGACCCCCGACGGCCAGTTCCAGACGTACGCCACGGAGACGGGCGCATATATCCGCGAGCACTTCTTCGGGGGCGACCACCGGCTGCGCGCCATGGTCGCGGACATGACCGACGACCAGATCCTGCACCTGGGGCGCGGCGGTCACGACCACAAGAAGGTGTACGCGGCGTACGCGGCGGCCAAGGCCCACAAGGGCCAGCCGACCGTGATTCTGGCCCAGACCGTCAAGGGCTGGACGCTGGGGCCGAACTTCGAGGGCCGCAACGCGACCCACCAGATGAAGAAGCTGACGGTCGAGGACCTGAAGCGCTTCCGCGACCGGCTGCACATCCCGATCACGGACAAGCAGCTGGACGAGGGCTACCCGCCGTACTACCACCCGGGCCGCGAGTCCGAGGAGATCCAGTACATGCACGACCGGCGCAACGCGCTGGGCGGGTACGTACCGACCCGTGTCGTCCGGGCGGAGCCGCTGCCGCTGCCGGCCGAGAAGACGTACGCGGCCGCGAAGAAGGGGTCCGGCCAGCAGTCGATCGCCACGACGATGGCGTTCGTGCGTGTCCTGAAGGATCTCATGCGGGACAAGGAGATCGGCAAGCGTTTCGTGCTGATCGCGCCCGACGAGTACCGCACTTTCGGCATGGACGCGTTCTTCCCGAGCGCGAAGATCTACAACCCGCTGGGCCAGCAGTACGAGGCGGTCGACCGTGAACTGCTGCTCGCGTACAAGGAGTCGCCGACCGGGCAGATGCTGCACGACGGCATCTCCGAGGCCGGCTGCACCGCGTCGCTGATCGCGGCCGGTTCGGCGTACGCCACGCACGGCGAGCCGCTGATCCCGGTCTACGTCTTCTACTCGATGTTCGGTTTCCAGCGGACCGGTGACCAGTTCTGGCAGATGGCCGACCAGCTCGCGCGCGGATTCGTCCTGGGCGCGACCGCCGGTCGTACGACTCTGACCGGTGAGGGTCTCCAGCACGCGGACGGCCACTCGCAGCTGCTCGCCTCGACGAACCCGGCCTGTGTCGCGTACGACCCGGCCTTCGGGTACGAGATCGCGCACATCGTCCAGGACGGCCTGAAGCGGATGTACGGCGACGACGCCGAGGACGTCTTCTACTACCTGACCGTCTACAACGAGCCGATCCAGCACCCGGCGGAGCCCGAGAACGTCGACACCGACGGCATTCTCAAGGGCATCTACCGCTTCAAGGAGGGCGAGAAGGGCGAGCTCCCGGCCCAGATCATGGCCTCCGGTGTGGCGGTGCCGTGGGCGGTCGAGGCCCAGCGGATCCTCGCCGAGGAGTGGAACGTCAAGGCCGACGTCTGGTCGGCGACCTCCTGGAACGAGCTGCGCCGCGAGGCCGTCTCGGTGGAGGAGCACAACCTGCTCCACCCGGAGGAGGAGCAGCGCGTGCCGTACGTGACGCAGAAGCTCTCCGGTGCGCAGGGTCCGTTCGTGGCCGTTTCGGACTGGATGCGTTCGGTTCCGGACCAGATCTCGCGCTGGGTTCCGGGCACGTACTCCTCGCTCGGCGCGGACGGTTTCGGCTTCGCCGACACGCGGGGCGCGGCCCGCCGCTACTTCCACATCGACGCGCAGTCGATCGTCCTGGCGGTGCTGACGGAGCTGGCCCGGGAGGGCAGGATCGACCGCTCGGCGCTGAAGCAGGCGATCGACCGCTACCAGCTGCTCGACGTGACCGCGGCCGACCCCGGCGCGGCCGGCGGCGACGCGTAACGCTCACACGGTACGAAGGGCGGCGGGGCCCGCGGCGAGCTGCGGGGTCTCGCCACCGACGCCGCCGCCGGGCTGATCTCCGAGGACCCGGCGTACTCCCGCCTCGCGGCCCGTCTGCTGA
>NZ_JBSFTV010000036.1:0-73093 GCF_053591455.1 Streptomyces sp. NPDC003016
GCCAGCGCCAGCAGCGCCAGGGCAGCAGCCAGGGCAGCCAGGGCAGCCAGGGTGGCGGTCAGCACAGCGGCCCGCAGGACGACGACGACTTCGACCCGGGCCCGGGAACGACGGCCCTCCGTCGTACGTTCAACCGCCACCACTCGCCCGGTGCCGCTCAGCCCTTGTGACCCTTGTGGCCCTTGTGGCCCTTGTGGAACAACTCGACAAGGCGCGCGTAGCTGTCCCCGCCGTTCCCCTCCTCGACCGCCCGCTCGATCAACGCCTCCGACAGCTCGGGCAGCCGCCCGTCGATGCCCCGGTTCCTCCCCGCGTGGACCAGGTGCTCGATCGCCACGCGCTGTACGTCGAGAGTGGCGTCGTCGCCCGGGTGGTGACCGGCGTCCACCTGCCCGGCGTACGTCCCCATGAAGCCCGTCACCGCGCTCAGCCAGCGGACCGCGACCGGGATGAACGCCGTCGCGGCCACGCCGCCTGGCCCACGCCCAGTCGCTCCTGGAGTCGACCGACCTCTCGATCGACCGCATCGGTGAGGAGAGCGGCCTCGGCACGGCGGCCGATCTGCGCCGGCACTTCGCGCTCCAGGTGGGGTCTCTCCCAGCGGCTACCGGCGCGGTTTCGCCGGACCGCGGGTCCGCCGCTCCGGGTGACCGGCGGCAGCGGAGGGAGCGGCGAGAGCAGCGGGAGCGGCGGAAGGGGACTACGCCTTGATGCTGTTGATCGGCGTGATGCCGGTGACGCCGGCGGTGTGGTTGTTGACGGTCAGGCCGGTGCGGTGGGCACCGCTGTACCCGCAGCACAGCTGAAGCCTGACGTTTGTCATGTGTTCCTGTGCAGAAAATCGTGCTGCGGGCGGAGGGCGAGCCGCAGCGGCGCGATGAGGATGGGGAAATCGAACACCCATCGTGCACGAGTGACGAAACAGGAGTGCCCATGCCCCTCGCCCGCCCCAACACCCCGCGCCCGGAGCATCGGAGACTCCGCCTGGCCGCGGTGGCCACGGCCGCCGTCCTGTCGCTCGCGGCCGTGCCGGCGCAGGCAGCCGCACCCGCGGTGACCACCCCCGCGGCGACCGCCCCCGCCGCCACCGGGTCCGGCTCGTCCGTCGCGCCGTTCGCCGGGCCCGAGCGCGGACTTGACCGCGCGGCCCTCCGGAGTTCGCTCGCGGCTTTCCACGAAGCCGGTATGTACGGGGCCTATTCCGCGGTTCGCGACGGGTCCGGGCAGTGGCGGGGAGCCGCCGGGCTGGCCGACGTGGAGACCGAGCGCCGGATGCGGCCCGACTTCGAGCACCGGATCGGCAGCATCACCAAGACCTTCACCGCGGTGGCCGTCCTTCAGCAGGTCCACAGGGGCCGCATCGAACTCGACGCGCCGATCGGACGCTACCTGCCCGAGCTGATACCCGGCGAGCGGGGACGCGAGGTGACGGTGCGCATGCTGCTCAACCACACCAGCGGCATCCCCGATTACGTACTTCCCGCCTTCCCCGGCCTGGCCGTGGACCCGGGCAAGACGCTCGACGAGAACCGCTTCCGCCGTCTGCACCCGGAGCAGCTCGTCCGCCTCGGGCTCGCGGCGCCGCCGGTCGCCGAGCGCGGCACGTACTCCTACGCGAACACCAACTACGTCATCGCCGGGCTGCTGTTGCGGAAGGTCACGGGCGAGGACCCGGAAACGTACATCACCCGCAACGTCGTCCGTAAGGCCGGGCTGCGGCACACCTACTTCCCGCGCTCGCCCCGCATATCCGGGCCGCACGCCAAGATGTACGAATCGATGTACGGCTACATCGAGCCGGCCCGCGACTACAGCGTCTACGACATGTCCTGGGCGGGCACGGCCGGGGCGATGGTCTCGACGATGCGGGACCTCAACGACTTCTACCGCCGGCTGCTGGGCGGCAAGCTGCTCGGCCCCGCCGAACTGCGCGCCATGAAGACCACCGTCCCGGCCTACGAGCCCGAGCCGGGCGAGGAGGTCGCGATGCGCTACGGGCTGGGCATCTACACCCTGCGCATGCCCAGCGGCGGCTGGTACTGGGGCCACGACGGCGGTGTCTTCGGGGCCGGGACCTGGGCGCTCTCCACCGAGAACGGCCGCAGGCAGGTCGCCGTCGGCTACAACCTCATGAAGTACGAGCGGTTCGACGAGCAGAACAAGCCGAAGCCGGATCCGATAGGGGCGGCGCTGTTCTCGTACGTCGACGGAGCGCTCAGCGGCGCGCCGGGCAGGCCCTCGGCGTCACTCCGGCAGTCGGCGCCCGGCTCCCTGCCCCCGCTCCGGTCCCTGGTCACACCCGAACAGCTGCGCTGACGGGACCCCGGCCGGGTCCTGTGCGGTGCGGCCGAGCGGTGACTCGCGTGTGCCGGGGTAAAGGAACGGAACCGACCGATCCAGCACCCTCACGAAGGAATCGAAGATGACGGACGACGCCTACTTGTTTCTCGCGGACGCCTCGGCCAGGCACCTGGGGGTCGCGTTGTCCGCCGTCGGTGATCTCGAGTGCCTGGAGACCTCCGCCGTGCAGGCGTGGTTCGACGCGCAGGGCGTCACGGCGCACCAGGAGGGCGTACGGGTGCTGCCGCCCGAGGAGAACGGCTTCATTCCGGAAGGAGCCGAGCGGCTGCCGGTACCGCTCAGCGAGGAGGAGCTCGAACGCGTCCGGCAGGCCGGTCTTCCGGAGTCGAGGGCTCGCCTCGAAGCTGAGCTCCTGGCTTTCCGCGACTGCGCCGACGGACGGGACGCGTTGCTCGGCAAGGCCCTGGCGGCCGGTGTCCCGCAGCACCGCATCGTGGAACTGACCGGGGTGGATCCGGCCACGCTGGCGGCGGCCACCGAAGCCTGAGCCCGGCACCGAAGCCTGAGCCCGACACCGGATATCCGCACCGGCACCGGCACCGGCACCTTCACCGCGTCTTGGTCAGGGTGTGCTGTGCATGAGTGGGGCGGGCTGCGGAGAGCGGCCCGCGCTGTCATGGGGGTTGTGCCGGGCCTCGGTCGGACTGTGCCTGCGAGTCGGTCATGAGGGGGGTCCTTTACAGGCTGCGGGCGGTGATGTCGCCGTGGGCGGTGGTGGCGTGGATGTTCAGGCCGGCGGCGGCGCCGTCGGTGTTCTGGAGCGTGTTGTGGATCCGGCCGTAGGCGGTGCCGGCGTCCAGGCCGGCGGAGACTCCGCGGGCGGCACCGACCGAGATGTCGCCGGACTCGGTGCGCAGCGTGAGCGTGCCGCGCACGGCCTGGGTGATGTGCAGGTCGCCCTTCTGGGTGCTGATGTGCGCGGGGCCGTCCAGGCGGCCGACCGAGATGTCGCCGGCGAGGAGGGCGAGGTGGGCGCTCGCGGTCTCGTCGAGCTTGACCGAGCCCTGGGCGCTCTCGAAGGTGACGTCGCCGAGGCGTCCGACGCCCCGGAGTTCGGCGCTGGCCGCCTTCGCCTCGACGCGGGAGCCGGCGGACAGCTGGACGGTGACCTCGACGGAGCCGGCAGCGCCGAGGATGCGGTTCTTCGCCGGTGCGGCTTCGATCCGCAGGACGCCGTCGCCGTAGACGACCGTGGTCTGCTCCGCGGCCTTGACGTCGCGGCTCTTGGCGGCGTCGGCTCGACGATCACGCGCGAGGTGATGCGCAACGGCGGTCCCGCCACCTACCGCGCCGACCTCGCCCACCGCGCCACCGAGCGCCGCACCCACCGGCGCGGGCAGACCGCCCCCCGGGGGACACAGGCGCCCCCGCAGCCCCATGGACGTGACGCCGAAGCGGTGCGGGCGTACGAGGAGACGTTCACCACCGTCCTGATGGCGTCGGGCATGCCCACGATGATGTCCCGGGTGATGGCCTGCCTCACCCTCACCGACACCGGCAGCCTCACCGCGTCCGAACTGGTCCAGCGCCTCCAGGTCAGCCCGGCGTCCGTCTCCAAGGCCATCACGTTCCTCGAAAGCCAGGGCTTCGTCCGCCGGGAGCCCGGCGAACGCCGCCGCGAGCGCTACGTCGTCGACGACGACATCTGGTACCAGTCGATGATCGCCAGCGCCCGGTCCACCGCCCAGATCGTCGAGACCGCACGGGAGGGCGTCGGCGTCCTCGGCCCCGACACCCCGGCCGCCACCCGCCTGGAGAACGTCGCCCGCTTCCTCGACTTCGTCTCCGAGAGCATCGCCCGAGCCGCGGAGCAGGCCCGCGACATCCTCCACACGAAACCCGAAACGACCTCGGACAGCACTGCCTGAGCCACCTTCAGGTCGAGGGCAGACAGCCGCCTCGTCCTGATGGCCAGCCCCAGGCCGTGCCCGCGGGCGGCGTGGCGCGACCGTCCTGTGACGCTGCCGGAACGCCCGGCGGCCGACCCGGCGGCCCATCGCCGCACCGGCCGTCGGGCTCGTGGAATCCGGCGCACCCGCAGCGCCACGCGAAAGCCCGCCTCGACAGACGCGAGGACGGTACGGGCGGACCGCCGGGCCGATCAGCGGCCTGTCCTCGCTGAAGAATCGAGGTCGGGTACCGCCGTTACTCGGTCGGCAGGGTCACCGTGCCGTGCAGCGACCAGTGGTCCGACTTTCCGTCCGAGGCGGAGACCACGCAGTTGGCGAACCCTGATGTCTTCGGAGCGAAGATGTAGTCGAGTTTCCTCGTGGGCACTCCGCCGACGCCGTTGGCCGTGGGCTCTCCCCCACGGACCTTCGAAGGATCGTTGCCCTGTGAACATTCCAGGTACTGGTCGTAGATGGGTACCAGCGCCGAGCTGGGACCTCCCTCGCCGACGCCCGCATTGGAGGCGGGCGGTACGACGTTCATGTCCCCGCCGAACACCGGGCGGTACCCCCTGGCCCGCCAGTCGGTCACCAGACCCAGGAAGCTCTTGCCCTGCTCCTTGCGCCAGTAGCCGTCTTCGGTCAGATCGTCATAGGGCGGACCGGCGCTGAAGTGGGAAGTGCACGCGACCACCGCCCGCGAGGGGATCGACGCGCACAGCGCGCTGCGCTGCTCCTTGCCCGCCGGAGACGGGAAGTCGTGGCGCTGGTAGAAAAGGTTCTCGTCCGGAACCGCCAGCGCCACACCGTAAGCGCCGCGGTCCAGATAATCCGGCTTCGGTCCCATGGCGCACTGCTTCTGGACGTTCACCCCGTCGACCTGGTTGTGGATCGGGGCGAACCTGACGTCCCACTTCGTGCCGGTCTCCACTTCCAGCATTTCCTCGACACGCTTCGCGTGCTTCTCGCAGAACTCCTGGAAGAAGATGACGTCGGGGTTCCTTCCGTTCACCTTCAGGCGTTCCCTGATCGCGTCGGTCAGTTCGACAGTCCCGGCGCGATCGGCCGACCAGTCACATCGCTCATTGTTGTTGGCGCATACGTTCCAGGTCATCACGTTCAGGGCCGACCCCGCCACGGGCCCGTAGGCCGGCGGGGGCTGCGTGCCCGGATTGACGAAGCCGTCGACCGGTTCGAGCAGGAACGGCGCGGGCGTGGAAGACGTCGCCGTCGCCCGAAGGGTGCCGCCCGCGTCCGCGACGACGTACTTGCCCTCGTGGCCGGGTGCCACGGTCTTGAAGGTGACCCGGTGCGACCCCGGCTTCTCCGAGGAGGGGGCAGCCGAGAAGTTCACTTCGAACTGCTGCCACGAACCGAGATTCCCGCCCCTGGCACGCAGCATCCCTTCCCGGTCCTCGCCGTCGAGGAACTCGGGAGTGGCGAAGAACCCAGTGGTCTCAGAGCGCAGACTCATGATGTTCTGCGTCGGGTGATTGGTGTGGAGCGTGAATCTCTCCCACGCATTGACCTCGGTACTCACCGCGCGCAGGCGCCACTCGTACTTTCCGGTGTCGTGCATCTCCACCCGGACGTACTTTCCGTTCGGCGCCTTGAGGGCCCATTTCTGCCCTGCCGACTTCTCGACCCATACCGCGTCCGCCGAAACATCCGTGGCGTGGGCCACCGTTGCCGTGGTGAGAAGCACCCCGGCGATTATCCCGACAAATGCTGTGAAAGCGCCCATTATTCGGCGCATGCGCTCCCCTTACAAGATCACAGAAGTTTGACGCGACAGAGCGTACGGCTTCCCTCAGTGATCACGTCCGGCCAGGACGGCTCAGGGCGCCGGGCGGAGCCTGTGCGTACGGAGCGTTTCCCGGAGCCGGGCAGGGATTCCGGCGTACCGGGGGCGTGGCAGTCGGTGCACTCCATGACGTACCGGCCCTGGACGGGGGCCGGGGGCACGGGCGGCAGCTTCCTGATCAGCCGGCTCTGTACGAAGCCGAACGGATGCCGGACGGGGTCGGGCAGCATCGAGGCGACGGCCCGCACGAACTGCGCCTCGGTGGCCCCCCGCCGGAACCAGTCCCCGGCCAGACCGGCGAGTGCCTCGCATTCCACCGCGGACAGGGCGAGTTGGGGATGCTGGTGGACGAGCCGGGCGAGGGCGTCGCGGCCGCGCGCGTCGGGTTCCCGCGCGGGCGCGGGGTCGGCCGTCCCGGACTGCGGAACGTCACCGCCGAGGAACGCGGCCCACCAGGCGTCGGGGCGGGCGGTGCGGGTGAAGTAGGTGCGGTAGACCCACCGCGCGCCTTCGGCGTCCTGCACGTCACGGCGTACGCGCCGCAGGTGCCCGGCTTCGGAGAGCCTGCGCAGGGCGGTGCCGATGGCGCACTGGCCGAAGTCGTCCAGCTCCCTGGCCAGCGTCTTGATCGAGATGCCTGCGCCGTCGGGCAGCCGGTCGATGTATCCGGCGATCGCCGCTTCACGCTTGGGCAGGTGTGCGAAGTCGCGCCCGCGACGGGGTTCTTGGCCGGGTGCGGACTGCTTTCCGAATCCGGGCTTGGCCATCGGATGGGCGGGCGCGTGCAGGGTGGCACGGCTAAGACCGACCGGCAAAAGGTGCCCGGGAGGTGGCGCGGGCATCGGAACGACCACGAGTCACGTGATCATGCAGTTCTCTACGCTCAGTAATCACGGTCTGGCTGTGCTGCCCTTTCGCCCGTTTGAATCAGCGCCCTACCGTGTGGAGGGAGACGCCCCCGGCGCTCCGCGACAACCCGGGTGGAGCCTATGGCGCGGCGTGAGTCAGATCATGCAAGTGGGCTCGGTGGCCGGGGGAATGGCCGGTGACACTCGTTCGACGCTGTGGCAGTAGGGCAGGCCGTCTAGCGGCTTGCCAGCGAGGAAACGGGTGATCAAGTCGGCGGTCTCCGCGGTCCGCTCCAGGATGAGCATGTGGTCGGCATCGCGGATCTCGGCGTACCAACTGTCGGCACACGCCGCTGCCATCTGGCGGCACAGCTCCGGAGTGGTGAACGAGTCGTATTCGCCGGTCACGGTCAAGACCGGCGCCCGAGGCGGCTGGCTGGTGTCGAGGGCCTGATGAGTGAGCAGGCGCAGGGTGTTGATGTACATCTGGTGCGTTTCCGCCTCGGAGAGGTTGACGATGCGGCGCAGCAGCAGTTTGCGGACGCGGGTGCCGTTGGGGATGTCCGCGAGGCGCTCTGGCGTCATGAGGAGATCGACCATCGCGTGCGCGTACGTCTCCATGTCTCCTGCGGCCAGGTACTCCAGCGTGCGGCGCATCGCGGCCTGCGCGTGGTCGGGGATGGCCGTCATCGTGCCGACCAGGACCACGCGCCCGACCCGGTCGGGGTAACGCCGGGCCATCTCGTAGCCGATGGCGCTTCCGTAGGAGCCGGCCAGCACGTTGACCAGCCCGACACCGCACTCGTCGAGCATGTGGCAGATGGCGTCGGCAAGAAAGTCGGCGCCGTAGGTTTCGGGCAGCAAGTCGGCGGCGCCCCAGCCGGGCGGGTCGACGGTCAACACGTCCATGCTTTCGAGGAACACGTCCTCGCAGCGTCCCCACGATTCCTTGCGCTGGAATGCCCCGCCGATGATCAGCACGGGCGGGAAACACGGGGCGGGGGCGCGGACCACACGTGATTCGCAGGAGAAGCCCTGCCAGCGATGCCTCCGCACAAGTGCCTCGCCCGGTGACGGAGCGGTCTCGGCAGGCAGAGGCGTCTTGAGCGGCATGCCGGGGTAGATCACGCGAGGTCAACGATCTTCGGGGGCTGAAGTCACGATCCCCTTGATCTGCCGGCCGCTGCCGGGTGACTCACACCTTCCCGGCAAGTCGCTGGCCAGCAGGTGTCCGGGGGGTCGGATGAGCCTCAGAACGGGCACGGGTCCACGTGAGCAATTAGTTCTCTACGCTCAGTATCACGAAGGACAGCCGTGCCCGCACTGCCATCTTCCCTGCTAGAACCCCTCTGGAATCAGTTCGTGGCGCTCCTGCCGGCTCGGGAGGAGTTCACTGCGGGCCATCCGCTCGGCTGTCACCGCCGTCGTGCCCCCGACCGGATCGTGTTCGAGCACGTAGTGTTCGCGTTGGTCCACGGCTCGGGCTACGAACGGGTCTCCAGCCCTGGATGCTCTGACCGGACCATCCGTCGACGTGTCAAAGAAGGGGCTGAGCAGGGCATATCCGAAGTGGTGCATGTTCTCGCTCTGAAAGCGTACGACCGGATGATCGGCCTGGAGCTGTCCGAGATATCCGTGGATGGTTGCATCACGAAGGCCCCGTGTGGCGGCCAGAGTGCGGGCCGGTCCCGGTGGACCGCGGGAAGCAGGGCCTGAAACGCTCGGTCGCCACTGATGCCTGCGGTGTCCCGCTCGGCCTGGTCGCAACGGGAGCCAACCGCCATGACTCGCCCCTACTCGGACCGACTCTCCATGCAGCCATGGACCAGGTCGGGCCACTGCCGGACGACGTGAACGTCAACCTCGACCGGAGCTATGACAGCAAGGCGTCCCGCGCTCTTCTCCGGGAGTTGGGCTTCACCGGTGAGATCGCCCGCAAGGGCGTGCCCGCCCCGATTCAGGCCGGCAAGCGGTGGGTCGTGGAACGAACGCACTCGTGGATGAACAGCTACGGCAAGCTACGACGCTGCACCGAGAAGAGAAGAACAGCACCGTCGTCGAGTTCTACCTCCCCCTGGCCGCAGCACTCGCCACTCTCCGCCTGCTGATCCGCCACGCCACCATTCGGTACCGCTGGGATCAGCGTTCCACCACACGTCGCCTCAGGTGATCCATTTGCCGGTTGGTCCAAGCTGCTGAACAGCCATGAGATCGGCTCCACGATCTTGTTGGTCAGACCCCTGTGCGGTGTTCCACCACCGCTTGGGGGTCGTTTGCTGTGCCGCACGCCACACGGCGACAGCCCTGCTTCCCAGCAAAAGGCGCTCGCACCTCGCTTCCCGAAGCTCAAGCGCCGCCGCCCGTCCGCCCGTGGAGGGCCCAGGCATGAGACAACCGGAAATGGACGTGCCGCACAGGGCTGTGTCCTGCCTCGCAGGCGCCCGGGTCACGAGTTCGGCGCGACCTTGGCCAGGCCGTTGATGATGCGGTCCATCGCGTCGCCGCCCGTCGGGTCGGTCAGGTTGGCCAGCATCTTCAGCGTGAACTTCATCAGCACCGGGTGCGTCAGACCGCGCTGGGTCGCGAGCTTCATGATCTTCGGGTTGCCGATGAGCTTCACGAAGGCGCGGCCCATCGTGTAGTAGCCGCCGTACGTCTCCTTGAGGATCTTCGGGTAGGCGTGGAGGGCGAGTTCGCGCTGGGCGGGGGTCGCGCGGGCGTGGGCCTGGACGATGACGTCGGCTGCGATCTGGCCCGACTCCATGGCGTACGCGATGCCCTCGCCGTTGAACGGGTTGACCATGCCGCCCGCGTCACCGACGAGGAGCAGGCCCTTGGTGTAGTGCGGCTGCCGGTTGAACGCCATGGGGAGCGCGGCGCCGCGGATCGGCATCGTCATGTTGTCCGGGGTGTAGCCCCACTCCTCCGGCATCGACGCGCACCACGCCTTGAGGACCTCGCGCCAGTCCAGCTCCTTGAACGCCTTGGAGGAGTTGAGGATGCCGAGGCCGACGTTGGACGTGCCGTCGCCCATGCCGAAGATCCAGCCGTAGCCGGGGAGCAGGCGGTCCTGCGGGCCCCGGCGGTCCCACAGCTCCAGCCAGGACTCCAGGTAGTCGTCGTCGTGGCGCGGGGAGGTGAAGTACGTACGGACCGCCACGCCCATCGGGCGGTCCTCGCGGCGGTGCAGGCCCATGGCGAGGGACAGGCGGGTCGAATTGCCGTCGGCGGCGACGACCAGCGGGGCGTGGAAGGTGACCGGGGTCTTCTCCTCGCCGAGCTTGGCGTTGACGCCGGTGATCCGGCCCGTACGGGGGTCGAGGACCGGCTCGCCGACGTTGCAGCGCTCGTGCAGGCGGGCGCCCGCCTTCTGGGCCTGGCGGGCGAGCTGCTCGTCGAAGTCGTCGCGCTTGCGGACGAGTCCGTAGTCCGGGTACGAGGCCAGGTCCGGCCAGTCGAGCTGGAGGCGTACGCCGCCGCCGATGATGCGCAGGCCCTTGTTGCGCAGCCAGCCCGCCTCTTCGGAGATGTCGATGCCCATCGAGACCAGCTGCTTGGTGGCGCGCGGGGTCAGGCCGTCGCCGCAGACCTTCTCGCGCGGGAAGGCGGTCTTCTCGAGGAGCAGGACGTCGAGTCCGGCCTTCGCCAGGTAGTAGGCGGTCGTGGAGCCGGCGGGTCCGGCCCCGACGACGATCACATCTGCGGTGTGCTCGGAGAGGGGCTCGGTCACGGCGGGATCTCCCGTAAGACTCGACGTCGCGTGCCCGGGGGCACAGGTCGAAGGCAGTCTATTGGGGCGTACCGAGCGCCCTTCCGAAGGGTCGGCGGGTCAGGTCAGTCGGGGTCCAGGGGGCCGGCGCGGTGTCGAAGGTCTTGCGGGCGTACTGCCCGTCGCGGTCCCGTGCCCGGATCGGCGCGAACCGGGCGGTCGCCTACCGCATCCCCCACGACCCGGACCGGGGCGCTGGTAGGTGACCGCGTCCTGGACCCGCACCCCCGCCCCCGCCCTGCCCCTTCAGGCAGTGTGGGTGCGGGGGGGGGTGGACATGAACGACGACCACCTCGCCGCCCGGCACCTGGACGTCCGCGGCAACCCGGTCGGTGACCCGCAGCGCTTCTCCCACGGCCTCTCCGGCAATTCAGCGCACCGGGACGCCCGGATCCGGCACGCGCCGACCCGGCTGCTGCACTTCACCCGCCGGGCCGGGGCGCGCCACTGACCAGCGGTCCAGACCACCGGGCCCACTGAAACCCAGTGCTCAGGAACGGTTCCGCAGTTCGGGCAGTGCAGCGGCATGGGGACCCCGGAGGCGGGGAGAGCGGAGAGTGCAGGAAGTGCGCGGGGAGAGCGGTTCCTGTGCGCACTGACTCCTCTTCCCCGCCGGGCGGTTCCCGGGAGTTCCTTTCTTTCCCTGCCCCTCCCCGCTGTGACACTTCGCGACTCCGCCCCGTCCTAGAAGACCGACAGTCCCGTCAGCGTCGTGAACCGGTCCAGTGCCGCGACGCCCGCCACCGAGTTGCCGCGCTCGTCCAGACCCGGGCTCCAGACGCACAGCGTGCACCGCCCCGGAACGACCGCGACGATCCCGCCGCCCACACCGCTCTTGCCCGGCAGCCCGACCCGGTGGGCGAATTCGCCGGCCGCGTCGTACGTACCGCAGGTGAGCATCACGGCGTTGATCTGCTTGGCCTCGCTGCGCGTCAGCAGGCGCGAGCCGTCGGCGCGCAGCCCGTGGCGGGCCAGGAAGCGGGCCGCCAGCGCCAGGTCGGCGCAGCTCATCTCGATCGCGCACTGCCAGAAGTAGTGGTCGAGGAGGGTGGGGACGGGGTTGGTGATGTTGCCGTACGAGGCCATGAAGTGGGCCAGGGCCGCATTGCGGTCGCCGTGCGCGGACTCCGACCCGGCCACCTCCGGGTCGAAGGCCAGGCCGGGGTTCCCGCTCTCCTCGCGCAGGAACTCCAGGAGTTCGCTGCTCGCGTCGCCGGTCAGGGTCTGGAGGCGGTCGGTGACGACGAGCGCGCCGGCGTTGATGAACGGATTGCGCGGGATGCCGTTCTCGTACTCCAGCTGGACCAGGGAGTTGAAGGGGTTGCCGGACGGCTCGCGGCCGACGTGCTCCCACAGGCCGTCGCCGCCCGTGGCCAGGACCAGCGCGAGCGTGAATACCTTGGTGATCGACTGGGTGGAGAAGGGGCGCTGCCAGTCCCCGACTCCGTACACCTTCCCGTCGACGTCCGCGACGGCCATGCCGAAGCGGCGCGGGTCGACGGCGGCGAGCGCCGGGATGTACTCGGCGGTCCTGCCGCTGCCGACCTGCGGTGCGATGTCCTTCGCGATCCGCTCCAGGACCGACTGGTAGTCCACGGGAGGTCTACCGGGACTTCGTACCGCGGTGCAGGGCGACGACTCCGCCCGTCAGGTTGCGCCACGCGACCTTCGACCAGCCCGCCTGCTGGAGCCGGGACGCCAGCGCCGGCTGGTCGGGCCACTCGCGGATGGACTCGGCGAGGTAGACGTACGCGTCGGGGTTCGACGAGACGGCGGTCGCGACCGGCGGCAGCGCCCGCATCAGGTACTCCATGTACACGGTCCGGAAGGGCGCCCAGGTCGGGTGCGAGAACTCGCAGATCACGACCTGCCCGCCGGGCCTGGTCACGCGGTACAGCTCGCGCAGCGCGGCGTCGGTGTCCTGGATGTTGCGCAGCCCGAAGGAGATGGTGACCGTGTCGAAGGTGTCGTCCCGGAACGGCAGTTCCGTCCCGTCGCCCGCGGTGAAGGGCATCCACGGGTGGCGCTGCTTGCCGACCCGCAGCATGCCGATCGAGAAGTCGCAGGGCACGACGTACGCACCGGCCCGCGCGAAGGGCTGCGAGGAGGTGGCGGTTCCGGCGGCCAGGTCCAGGATCTTCTGGGCCGGGCGGGCGTCCACCGCCCTGGCGACCTCCTTGCGCCAGATCCGGTCCTGTCCGAGGGACAGGACGTCGTTGGTGAGGTCGTAGCGTTCCGCCACTTCGTCGAACATCGAGGCGACTTCGGCGGGCTTCTTGTTCAGGGATGCGCGGGTCACGCCGCCCATTGTGCCGGGCCCGCCCGCCGCGGGCGGAGCGGGCCCGGTCATCGGCGGCGCGGACGTGGTCATCGGCTGTGCGGACGCGGTCATCGGCGGGTGCGGCTCACCGCCGCCGGTGCACCAGCCGTCCGCCCAGGACCGTCGCGACGCACGTCCCGGTCCCCCGCGCGCGCAGCGCCGCCTCGTCCGGCACGTCGAAGACGGCGAGGTCGGCGCGGGAGCCGACGGCGAGCGGGTGCGCGACCACGGAAGCCAGTGGGGCGCCCCCGGCCAGCGGGTCCAGCCCCGCACCAGAAGCCGTCGCCGGGGCGTCGTCCGCCGCCCCGCCCCCGACCGTGAGGCCGGCCCGCCGCACCGCCTGGCGGACGGCCGCGATCCCGAGCGGGCCGGTGACGGCGACCACACCGTGGGCCAGGAGTTTCTGGGTGCAGCGGCGGGCGCTGTTGCCCCAGCGGGCCTCGGTCATGCGCAGCGCGGCGAGGGCGGCACCGGTGAGGGGGTCCGGGCCGAGCGCGTCGAACTCGCCCGGCTCCTCGGGGAAATAGGTGTGCTCCAGCAGAAAGCCGCCGCGGTCGTTGCGCAGCCCCGGAGTGAGGACTCCGGGCCAGCGGCGGACGCGGGCCGCCGGCCGGGCGGCGGCCACGTCCTCGTACGGGCCGAGTGCGACGACCGTCGTACCGTCGACGGCGACCGCGCCCCGGGCGATCGGCTCCCCGGCGACCGGGACGACCAGGTCGGCGGCGTGGATCGTCAGCAACTCGGCCCCGTCAGCTCGCGCTGAGGATCTTCAGTTCGGGGTGCGCGGTGCCGCCCTCGATGGCCGTCGACGAGAGGTGCGAGACGACGTGGTCGTCGACCGGGTCGTTCGCCGGGTCGTCGTGCACCACGATGTGCTCGTAGGTCGTCGTGCGCTGCGCGGGCACGCGTCCCGACCTGCGGATGAGATCGATGATCTCCATCCGGTTGGACCGGTGCCTGGCCCCGGCCGACGACACGACGTTCTCCTCCAGCATGATCGACCCGAGGTCGTCCGCGCCGTAGTGCAGCGACAGCTGGCCGACCTCCTTGCCGACCGTCAGCCAGGAGCCCTGGATGTGCGCGACGTTGTCGAGGAAGAGGCGGGCGACGGCGATCAGGCGCAGGTACTCGAAGAGCGTGGCCTGCGTACGGCCCTTCAGCGCGTTGTTCTGCGGCTGGTAGGTGTACGGGATGAAGGCGCGGAAGCCGCCCGTCCGGTCCTGTACGTCGCGGATCATGCTCAGGTGCTCGATGCGCTCGGCGTTGGTCTCGCCCGTACCCATGAGCATCGTCGACGTCGACTCGACGCCGAGGCGGTGCGCGAGCTCCATGATCTCCAGCCAGCGCTCGCCGGACTCCTTGAGCGGCGCGATGGCCTTGCGCGGCCGCTCGGGCAGCAGCTCGGCGCCGGCGCCGGCGAAGGAGTCGAGTCCGGCGGCGTGGATGCGGCGGATGGCCTCCTCGGCGCTCACGCCCGAGATCCGGGCCATGTGCTCGACCTCGGAGGCGCCGAGGGAGTGGATGACGAGCTGCGGGAACGCCGCCTTGATCGCGGCGAAGTGCTCCTCGTAGTACTCGACGCCGTAGTCCGGGTGGTGACCGCCCTGGAACATGATCTGCGTACCGCCGAGCTCGACGGTCTCCGCGCAGCGCCGCAGGATGTCGTCGAGGTCGCGGGTCCACACCTTGTCGCTCTTGGGAGCGGCGTAGAAGGCACAGAACTTGCACGCGGTGACGCACGAGTTCGTGTAGTTGATGTTGCGCTCGATGATGTACGTCGCGATGTGCTCCGTACCGGCGTAGCGACGGCGGCGCACGGCGTCCGCGGCCTGGCCCAGGGCGTGCAGCGGCGCGGAGCGGTAGAGGTCGAGGGCCTCTTCCGGGGTGATCCGCCCACCCTCGGCAGCGCGGTCGAGGACGGCTGTGAGGTCGGCCTTCTCAGTCACCGGAGTGTCCCTTTCGGCAGGGTGTGGACGGACCGGCCCAGCCTACGCCAGCCGTACGGACGAGCAGCGGGCGCCCGCGTCGGGCGGCCGCACCGCCTGGCCCCTCCCCCGTACCGCACGGCCGGCTGCGTGCTGTGCCGGCGGCCCGGGGGCGGCGGCGGTCAGCCGAGCAGTTCGACCGTGACGTCGGCCGGATACCCGGTGTCCGGTCCGGTCCGGCGCGCGAACTCCCGTACGCCCGCCAGCTGGTCGGGACCGAAGCGGAAGTCCAGCGTCGTGAAGTAGCGCTCCAGCAGTTCCGCGTCGAAGACCTCCCAGCGGGCGGCCTGCTCGGCGACCTCGGCCACCTCGTCCAGGGACAGGTCGCGGGAGGTCAGGAACGCCTCATGGACCTTCTTCACGACGTCCGGCTCACGCGCGAGGTAGTCCTTGCGCGCCGCCCACACCGCGAAGACGAACGGCAGCCCCGTCCACTCCTTCCACATCTGCCCCAGGTCGTGGACCTGGAGCCCGAGCCGGGGCGCATCGTGCAGCGAGGCGCGCAGCGCCGCGTCGCCGATCAGCACGGCCGCGTCCGCCTCCTGCATCATCACGCCGAGGTCGGGCGGGCACGTGTAGTAGTCGGGCTGGACGCCGTACTGCTCGGCCAGCAGCAGCTGCGCCAGACGCACCGACGTGCGCGAGGTCGAACCGAGCGCGACCCGGGCCTTGTCGAGCCGGGCCAGCGGCACCTGGGAAACGATCACGCACGACATGACGGGGCCGTCGCAGCCGACCGCGAGGTCGGGGAAGGCGACGAGATCGTCGGCGTTGCGGAGGAACTCCACAAGGGTGACGGGCGCGATGTCGAGATCGCCGCGCACCAGTTGCTCGCTGAGCCGCTCAGGGGTGTCCTTCGACAGCTGGAAGTCGAGAAGCGCTCCGGTACGGGCCAGCCCCCAGTACAGGGGCAGGCAGTTCAGGAACTGGATGTGGCCGACACGTGGCCGGCTGCGACGGTGGCCGGCAGCAGTTGAATTGTCCACATCGCGAGGCTAGACCTGTCTGCCGCACAGACCGACGCCGGGGTCCGGGCCCCTTCGGAAGCGCTCCGGAAGGTCCCGGGAAGGGCTCCGGAGAATTCCGGGAAAGGCTGCGGAAGGTCTCCGGCCGGACCCCCGGAAAGGCGCCCCCGAAGGTGCCGCGACAGGGCCGTCCAAACCTCCGGACGGCGTGATCTTTCCCTCTTCCACTCGCCTCGGGGTGCGTGCTACGCTCGCCGCAAGTTGCAGTTTGGTTTCCCTTGCAGTACAGAGCCTGCGGAGCATGTAACCCGCAGGCTTTTGTAGTTTTCAGACTTGTTTGCAGGTTCTGGAGCAGGGCAACCCTTTGGCCCATGGGAGGGCTTATGGCTACCGGAACCGTCAAGTGGTTCAACGCTGAAAAGGGCTTCGGCTTCATCGCCCAGGACGGCGGCGGCCCGGATGTCTTCGTCCACTACTCCGCGATCAACGCGTCTGGTTTCCGCTCGCTCGAGGAGAACCAGCAGGTGAACTTCGACGTCACGCAGGGCCCGAAGGGCCCGCAGGCGGAGAACGTCACCCCGGTCTAGTTGCCCGGTCCGACCGGATCGCGGTCGAAGTAGCAGTACCCAAGGAGCCCCGTTCCGCGAGGAACGGGGCTCCTGCCTGCATGCGGCTCACCCGCTGCCCCGGGGATAGGGTCGTGGATCATGGATATCGTGATAGCCCTCCTCGTCGTCGCCCTCGTCGCGCTGCTGGTCTCGGCCAACGAGCACAGACTCAGGCGCACCCACCACAGAGTTGCCCGGCTGGAGCAGAAGCTCGACCTCGTCATGGAGCAGTTGGGCATCCACGTACCCGACCCGGCGACGGATCAGGTCGCCGCGCTCGTGCGGGAGGGAAAGAAGATCCAGGCGATCAAGCTCTACCGCGAGACCACGGGCAGCGACCTGCTGACGGCCAAGAACGCGGTCGACCGCATGGAGTCCCAGGTCTGATCTCGCGACGCCCGCAGGAGGCGCGATACGGGCTACACGGCCGGTACGTGGTCCCAGGGCGCCGGGCCGGTCCCGTCGGCCCACGCGGTGAGTGCCTGGTGGTCGACGCAGAGTATCCCGCACTGGTCCGCGTACTCCGCCGCCGGTTCGGTGAACTCTCCCGTGGTCACGACAGCGGCGACCTGGGCGCCGTGGACGGCGTAGCACGTGCCGCCGAAACGCTGGACGTCCTGCGAGCCGACCTTGTTCGCCGGCCCGTAACGCTTGCACTGGATGACGACGCACCGTCCGTCCGGAGTCGTCGCGATGACGTCGGCCCCGAGGTCCCCGGCGCCGCCGACGACCTGGACCTCCACACAGCCGTCCCGCTCGCACAGTTCGGCGATCGACCGCTCGAAGGTGTCCGGGTCCATGGCCGCGTAGTCCACGTACGCGGCTTCGGCGGGCGCGGCTTCGGCGGGCGCGGCTTCGGTGTACCGGGCTTCCGGGTACGGGGCTTCGGCCCTGCCCCGGGCCGCCTCCACGACATCGATGTCCGCGACGGCGGCGGGGCGGACGCTCCGCCGGCGGCGACGGCCGCCCCGGACCACCGCCGCGGCCACGACGACGAGAGCCACCGTTGCCAGGACGGCCGCCGGCAGGTTGTCGCCCTCCCCCAGCGCCGCCTTGAAGGTGAGTCCGACCCCACAGACGACGATGGCGACCAGGCCGAGACCGAACGCGGTCTCGCGGAGCCGGAAAGCGGGCCCGCGCCGTGCGGTGCGGCTCCGGCGGGTGGGTATCGGCATCTGCGTCGGCTCCGTCCTCCGTACGACCTCTTCAAGATCGCTCTGGTTTCCGTATGCCCCGCCCGGCCGGATTCAACGGCTCCCGGGCGAGCACAGCGAGCACACGGCGCTCCCCGCGCCCCGCCCCACGCCGGAGTGCCCCCGACGCGGGGCGTCGGGGGCACACTTCGGCGGTCCGGTTCCGGCAGCGCGGTTACGCGGTGACCGGCACGGCCGCCTTCTGTCCGGCCTCACGCACGTCGTACTCGTCGACCGGCGAGGACGAGGCCGAGTTGTACGCGTCGTGGTCGAGGATCTTCTCCCGGGCCGCGACGATGACCGGCACCAGGGCCTGACCCGCGACGTTCGTCGCGGTCCGCATCATGTCCAGGATCGGGTCGATCGCCATCAGCAGGCCCACGCCCTCCAGCGGAAGGCCCAGCGTCGACAGGGTGAGGGTCAGCATGACCGTCGCGCCCGTCAGACCGGCGGTGGCCGCCGAGCCGATGACCGAGACGAAGGCGATCAGCAGGTAGTCCTGGATGCCGAGCTGTACGTCGAAGATCTGCGCGATGAAGATCGCGGCGAGCGCCGGGTAGATCGCGGCGCAGCCGTCCATCTTGGTCGTCGCACCGAACGGCACGGCGAAGGACGCGTACTCCTTCGGAACACCGAGGCGCTCGGTGACCCGCTGGGTGACCGGCATGGTGCCGACCGAGGAGCGGGAGACGAAGGCCAGCTGGATGGCCGGCCAGGCCCCCTTGAAGAACTGGAGCGGGTTGACCTTGGCGACCGTCGCGAGCAGCAGCGGGTAGACGCCGAACAGCACGAGGGCGCAGCCGATGTAGACGTCGGCGGTGAAGGTCGCGTACTTGCTGATCAGGTCCCAGCCGTAGTCGGCGATGGCGAAGCCGATGAGGCCGACGGTGCCGATGGGCGCGAGGCGGATGACCCACCACAGGGCCTTCTGGAGCAGCTCCAGGACCGAAGCGCTGAGCTTGAGGATCGGCTCGGCCTTCTCACCGAGCTGGAGCGCCGCGATACCGGCGACGGCGGCCATGAAGACGATCTGGAGCACGTTCAGCTCGGTGAACGGCGTGATGACGTCGGTCGGCACGATGCCGGTCAGGAAGTCGATCCAGGAGCCGGAGCCCTCGGGCTCCTTGCCGTCCTTCGGCGTCAGGCCCGTACCGGCGCCCGGGTTGGTGACCAGGCCGATCGCGAGGCCGATGGCGACCGCGATCAGTGACGTGATCATGAACCAGAGCAGCGTGCGCGAGGCCAGCCTGGCGGCGTTGTTGACCTTGCGCAGGTTGGTGATCGACACCAGGATCGCGAAGAAGACGAGCGGCGCGACGGCCAGCTTCAGCAGCTGGACGAAGATGCCGCCGACCTGCTCCAGCGTCGTCTTGAGCCAGCTGATGTCCTGGCTGCGCGCGAGCCAGCCCAGCAGGACACCCAGGACCAGACCGGTGATGATCTGGGCCCAGAAGGGGAACTTGTCGGATATTCGGAAGCGGGGCTTCCGGTCCTCGGGCGTGATCGCGGAGTTCGCGGACACGGACACACTCCGTTGCTTACGTATGGGGATACGGGGACGGTGGTGCGGCGGCCGTGAGCTGTACGTGGAACCGGAGCTGTGGGCGTCGCCGCTGCGTGAAGTCGCTTCTGATGTCAGATGTGGCGGCGACAGGCCGCGGACATGCAGCGGCAGAGATCGACATGCAGGCGCGCCACCAGCACGAGCGGAACGCTCGTGGCAGGGGAGTGCGCGGCGGATGTCTTCATGCTGAACACGTTAACACTTGTACTTTGAGAACATCAAAGCTGTTCTTTGGGCACGCGCGCCCCGGCCCCGGCCCGGAAGACGCCGCCACCCCGGCCCCGGACAGATGTCCGGAACCGGGGTGGCGGGAAGTGTGACGTACCTTACGCGGCCCTTACCGGGCCAGGCCGTCCTCCTGGCTGCGGTTCGACTCCAGCTTGGCCTTCACGCTGTCCACACGCTCGACGATCCGCTCGGACATCGCGTCGCGCTGCTTGCGCAGCAGCACGAAGCTGAGCGGCGCGGAGACGACGATGGCGAGCATGAGCACCCACAGCAGGTTGGAGTCGCCCAGGCCGGCCGGGAGCACGCCGAAGTGGACCAGGCCCCAGATGACGAAGAAGCAGCCCACGAAGACGCCAAGGCGCATCGCGGTGTAGCGAATCGTTGCGTGCCTGGTGTTCACGGGGACCTTCTTCTCAGCGGCAACCTAAAGGGTCCCTACCAGTCAAGCACAGGGGGCCGAAGCTTCTGCCGGGCCCCTGCCCTTCCCGGCATTCCTCCAGCATTCCCGTCATTCCAGCGGCAGCAGCATGACGATGTCGTCGCGGTCGTCGCCCGGTGCGACCCGGATCGCGCCGGGCACCCGCCCGACCTCCTTGTAGCCGCAGGAGGCGTAGAACCGGTCGGCTCCGGTGCCGCCGCGGCAGGTCAGCCGTATCGCCTCGATCCCCTCGAAGGACCGCGCCGCCTCGGCGGCCGCCGTCATCAGCTCGCGGCCGTACCCCTTGCCCTGGTGGCGCGGGTGGACCATCACCGTGTAGAGCCAGATCCAGTGGGTCATCAGCCGGTGCGTGTTGTACGTGAGGAACGCGGTGGCGGCGACGGCGCCCTCCTCGTCGTACCCGACGAGCAGCCGGGTACGGCCCTCGCTCACGGCGGCGAGGTGCTTGACCCACTCGGGCCGGATGTCGTCGACGGTCACGGGCGGTACGAATCCGACGGCGCCGCCCGCGTTGGAGACGTCCGTCCACAGGGACAGGACGCCGTCGCGCAGGCGGGGGCCGATCCGCGGATCGAGTGCGAAGTTCAGCGGCATGCCTTCGACAGTAAACGGCTCGGCCCGGCGCCCGTACGGCCGGTCCCGCGGCCCGGGTGTCCCCGGACCGCCCGCCCGTACGGCGTCAGACCCGCATCGCCTGCGGCGACTCGCGGCGGTCCGCGTCCGGTCCCGGGTACTCGCGGATGATCTCGTACCGCGTGTTCCGCTCCACCGGGCGGAAGCCCGCGTCCCGGATCAGCTCCAGCAGGTCCTCACGGCCGAGCTTGTTCGGCGTGCCGTAGTTGTCCGCGTCGTGCGTGATCTTGTACTCGACGACCGAGCCGTCCATGTCGTCCGCGCCGTGCTGGAGCGCGAGCTGCGAGGTCTGCACGCCGTGCATGACCCAGAAGACCTTGACGTGCGGGACGTTGTCGAAGAGCAGCCGCGAGACCGCGAAGGTCTTCAGCACGTCGGCGCCGCTCGCCATCGTCGTACGGGCCTGAAGACGGTTGCGGATCTTGCCGTCCTTCATGTCCTCGAAGTCGTGCTGGTAGCGCAGCGGGATGAAGACCTGGAAACCGCCGGTCTCGTCCTGGAGCTCGCGCAGCCGCAGCACGTGGTCCACGCGGTGGCGCGGCTCCTCGATGTGCCCGTACAGCATCGTCGCCGGGGTCTTGAGCCCCTTCTCGTGCGCGAGGCGGTGGATGCGCGACCAGTCCTCCCAGTGGGTGCGGTGGTCGACGATGTGCTGGCGGACCTCCCAGTCGAAGATCTCGGCGCCGCCGCCGGTCAGCGACTCCAGGCCGGCCTCGATGAGCTCGTCCAGGATCTCCGAGGCCGACATGCCCGACACGGTCTCGAAGTGGTGGATCTCGGTCGCCGTGAAGGCCTTCAGCGAGACGTTCGGCAGGGCCTTCTTCAGCTCGCTCAGGGAGCGCGGGTAGTAGCGCCACGGGAGGCTGGGGTGGAGGCCGTTGACGATGTGCAGCTCGGTGAGGTTCTCGTTCTCCATCGCCTTGGCGAGCTTGACGGCTTCCTCGATGCGCATCGTGTACGCGTCCTTCTCGCCCGGCTTGCGCTGGAACGAGCAGTACGCGCACGACGCGGTGCACACGTTCGTCATGTTGAGGTGACGGTTGACGTTGAAGTGGACGACGTCGCCGTTCTTGCGCGTGCGCACCTCGTGGGCGAGGCCGCCCAGCCAGGCCAGGTCGTCGGACTCGTAGAGAGCGATGCCGTCCTCGCGGGTCAGTCGCTCACCCGCCCGGACCTTCTGCTCCAGCTCGCGCTTGAGCCCTACATCTTTGATAGATGCAGTCATCTCCGGCCGCCTCCCATTTCTCTACGAATCAAACCCTCAACACGGTACTCCCCCACCCTCCGGGCGGGAGGACCCCCATTGACGCTCCGCGTCAGGCTTCCTCCGGCAGCTCCCCGACCCGGTTCTCCCACTTCGTGGAGAGCACGATCGTCGTACGGGTGCGCGAGACGCCCCGCGTGCCGGACAGCCGCCGGATCGTCTTCTCCAGGCCGTCCACGTCCCCCGCCCGGATCTTGAGCATGTACGAGTCGTCGCCCGCGATGAACCAGCAGTCCTCGATCTCCTCGAGATCGCGCAGCCTGCGTGCCACGTCCTCGTGGTCCGCCGCGTCCGAGAGCGAGATGCCGATCAGCGCGGTGACACCGAGGCCGAGCGACTTCGCGTCGACCGTCGCGCGGTAGCCGGTGATGACACCGGCCGCCTCAAGACGGTTGATGCGGTCGGTGACGCTGGGCCCCGAGAGCCCGACGAGCCGGCCGAGTTCGGCGTACGAGGCCCTGCCGTTCTCTCTGAGAGCCTGGATGAGCTGCCTGTCCACGGCGTCCATATGCCTGAAGCCTTCCATTGTTCAGCAATACCGCGAGTTTATGTGTGCAATCTAAGGCGTGCAGTGCTCAACGCCCATCATCTTTCCGGGAGCCCCCGAGCTGCCCCTCCCAGCGGCGGTACAAGCCGTGCGGCACCCCCGCCGCGTCCAGCACCCGCCCCGCGACGAAGTCCACCAGATCCTGGATGTGCGTCGCTCCCGCGTAGAACGCCGGGGAGGCGGGCAGCACCACGGCTCCCGCCTCGTCCAGCGCCACCATGTGCTTGAGGGTCTGGCCGCTCAGCGGCGTCTCCCGCACCGCGACCACGAGCCTGCGCCGCTCCTTGAGCGTCACGCTCGCCACCCGTTGCAGCAGGTCCTTCGACAGTCCCAGCGCCACCCCGGCCACGCTCGCCGTCGACGCCGGCACGACGAGCATCCCCTTGGCCGGGTACGAACCCGACGAGGGCCCGGCGGCGAGGTCCCCGGCCGCCCAGTACCGCACGTCGCTCACATCGGCGGCGAACGTGTCCGGCCTGCCGTCCGCGCCGCGCGCCAGCCACGTCCGCAGGTCCTCCTGCCAGTGGGCGTCCCGGAACGCGATGCCCGTCTCGTCGAGCAGCGTCAGGCGCGAGGCCCGGCTGACCACCAGGTCCACGCTCTCGCCCGCGTCCAGCAGCCCGCGCAGCACGGCGGCGGCGTACGGCGTGCCCGACGCCCCGGACACCCCTACGACCCATGGCCGGCGCGGCTGCTGACTGCGTGTATGTCCTGACTCCACGTGCCCGACCTTATCCGGGCTCCCCCGGGCGGAACCGAGTCAGGTGCCCGGGACGTTCCACCGGCAGAGCCACACGTACCGCAGGGGGACGCCATGCCACCGACCACCGCCGAACAGAGCCGGAACCGGAGCCGGGGGCACCGGGCGAAGGCCGCCGCCGCGCTGATGCTCGGCTGGGTCGCGCTGCTGTGGGTCCTGGAGGCGCTGGACGCCGCGACGGGCGCGCTGAACCCGTACGGGGTGAGCCCGCGCGACGTCGGCGAGTTGCGCGACGTACTCCCGATGTCGTTCCTGCACCACGGCTTCGACCATGTCGCCTCGAACACCGTCCCGCTGCTGGTCCTCGGCTTCCTCGCCGCCCTGAGCGGCATACGCCGCTTCGTGGGCGTCGTCCTGGTCATCGTGCTCGTCAGCGGCCTGGGGGTCTGGCTCACCGCCCCCGACCACTCCAACACGGCGGGCGCGTCGGGCGTCGTCTTCGGGCTCTTCGGCTACCTGCTGGTCCGCGGCTTCGTCGACCGCAGCGCGCTGGACATCGTGACCGGCCTGGTGGTGGCCGCGGTCTACGGCTCGATCCTGTGGGGCGTCCTCCCGGCCCATGCCGCCGTCAGCTGGCAGGGCCACCTCTTCGGCCTGGCCGGCGGCGTGCTCGCCGCGTTCCTGTTCCGGCGGCGGACGCCCCTCATGGGCCCCGCGCGCCTCACACCGTGAGGCCGCGCACCAGCAGGTCGAGCAGCGCGCACCCGAACAGGGCGATCCCGATGAAGCCGTTCGTCGAGAAGAACGCCCGGTTGAGGCGGGACAGGTCGTGCGGCTTGACGATCGTGTGCTCGTAGAAGAAGGCCGCGGTCACTATCACCAGACCGGCCCAGAAGAAGGCCCCCGCGTCGGTGGCCAGCGCGTACCAGACCAGCAGGACGGTCGTCACCGCGTGGCAGGCCCGCGCCCCGTACA
Source organism: Streptomyces sp. NPDC003016 (assembly GCF_053591455.1). NCBI lineage: Bacteria > Bacillati > Actinomycetota > Actinomycetes > Kitasatosporales > Streptomycetaceae > Streptomyces > Streptomyces sp. NPDC003016. Next base: position 24,093 of record NZ_JBSFTV010000036.1, read on the forward strand.
GCGCGGCCGGGACCCCGAAACGGGCCGGCACGGACTTCACCCCGTGCGCGCGGTCCGCCTGGACGTCCTGGGTGGCGAAGATCAGGTCGAAGCCGCCGATCCAGATGCCGACCGCGAGGCCGAGGATCACCGCGTCCCAGGACCACTCCCCCGTGATCGCCAGCCAGGCTCCGACGGGACCCATGGCCTGGGCGAGGCCCAGAATGGCGTGCGGGAAATTCGTGAAGCGCTTCCCGTACGGATAGACCACCATCGGGACGACCGCTATCGGCGCGAGCACCAGGCACAGCGGGTTCAGCGCGGCCGCGGCACCGAGAAAGACCACGACGGCGACGAGCGCACCGGTCCAGGCGGACCTGACCGAGACCGCGCCCGTCACCAGCTCGCGGTGGGCGGTGCGCGGGTTACGGGCGTCCAGCTCCCGGTCGATGATCCGGTTGCACGCCATCGCGAACGTACGCAGCCCGACCATGGCAAGGGTGACGAGCAGCAGCTTGCCCCAGTGGATGTTCCGGTCCAGCTGGAACATCGCGGTGAGCGCGGCGATGTAGGCGAAGGGCAGCGCGAAGACCGAGTGCTCGATCATCACGAGCCGCAGGAACGCCTTGGTCCTGCCGACCTGCGGAACCGCGGCCGCCGTGCTGCTCACAGCCCGTACTCCTTCCAGCGCCTCGACACCCGTTCGGAGGTCTCGGGGTCGGACTCGACCATGTCCGGCCAGCCCCCGTCCCGGGTGTAGCCCTCCTCGGGCAGCTTCTTCGTCGCGTCGATGCCCGCCTTGCCGCCCCAGAACTGCTGGTACGACGCGTGATCCAGATGGTCCACCGGACCCTCGACCACCGTGAGGTCGCGGGAGTAGTCGACGTTCCCCAGCGCCCGCCAGGCCACCTCGTGGTAGTTGTGCACGTCGCAGTCCTTGTCGACCACGATGATCAGCTTCTCCAGCGAGAGCATGTGCGCGCCCCAGATGGCGTGCATGACCTTCTGCGCGTGCTTCGGGTACTTCTTGTCGATCGCCACGATGACGCAGTTGTGGAAACCGCCCGCCTCCGGCAGGTGGTAGTCCACGATGTCCGGAACGATGATCTTGAGCAGCGGCAGGAAGAAGCTCTCCGTGGCCCGCCCCAGCGGCCCGTCCTCCGTGGGCGGCCGCCCCACCACGATCGACTGGAGCAGCGGACGCCGCCGCATCGTGACCGTGTCGATCGTCAGCGCCGGGAAGTCCTCCTGCGGCGTGTAGAACCCGGTGTGATCGCCGAAGGGCCCCTCCGGCAGCATCTTCCCGGGCTCCAGCCACCCCTCCAGCACGACCTCGGCCTGGGCCGGGACCTGGAGCGGGACCGTCTTGCAGTCGACCATCTCCACCCGCTTCCCCGACAGGAAGCCCGCGAAGAGGTACTCGTCGATGTCGCCCGGCAGCGGAGCCGTCGAGGCGTACGTCACGGCCGGCGGCGCACCGAAGGCGATCGCGACCGGCAGCCGCTCACCGCGCCGGGCCGCCACCTGGTAGTGGTTCCGGCTGTCCTTGTGGATCTGCCAGTGCATCCCGATCGTGCGCTTGTCGTGGCGCTGGAGCCGGTACAGCCCCAGGTTCCTGATGCCCGACTCCGGGTCCTTGGTGTGGGTGAGCCCCAGGTTGAAGAAGGACCCGCCGTCTTCCGGCCAGGTGAACAGGGCGGGCAGCGTGTCCAGATCGACGTCGTCGCCCCTCAGCACGACCTCCTGCACCGGCGCCGCATCGGACTTGACCTTCTTCGGCGGCACGTGCGCCATCGACCCGAGCTTGCCGAACGCCTCCCGCACCCCCACGAAACCCTGCGGAAGCTCGGGCTTCAGCAGCCCGCCGATCTTGTCCCGGATGTCGTCGTACGACTTCAGGCCGAGCGCCTTGAGCAGCCGGCGGTCGGTCCCGAAGACGTTCATCGCCAGGGGCATCGACGAGCCCTTGACGTTCTCGAAGAGGAGCGCCGGACCACCCGCCTTGTTCACCCGGTCGACGATCTCCCCGACCTCCAGGTACGGATCGACTTCGGCCTTGATGCGCTTGAGGTCGCCCTCGCGCTCCAGCGCCCGGAGCAGGGAGCGAAGATCGTCGTAAGCCATGCGGTCCAGTATCCGGTACGCACTACGCTTGGCCCGTCACCGGGGCTGCCCACGCCGCCCTGCGGTCCACGCTCTGGGAGCTTGCCCTCATGCTCAGGTATCTGCCGTTCCTGCTGGTTCTGGCGCTGTGGATCTATGCCTTCATCGACTGCCTGAACACCCCCGAGGAAGAGGTCCGTCACCTTCCCAAGGTGGTCTGGGTGATCATCGTGCTGCTCTTCGGCGAGGTGCTGATCGGCCCCGTCGCCTGGCTCGCGGTCGGCAAGGTCCGCAAGGGAGCCCGCAACGGCTCCGGCGGCACGCCCTCCGAAGGGCGCCGCGGTCCCAAGAACACCTGGGTCGCCCCCGACGACAACCCCGACTTCCTGAAGTCCCTCAAGGACGAGAAGGACGAGAAGGACGAGTCGATGATGAAGGACTGGGAAGCGGACCTGCGCCGCCGCGAGGAGGAGCTCAAGCGGCGCGAGGACGGCCCCGGCCCCGAGGAGTCCGGGCCGTCGAAGTGACCCGCTGACAGCGGCGGCCGTACGACACGGTCACCGCCGCCAGCAGCGGGCCCCGGGCCAGCAACGGGGCGTAGCAGGCCGGCATGAAAACGTAGTGGCCGCCGGCGAGACCGCCGGCCTGGTCGAAGTCGGTGAAGAACAGCGCCGCGAGGCTGCCCCACCAGACGAACGTCACGATCGCAGCGCCGACGCGGGCAGCGGTCATGACCACGCGAACGCCGACCGGCCTGCCGCCGGTGACCGGGAGCCAGGACGGGGCGGCCTCGCCCCACGGACGGACCAGGCCGGGCGTCAGCAGGGCGAGCGCCTCCGTGAGCAGGCTCAGGCCGACCATGTACGCCGTGCCCCAGCCGGGCGCGTGGTACTCGGTGACCAGCTGCCGGCGGGTGCAGCCCAGCGGAACCCCCAGGGCCAGCGCCGTGCGCCGCAGCGAGGACGGAAGCACGACCACAACAGTGGCGTGAGCGGCCCGTACGGCCCACCGAGGAGCAATCGCTGTCATGCCCTCACCCTCCACGGGCGTGCGGGCCGGCCACACCGTCGACAGGACGAACCCCGCCCGCCGCACGGCGGAGGGCGCCTCCTCCCCGGTCACGGCCCCGCCTCGCACACCGCGGTGCCGGGAGGGGACGCGTCGGGGCGCTTCCCGCAGGGCGCCGAACGCAACCACCCCGAAGCTCACGCCGTACCCGGACGTTCGGCGCCCGAGGAGGCGCCCCGGCGCGGCACCGGCCCCGAAGCCCCCGCGAAGGACGGCCACCGCACCGCCCCGCACCGACTGGCCGGCGTACAGCTCGCGGTAGCGGTCCGGGTCCCAGGCGGTGACCGTGCCGTGCGCGACGGCGGCGTCGCCTCCGTCGCCGGTGTCCGGCCACCGCAGCGCCACCACGCCGCCCAGGCGCGGCTCCGGCCGCTCGGCGGCGGCGAGCCACTCCCGCAAGGCCCTCCTCAGCGGCGACGGCGGGCCAGACCCGGTGCGCGGGCTGCGGAAGGTCCGGCGTGAACCTCAGCACGACCGCGGCGTCCCGGGGTTCGCCGGTGCCACGGGGATCTCGTCCGCCGTGGCACCGGCCCCACCCCTGGGCCGGGCTTGTGCGGCCGGGCCCGGGAGCGGGTCAGACGCCCGCGTACGAGTGCTTGCCGCTGAGGAAGATGTTCACGCCGTAGTAGTTCCACAGCCAGCAGCCGAACGCGAAGAGCGCCAGGTAGGCGGCCTTGCGGCCCTTCCAGCCCGCCGTCGCGCGCGCGTGCAGGTAGCAGGCGTACGCGACCCAGGTGATGAAGGACCAGACCTCCTTGGGGTCCCAGCCCCAGTAGCGGCCCCACGCGTCGCCCGCCCAGATCGCGCCCGCGATGATCGTGAACGTCCACAGCGGGAAGACGGCGGCGTTCACGCGGTAGGAGAACTTGTCGAGCGAGGCGGCGGACGGAAGGCGCTCCAGGACGGACGAGGCGAAGGCGCCCGGCCTGCCGCCGCGGGCGAGTTTCGCCTCGTACCCGTCACGGAAGAGGTAGAGGGCCGTGCCGACCGCGCCGAGGTAGAACACCGCACCGCAGAAGATCGCGGTGGAGACGTGGATCCACAGCCAGTACGAGTCCAGCGCGGGCACCAGCTGGTCGCTGTCGGTGTAGAGCCACGTCGTGGCGATGCCCAGGTCCAGCAGGACCGTGGTGACCAGCGGCAGACCGGCCCAGCGGACGTTCTTCTTCGCGGCCAGGATCGCCAGGTACACGCCGACGACCACGGTGGAGAAGGTGATCGAGAACTCGTACATGTTGCCCCACGGCGCGCGCTGCACCGACAGGGCGCGGGCGATCACGCCGCCCGCCTCGACGAGGAAGGCGAGGACGGTCAGCGAGACGGCGACGCGTCCGTAGAGGTCGCCCTTCTCGGTGCCGCCGGCCGCTCCCGGGCCGTCCGGCACGTCGCGGGTGCCCGCCGCGGACCGGGTGACGACCTTCGGCTTGTCGAGGACGGTCGTGGAGCCGCCGGAGCGCACGGTCACCGCGGGGGCGGCCTTCGCGGTCGCCCCGCCGCCGGCGGTCAGCGCGGCGGCCGTGCGGCCGACCTTGCTGCGGCTGCCGAAGACCCACTCGGCGATGTGGGCGAGGAAGGCCAGTGTGTAGACGGCCATCGACGAATAGATCAGCACGTTGCTGATGTGGGCGAGGTTCTCGTTGGTTGCGGCCGCGAGATTCACGCGCGGACTCCTTCGACAGGTTCAGCGGGATCAGGTGCCGTCGGCGCCTGTGAGTTGAGCGTTGCGGCCAGGTCGGCCAGTTCCTCGGGGAGCTTCGAGGACTCGCTGCGGCCGAGTCCGGCCATCTCGACGACGGTGACGCCGTCCTTGCCCCGTACGGCCCGGACCCAGACGCGGCGGCGCTGGATGAACAGCGATCCGGCGAGTCCCGCGATCGCGGCGACGGCCCCCACCAGTGCGGGTACGGTGCCGGGCTGCTGCGAGATCTGGAAGGTCGCCCACTCCTTGACGTCCTTCTCGAACGTGATGGAGCCGGCGCCGTCCGGCAGCTTCATGGTCTCGCCGGGCAGCAGCCGCTGCTTGAGGTCGGCGCCCCGGTCGTCCTTGAACGCCTTCATCTTGCGCTTGTCGAGCTGGTAGACGTTCTGCGGCAGGCCCGCGTCCACGCCGAGGCTGCCGTGGAAGGCGTTGAGCGCGAGGACGGGGAAGTCGAGGCCCGGGTACTGGGAGAGCATCGTGCCCTGGCCCGCGCCCGCGAACGTCGGCACGAAGAACGCCTGGAAGCCCAGCTGCTCCTTCTTGCCGTCCTTGTCGCGGTAGCCGTCCATCACCTTGATCGCGCCGGACGAGGTGACGTTGGAGTCCATGGGCAGCAGCGGCACCGCGCCCTTGAAGACCTCCCTGCCCCTGCCGTCCTTGACGGTGACGACCGGGGCGTACCCGTGGCCGATCAGGTAGACCTTCGAGCCGTCGACCTCCAGCGGCCGGTTCACCTCGATCGTGGTCTTCCTCTCGGCGCCGTCCGCCCCCTCGGCGTACGTCACACGGGCCTCGTACGTACGGGGCGTGCCGCGCTGGGGGCCGGTGCGCTCGTACGTCCCGACGAACTTGTCGAGCGTGAAGCTGAACGGCGCCAGGTCGTGGTCCCGGTCGAAGAGCGACCCGGACGTGAAGTCGTCGTACTGCGTGAGGGTGTTCGCGAAGCCGCCGCCCTCGACGATCAGCTTGCCGCCCTCGGACTTGAACAGCTGCCCGGTGGCGAAGGACACCAGCATCACGATGAGCGCGACGTGGAAGATCAGGTTCCCGGCCTCGCGCAGGTACCCCTTCTCGGCGGCGACCGCGTCACCGGCGGCATCGGACCGGAAACGGCGCTGCTCGAGCATCGCCAGCGCGGCCTCGCGGACCTGCTCGGGGTCCGTCTCCGTACGCCAGGTGGTGTACGCCGGAAGCCGCGTCAGGCGGCCGGGCGCGGCCGGCGGGCGGCCGCGGAGCTGGCCCACGAACTGCCAGGTGCGGGGCACGATGCAGCCGATGAGCGAGACGAAGAGCAGGAGGTAGATCGCGGAGAACCACACCGAGCTGTAGACGTCGAAGAGCCCGAGGTCGTCGTAGAGCGGCGCGAGCGTCTCGTGCGCCGCCCGGAACTCCTCGACCTTCGTCTCGTCGACACCGGTCTGCGGGACCAGCGACCCGGGGATCGCGCCCAGCGACAGCAGGAACAGCAGGATCAGCGCGACGCGCATCGACGTCAGCTGCCGCCAGAACCAGCGCACCCAGCCCGTCGTCTCGCGCCAGGCCCAGGCGATCCGGCCGGCCGCGCCGGGCCGCATCACGCCGCCGAAGGAGCCGGGGACCGCCCGCTCCCGGGGGGCGGTGGAGAGCTGGGCGCCGGCTTCGCCGAGCTCCTGCTCGTCGTGCGCGGCGGCCGCGGCCGCCGCGCTCGCCTCGTCGGTCGTCTCGTCGGTCGTCTCGGTCTTGCTCATGGAACTCAGATCCCCACCGTGAAGCCTCGGGTCCAGCCCTGCATGTCCTGGATGATGCCGTTCCAGATCCCTGTGACGAGCAGGACGCCGGTCACGATCATCATCAGTCCGCCGATGCGCATCACCCAGGCGTAGTGCTTCTTGACCCAGGCGAACGCACCGAGCGCCCGCCGGAACGCCATCGCGGCGAGCACGAAGGGCACGCCCAGGCCGAGGCAGTACGCGACGGTCAGTACGGCCCCGCGCCCCGCGCTCCCGTCGTTGAGGGCGAGCGTCTGGACGGCGCCGAGCGTCGGGCCGGTGCACGGCGCCCAGCCGATGCCGAAGAGGGCGCCCAGAACGGGCGCGCCCGCCAGTCCGGCCGCCGGCCGCTTGTGGAAGCGGAACTCGCGCTGGGTGATCCAGGGCAGCAGCCCCATGAAGAAGACGCCCATGAGGATCATCAGTGCGCCGAGCACCGTGGAGAGCGTCTCCTGGTGCTCCTGGAGCGTCGACCCGAAGAAGCCGAACAGCGCCCCGGTCGAGACGAAGACGGCACTGAAGCCGAGCACGAAGAGCGAGGCCCCCGCGACCATGCGCCCGCGCCTGGCCTCGGCCAGGTCGGTGCCGCTGATTCCGGTGACGTACGACAGGTAGCCGGGTACGAGCGGCAGCACGCACGGCGAGAAGAACGAGACGAGACCGGCGGCGACGGCGATCGGCAGCGCGAGAACCAGGGCACCGCTCAGAACCGTCGTGTTCGGGTCGGTGACCGCGGCGGCGAGAACGCTCACTTGGTCACTTCTCCGCGATCAGCGGGTCGATCATCTGGTGCAGCTTCTTCTCGTTGAGGGCCATCAGGGAACGGGCCGCGATCCTGCCCTCACGGTCGATCACGATCGTCGACGGAATGGCCTGGGGATTCAGGCTGCCCTTGGGAAAGCGGAGAACCAGCTTGCCGATCGGGTCGTAGAAGCTGGGATAGGTGATGCCCCACTGCTTTTCGAACTCGATCGCGGGGCCCTTGGAGTCGTCACGGGTGTTGATCCCGACGAACTCGACGCCCTTGTCCTTGGTCTCCTTGGCGACCTTCGCGAAATTCGGCGCCTCGGCCCGGCAGGGCGAACACCACGAACCCCAGACGTTCAGGACGACGACCTTGCCCTTGAAGTCGTCGATGTCGAGCTTCTCGCCTTCGAGCGTCTCGCCGTCGAGCTTCGGGGCGTCCTGCCGCTCGCCCTCGGCGACGGTGGAGATGCCCCCGCTGCCGGTCACGAACTTCGCACCGCTCGACCCCGACGCCGTGGCGCCGTCGCCTCCGCACGCGGAGAGGGTGAGTGCGCCCGCGACCGCGACGGCGGCCGCCGACGCGGCGTGGCGGGTGCGGTTCGAGCGGCGGCGGGGGGCGCGGCTAAGGCTCATGTGAAAAGTTTCGCATGAGCGTTCCAGGGATCTTCCGCGCCCCCCATGGTGCCCGTAAAGCCCCTTGTCAAGAGCTCTTAAGGAAAGACTTCCAGCCGCCCGCCGGGGACTGGCCGACCTGGAGGGAGCGCAGCTTGTCGAGGACCTTCGGGTCCTGCACGTCGAGCCAGTCGCAGAACTGCCGGAAGGAGACCAGACGCACGTCCTTCTTGCCCGCCATGCCCTTGAGCGCTTCCTCGACGGCGTCCATGTAGATGCCGCCGTTCCACTGCTCGAAGTGGTTGCCTATGCAGAACGGCGCGCGATTGCTCTCGTAGGCCCGCCGGAAACCGGAGAGATATGCCTCGGTGGCCTGCTTCTTCCAGCCCGGGTAGCGGGACGGCACGCCCCGGGTCGAATTCTTCGACTGATTGGCGAGGATGTTGTAGTCCATCGAGAGCACCTCGAAGGAATGGCCCGGGAACGGCATCGCCTGGAGCGGCAGGTCCCACAGGCCGCCCCGCTTGACGGGCCACATCTGGCGGCCGCCGGGCGAGCTGGCGTCGTAGCGCCAGCCGAGCTTCCTCGCCGTCGGGAGGAGGTTGTCCTGGCCGAGGAGGCAGGGGGTGCGGCCGCCGACGAGTTCCTTCTCGTAGTCGAAGGGCAGCGGGTCGAGGTCGGTCCAGCCGCTGTTGGTCTTCCACTCGGTGACGAAGGACTTGGCCTGGGCGGTCTCGTTCTCCCACTGGGCGGGCGTCCAGTTGCCGACGGTGCCCGAGCCCGCGCAGAAGTGCCCGTTGAAGTGCGTGCCTATCTCGTGTCCTTCGAGCCAGGCCCGGCGGACGTACTTCAGCGTGTCCTTGATGTGCCCGTCGGTGAGGTAGCCGATGTCGGAGGCGCCGACGGGGTTGTTCGGCGGCTTGTAGAGGCTCTTCCTCGACTCGGGGAGCAGGTAGAGCCCGGAGAGGAAGAAGGTCATCGCCGCGTCGTGGTCCTCGGCGAGCTTCAGGAAGCGCGGGAACAGGCCGTTGCCGACCTCGCCCGCCCCGTCCCAGGAGAAGATCACGAACTGCGGCGGGGTCTCGCCCGGCTGGAGCGGTACGGGCCTGTCCGGCTGGTTCGGCTGCTTGCCGGTGTCGGCCGTCGAGCCGTCGCCTATCAGCCGTACGTCGCCGGCCGTTCCGGTCGGGGACGGGGTGCCGGCCCCGTCCCCGCCGCCCTTGCCCCGGGCGGGGCCGGGGCTCCGGGGGCCCGACGCCCCGGCAGCGCCGCAGCCGGCCAGGCCGGCCGCGGCCGCTGCTCCGAGTCCCAGTCCCAGCAGACCCCTTCGGCTCATGTCCCGCATACCCGTGTCCCCATCCGCACTCGTCATCCCCGTAGGTGCCCGTCGGCTCTTACAACGGACGACGGGTTAGAGGTGCGGATGAAGACGTCGGTTCCGGCGAACCGGCATATTTTTCCCAGGCGTGGTCGGAAACCGACCGGGGAGTGATCGGGATTACGCGCCGAATGCCTTCGTTTCACCCTTCACGGGCTTGGCGCCGGCCAGCAGGTGCGCGGGTACGAGATCGCGGGCCGGCTCGCTGTAGCCGACGGACACGATCTTGTCGCCCTGGAACGTGAAGGTGGTGAGCGAGGCGAGCGTGCACTGCCGCTTGCGCGGGTCGTGCCACAGCCGCCGCCGCTCGACGAAGCTCCGGACGATCCAGATCGGCAGCTGATGGCTGACGGCGACCGCCTCGTGCCCGCGGGCCGCGTCGCGCGCGGCGTTCAGGGCGCCCATCATCCGTACGACCTGCTCGATGTACGGCTCGCCCCAGGACGGCTGGAACGGATTCGTCAGGTGCCGCCAGTTGCCGGGCCTGCGCAGCGCGCCGTCCCCGACCCCGAAGGTCTTGCCTTCGAAGACGTTGGCCGCCTCGATCAGCCGCTCGTCGGTGGCCAGGTCGACGCCGTGCGACGTGGCGATCGGCGCCGCGGTCTCCTGGGCGCGCTCCAGCGGCGAGGAGGCGACGTGTGTGATGTCGCGCCCCGCGAGGTGCTCGGCGACCCGGTCGGCCATCCGCCGGCCGAGGTCGGAGAGGTGGTACCCGGCCCGGCGCCCGTACAGCACCCCGTCCGGATTGTGCACTTCACCGTGGCGCATCAGGTGGACGACGGTGGTCTCGCTCATGCGGTGGCCTCCGCTGCGGCGCGGGCGGCGGCGGGCAGCGCGGCGGCGATGCGCTCGACGGCCCGCGCGTCGTGGGCGGTGGAGACGAACCAGGACTCGAAGGCGGACGGCGGGAGGTAGACGCCGTCGGCCAGCATCGAGTGGAAGAAGGCGTTGAAGCGGAAGGCTTCCTGCTTCCGCGCCTCGTCGTAGTTGCGCACCTCGTCGGCCGTGAAGAAGACCGAGAACATGTTGCTGGCGCTCTGGACGCGGTGCGCGACGCCTTCCTTGGTGAGCGCCAGGGTGACCAGCTCCTGGATCTCCCGCGACACCGCGTCGACCACGGCGTACGCCCCGTCGTCGAGCAGCCGCAGCTGCGCGAGGCCGGCGGCGGTCGCGACCGGGTTCCCGGAGAGGGTGCCCGCCTGGTAGACGGGGCCGGCCGGCGCGAGGTGCGCCATGACGTCCTCGCGGCCGCCGAAGGCCGCGGCCGGGAAGCCGCCGCCCATGACCTTGCCGAAGGTCATGAGGTCGGGGGCGACGCCGTCGATGCCGTACCAGCCGGCCTTCGACGTACGGAAGCCGGTCATGACCTCGTCGGAGATGTAGAGCGCGCCGTCGGCCTGGCACAGGGCCTTGAGCCCGGCGTTGAAGCCGTCGGCCGGCGGGACGACGCCCATGTTGCCGGGCGAGGCCTCGGTGATGACGCAGGCGATCTCGCCGGGGTGCGCGGCGAAGGCGGCCCGTACGGCGTCGAGGTCGTTGTACGGCAGGACGATCGTGTCGCCGGCCTGCGCGCCCGTCACACCGGGGGTGTCCGGGAGCGCGAAGGTCGCGAGGCCGGATCCGGCGGCGGCGAGGAGCGCGTCCACGTGGCCGTGGTAGCAGCCGGCGAACTTCACGACCTTGGCCCGGCCGGTGAAGCCGCGGGCGAGACGGATGGCCGACATGGTCGCCTCGGTGCCGCTGGAGACGAGCCGCACCTGCTCGACCGGCGCGACCCTGGCGACGATCTCCTCGGCGAGGGCGACCTCGCCCTCGCCGGGCGTACCGAAGGAGGTGCCGCGGGCGACGGCCTCCTGGACGGCGGCGACGACGGCGGGGTGGGAGTGGCCGAGGATCATCGGCCCCCACGAGCACACGAGGTCGACGTACTCACGGCCGTCGGCGTCGGTGAGGTACGGACCGGTACCGGACACCATGAACCGGGGCGTACCGCCCACGGCACGAAATGCACGGACCGGAGAGTTCACGCCGCCGGGCGTCACGAGGGACGCGCGGTCGAAAAGCGTCTGCGAAACTGGGGCGTCATAGGGGAAGCTCACACAAGCCATGGTGTCAGAGGCTCCGGCGGTCTTGCGGACAGGTGTTTCGCCGCACGGTCGTGGGGGAGGTCACTGACACGATGATCGGGTTGCGCGGCCGTGGCCGCGAGTGGTCGGGTGGAGATATGCATCGCGGTGGCGGAGTGGGCGAGGGGACCGACGATCTGGGTCCCGACGGGTCCCAGCGCGGCCGGCACCGGCGTGAGCGGGGGCGCGGGGCGCGGGCGGACAGGCGCGAGGCGAACGTGAACGCGGACACGGGAAACAGGAGTGGCCGGGTGGGGGTGACCTACAAGTACTTCGGCGCTCCGAACGGAGCCACCGCTGCCCGCGTGCCCATCTCGATGCGTCCGGAGGAGCTGGGCGGCGACGAGCTCGGCATGGGCGGCATGTTCACGAAGATCAAGCCGGAGACGGTGGCCGCGATGGTCCTGACCGGCATCGAGGGCATACCCCTGCACAAGGTGCCGCCGCTGGAGCTGGTCGTGCTCCACCCCGATTACGCGGTGGTCAAGCTCCCCATGACGGTCGTCGACCCGCTGCGCGGCGTCGGCGAGGAGTCGGTGGGCGCGGCGGCCTTCATCTGGTCCACGGTCCCGGACCGCGGGGGCCCGCGCGACGCGTTCAACGTCTACCAGCTGCTGCACGAGTGGCAGGACTTCAGCCACCGGTTGCACGAGGCGGGGCATCAGCCGTACTGCCTGGTGTGGCCCTGATCCCGAGTCGGCCCGCCCGCGGTGACGTCCCGCTCCGGCCCCGGGCCGGTTCGCGGCGAAACGGATACCGGTGGAGCGGCTCACCGTCAAGGACGTGCGGCGTGCCCGGGGCAGCGGCGGCGACACCGTTCCCAGAAGCCGGCACATCGCCGAACTCGACGGCGCGGGCACGCCGGTCCGCCTCGCGGGCACGCCGGTCCGCCTCGCGGCCGCTCCGGCCGGCCTGACCCGTACCGTCCGTGAGCCGGGCTCCGCGAAAGCCCCCGCGAACCCCGTGGGCCCCGGGCCGTGACCGCCTCCGATCGCCCCCCACCGGCCGGAAAGCCGCTGGATGAGGCGTACGCCCCGGTGGCATGCTGGCGGCGTGAACGGACCGGAGATCCACCTCAGCGTCGCCCCCGAGCTGCACCTCTTCGTCGCGGCGCGGCGGCGCGCCGGGCGTACGGCCCTGGCCACCGACGGCGCCTCGTCGCTCGGCCATGTCGTCGAGTCGCTCGGCATCCCGCTCACCGAAGCGGGACAGCTGCTCGTCGACGGCCGCGAAGTCCCGGTCTCGCACGTCCCGGCGGCGGGCGAGAAGGTCGACGTGCACGCGGTGCGGCGGCCGCAGCGGGTGCCGGGGGCGCCGCTGCGCTTCCTCCTCGACGTTCACCTCGGCACGCTGGCACGGCGGCTGCGGCTGCTGGGCATCGACGCGGCGTACTTCAGCGAGGACGTCGGCGACCCGGCCCTCGCGGCGTACTCGGCGCGCGACCGGCGCGTACTGCTGTCGCGGGACCGAGGATTGCTGCGGCGCCGTGAGCTGTGGGCCGGCGCGTACGTCTACAGCGACCGCCCCGAGGAGCAGCTCGACGACGTGCTCAGCCGGTTCGCGCCCGTCCTCACGCCGTGGACGCGCTGCGTCGCCTGCAACGGCGACCTCGAGAACGCCACGAAGGAATCCGTCAGCGGGTTCCTCGAAGGCGGCACCGAGCGTACGTACGACGTCTTCGCCCAGTGCACGGCGTGCCGGCGCGTCTACTGGAACGGCGCACACCACTCGCGCCTGCAGACGATCGTCGAGGACGCCCTGCGCTCCTACGGCGACACGGCGGCACAGGCTTCCTGATCCGGCCGGCGGATCAGGAACGCCTCCTCCCGGCTCCTCCCGCCTACGGCCGCTCCGCCGTCAGGTACCGCTGCACGGTGGGCGCCAGCCAGTCGACGACCTCCTGCCGCGTCATCTCCACGGCGGGCGGCAGCCGCAGCACGTACCGCGCCAGCGCCATGCCGAGTATCTGGGAGGCCACCAGCGCGGCCCGTTTCGGCGCCTCCTCGGGGCGCGGGCCGACAGCGGCGGCGACGGGACCGAGCTGCTCCCGGAACACGGCCTGCATGCGCTCGGCCCCGGCGGCGTTGGTGGCACCGACCCGCAGCAGCGCGGTCAGTACCTCGTCCTCCTCCCAGCGGTCGAGGAAGTGCCCGACCAGGACGGCGCCCACCTGCCGTCCCGGCAGCGCGCCCGGTCCGGCCGCCTCCCGCAGGTCCGGCAGCCTCAGGTCGAACTCGGACGCGGCGGCGAACAGCCCCTCCTTGTTGCCGTAGTAGCGCATCACCATCGACGGGTCGATCCCGGCGTCGCGCGCGATCGCGCGGATGGTGGCGCGCTCGTACCCGTCGGCCGCGAACCGCTCGCGGGCGGCGTCGAGGATCGCCGCCCTGGTGGCGTCGGACCGGCGGGGCGCCGGGGCGGGGGCGGGTGAAGGTGCGGATGCGGGTGGAGGCGGGCCAGGCAGTTCGCTCATGCCAACGAATGTAGGCCGACAACCGTTGACGGACCATGGTCCGGAAGAGGCGGCCGCTCCTCTTCCCCTGGCACGTGTGGCACGCATGACACGCTGGACGCATGACCGTCGCCCGTTCCGCCGCCCTCTTCCTCCTCGCCGCCCTCCTCGAGATCGGCGGCGCCTGGCTCGTCTGGCAGGGCGTGCGCGGCGGAGGCCGGGACCACGGGCAGGGACACGGGCGCGGCTGGATCTGGATCGGCGCCGGGGTCGTCGCCCTCGGCGCGTACGGCTTCGTCGCCACCCTCCAGCCCGAAGGCGAGTTCGGCCGCATCCTCGCCGCGTACGGCGGAGTCTTCGTCGCCGGTTCCCTCGCCTGGGGCATGATCGCCGACGGCTACCGCCCCGACCGCTGGGACGTCGTCGGCGCGCTCGTCTGCCTCGCCGGAATGGCCCTGATCATGTACGCACCACGCTCTCGCTAGCCTGTACACCATGCCTACGCCTATCGCCGTCATCACCGGAGCAAGCAGCGGGATCGGCGCCGCCACAGCCCGGCGGCTGGCCGCCGCCGGCTACCGCGTCGTCCTCACCGCCCGCCGCAAGGACCGCATCGAGGCGCTGGAGGCCGAACTCACCGCCGCGGGCCACCAGGCGACGGCGTACGCGCTGGACGTCACCGACCGCGCGGCGGTCGACGAGTTCGCCACCGCCTTCCGCACCCTCGCCGTCCTGGTCAACAACGCGGGCGGCGCGCTCGGCGCCGACCCCGTCGCCACCAGCGACCCCGCCGACTGGCGCCAGATGTACGAGACCAACGTCATCGGCACCCTCAACCTCACCCAGGCCCTGCTCCCCGCCCTCACCGCGAGCGGCGACGGCACGGTGGTGGTCCTCTCCTCCACCGCCGGCCACGGTACGTACGAGAACGGCGGCGGCTACGTCGCCGCCAAGCACGGCGCGCACGTCCTCGCCGAGACCCTCCGCCTGGAGATCGTCGGCACCCCGGTCCGCGTGATCGAGATCGCGCCCGGCATGGTCAAGACCGAGGAGTTCGCCACCACCCGCTTCCGGGGCGACACCGACAAGGCCGCCAAGGTCTACGCGGGCGTCGCCGAACCCCTCACCGCCGACGACGTGGCCGAGACCATCACCTGGGCGGTCACCCGCCCCAGCCACGTCAACATCGACCTTCTGGTGGTCCGTCCGCGCGCCCAGGCCTCCAACACCAAGGTCCACCGCGAACTGTGACCGCGCCCGCGCGGCCGGCAGCTCCCCGCCCGGACACCACCGGCACCGGCCGCGCCACCGGCCGCACCGCCCGCACCGCCCGCACCGCCCGCACCGCCCGCACCGGCCGCACCGGCCGCACCGGCCGCACCGGCGGAAAAACGGCCCGCACCGGGAATCGGGATCCCGGTGCGGGCCGCCACAGCAGAGCGCGTAGCCGAAGAGCGCGCCGTCAAAGAGCGCGCCGCGGGCCGCTCATCCCCGCCCGGTCTGGTCCCGGGTCTCGCCCGCGACCGTCTGACCGGACTGGCGAGCCTGCTCCGTGACCTGTCCGGCCTGGTCTCGCGCCTGCTCCTTCGTCGTACGGGCGGCCTCGGCGGCGGTCTCCTTGACCTCCTGCACCGCCTGCTGCGCGACCTGGGTGGCCTCCTCCTTCAGGTGCTGCGCCGACTCGGCCGCCGCCTGCTTGACCGGTTCGACGGCTCCACTGGCCCGGTCCGACAGCTGCTCGGCCGCCTGCTGCTCGGCCTGCGTACTCGGCAGCATCGAGCCGGCCAGCAGCCCCGCGCCGAAGGCGATCAGACCGGCCGCCAGCGGGTTGCCCTCCGTCTGCCGTATCGCTTCCTCGGGCGCCTTCCGGACCGCTTCGCCCGCCTGGCCCGCCGTCTGGCGCACGGTGTCCGCCGCCTGCCCGACGCTCTCCTGCACCGACTGGGCGGTCTGCTGCGTACGCTCCTGGGCCCGGCCCGTGGTGTGCGAGGCGGTGCCCATGACCCGCTCCCGCACCCCGGACACCGCACCGCGAACGCGCTGGGTGCGACGCTGCGCGATCCGGCGCGGGCTCGTGCGGTCGGCCAGCCGGTCGACGTCGCCGGACAGCTTCTCCCGCGTCATCTCGATGTCGGCCCTTACTTGTTCGGGTGACGTGCCCATTGGGCGTCCTCCTTCAGTGTCTGCACGGTCTGTTCCGGCTTCGGTGACACGGTCCGCATCCGGGCGCGCCCCTTCACGAACAGGACGGCGCCGACCACCGCCCACACCGCCGTGACGATCAGGGCGGCCCAGCCCGCGTCCATCACGTTCGCCAGGCCGAACACGACTGCCAGGGATGCGAAGAGGGCCACCATGTAGCCGGCGAATCCCGCTCCGCCGTACATTCCCGCGGCCTTGCCCGCCTTGGTGGCTTCCTCACGGATTTCGAGCTTGGCCAGCTCCATCTCCTTGCGGAAGAGCATCTGTACGTCCGAGGTGACCTCGGACAGCAGCTCTCCCACCGACCTGTCCTCCACGATTGGCCTCTCCCCCACCGAACTCTGTTGCCTCCGCTTCAGCGGGGCCTGCGGCGAATACGTCGACATCTCACACCTCCGGTGTACCGGGCGCTCCGCCCCACCCGGCGGCCCGCGGCAGAGTGCCGTCGGCCGGGGGCACAGTGCCGTCGGCCGGGGGCACAGTGCCGTCGGCCGGGGGCAGCGGCTGCACCGGGGGAACCTGTGGGGCGGCCGGGGTGACGACGCCACCGGCCGCCGTACTGCCGTTCCCCGTGCTGCCCTCGCCACTGCCGCTGCTCGCCTTGCCCGCCTTGGCGAGCCGGCCGACGGCCAGACCCGCCAGCGCCGCTCCGCCCAGGAACATCCCGGGCCGGCGGCGGGCGAAGTCGCGGACGTTGTCGACCACGCCGCCCACACCGTTCTTCTCCAGGTAGTCGGCAGCGCGGTAGCCGCCGTCGGCCGCCTGTTCCACCAGGCCGCGCACCGGGGAATCACCGGGCGCGTTCTGCGCCAGCCCGGCGAGATCGTCCGCCCACTGCCGCACCGTGCCCGCCGCGCGCTCGGTCTGGCCCCGCACCTCGTCGTTCACGCGCTCCCGCAGGTCACGCACCGCCGTGCCGGCCTGCTGCCGGGCCTCGTCGGTGACTGTCCTGGCCTGCTGCGCGACCGACCCCGCGACCTCACTCGCGGCCTGCTTGGCCTGACCGGCCGTGACCGACGCCTCCTCTTTCGCTGTCTGCCCGGCCTGCTGGACACGCCCGGCACCACCATTCGCGGACACATCACTCATGGATTCCACCTTCTTCGGGGGGCGCGCAGAACCCTGCACACCGGCAGCGGCCGGACTGGGCCGGGCCGGTCCGCGGGCGGGCTGCCGGTGGGCGGCTCCACCTCTGCGGGTGAACCGCTCCACCACCGTCACCGCGTGCTGTCACGCACTCGCCCGGCTCGGTACGCCGAGGTCTGCGTCACGCCCCGTGTGCTCTTGTGCTGGCTGGGACAAGCTCCGGGTAACCACCCACGCGCGAGCGAAACGATCGAAAACCACATTCCGAGATCGCACCGCGCCCAGGGCACCTCCCCGCCCGCCGCTGCCGCCCTCGGCCCCCCGCCCTCGGCCCCCGCCTCAGGCCCCGGAAGACACGCGCCCGGCCTCCGCGCCCGAGCGGTTCCCGGTGGTCCCGCCCCGCCGCCGTACCGCCGGCAGCGCCCCGTAGGTGACCAGCGCGAGGGCCGTCGACCCGGCGCTCACCCACACCGGCGAACGGAAACCGAACCCCGCCCCGATCGCGAGCCCGCCGGCCCACGGACCGACCGCCCCGCCCACGTTGAACGCCGCCGTGGCGAACGCCCCGGCCAGCGTCGGCGCCTTCACCGCCAGGCGGAACACCCGCGAGATCAACACCGTCCCGGTACCGAACGCGAGCATCCCCTGCACGCATACGAGCACGATCGCCGCCACCGGACTTCCGGCGGCCGACGCGAGTACCGCCCACCCGAGCGCGAGTGACGCCATACCGGCCACCACCAGCGCGTCCGGCCGCACATCGGCGATCCGCCCCGCGACGGTCACCCCGACGAACGACCCCACCCCGAAGAGCGCGAGCACGACCGGCACCCACAGGTCCCCCAGTCCGGTGACCTGCGTGACCAGCGGTTCCACGTAGGAGAACGCACAGAACGTGGCTCCCTGCACGAGCGCCATCGTCACCAGCGTCAGCAGCAACGGAGCCTCCCGCAGAACCCGCAGCTCCTCCCGCGCGCTCACCTCCCGCGCGCCCGCCTCCCCGGCTTCGGTCCGCTCGTCCGGAATCGTCCGCGCGATCGCGAGGACAGCCGGCAGCGACAAGACGGCCACCGCCCAGAACGCCGACCGCCACCCCCACTGCTCCCCCAGCAGCGCGCCGCCGGGCACACCCGCCACGCAGGCGACGGTGACCCCGCCGACCACGACGGACGTGGCACGCGCCCGGGCTTCGGGCGCGACCATGCCGACGGCGGCCACCAGGGCAACGGCCCAGAACCCGGCGTTCGCGAGCGCCCCGACCACCCGCGTCGCGAGCAGCACCCCGTAGCTGGGCGTGACAGCACCGATCACATGGACGGCGACAAAGGCCCCCAGAAAGACCAGCAGAGCCCGCCGTCGCGGCCACTTCCGGCTCCAGAGCGCCATCAGGGGCGCCCCGACCACCATCCCGATCGCGAACCCCGAGGTCAGCAGCCCGGCGGCCGGGATGGACACGTTCAGATCGTCGGCGATGTCCGACACCAGGCCGGACAGCATGAACTCCGATGTGCCCTGGGCGAAGACGGCCAGCCCGAGCACGAAAACAGCAAATGGCATGAAGGAACCCCAGAAGCGGTCAGCGGATCAACCAGCAGGAAACGGACCCCCGCACGCCCAGAGCCCAGAGCACAGAGCCAGAGCAAGGAAGGGGGGAGTCCGCGAAGACCGGCGATCCGGCGACGACAGCCGCGCGAAGCACGCCCACGGCCTCTCGGGCCGGCGGCTTCAGCACGCCAAGGGGTCGGCCACCGAACGACCGGTGGCTAGCCTCTGTCGGATTCAGGGCAGGACATACCCGCGAAGCTACCAGCACGCCTCCGGGCCTCTCCACCGGTTTCCGCATGCGCGGAGGGCCCCGGCAACCACAGCCGGGGCCCTCCGCTTTCCACCTCGCGCCTTCCGCCGTCCGCCTCCCACGCCCGGGGCGTCGTCAGCCCTTCACACAGATGACCTGCTTCAGCTTCGCGACGACCTCGACGAGGTCCCGCTGCTGGTCGATGACCTGCTCGATCGGCTTGTACGCGGCCGGGATCTCGTCCACGACACCGGAGTCCTTCCGGCACTCCACGCCCCGCGTCTGCTCTTCCAGGTCCCGCGTGGAGAAGCGCCGCTTCGCCGCGCTGCGGCTCATCCGCCGACCGGCGCCGTGCGAGGCCGAGTTGAACGACTTCTCGTTCCCCAGCCCCTTCACGATGTACGAACCCGTGCCCATCGAACCCGGGATGATCCCGAGGTCACCGGAGCCCGCCCGGATCGCCCCCTTGCGGGTGACCAGCAGGTCCATGCCCTCGTAACGCTCTTCGCTGACGTAGTTGTGGTGGCAGGAGATGACCGGCTCGAAGGTCACCCCGGCCTTCTTGAACTCCCGGCGGACCACGTCCTGGAAGAGCCCCATCATGATCGCGCGGTTGTGCTTCGCGTACTCCTGCGCCCAGAAGAGATCGTTGCGGTACGCCGCCATCTGCGGAGTGTCCGAGACGAAGACCGCCAGGTCACGATCGATCAGCCCCTGGTTGTGCGGCAGCTTCTGGGCCTGGCCGATGTGGTACTCGGCCAGCTCCTTCCCGATGTTCCGCGAGCCGGAGTGGAGCATCAGCCAAATGGAATCGGTCGAATCAATACAGAACTCGACGAAGTGATTCCCCGACCCCAGGGTCCCCATCTGCTTCGTGGCACGCTCCTGACGGAATTTCACCGCATCGGCCACGCCGTCGAACCGTCCCCAGAAGTCGTCCCACCCCGCCGTCGGGAAGCCGTGCAGCCGCCCCGGGTCGACCGGACTGTCGTGCATTCCCCGGCCCACCGGAATCGCCTGCTCGATCTTCGACCGGAGCCGCGAGAGGTCGCCCGGAAGGTCGTTCGCCGTCAGCGACGTCTTCACCGCCGACATGCCGCAGCCGATGTCCACCCCGACCGCGGCCGGACAGACCGCGCCGTGCATCGCGATCACCGAGCCGACGGTGGCGCCCTTGCCGTAGTGGACGTCCGGCATGACGGCGAGGCCCTTGATCCAGGGCAGGGTGGCGACGTTCTGGAGCTGCTGCATCGCGCCGCCCTCGACGGTGGCGGGATCCGCCCACATCCGGATCGGAACCTTCGCGCCCGGAACCTCTACATACGACATAACCCCTCAACTCCCCCGAAATAAAGAAAACGCAAATCTGGCATCAAGTACCGCGAAAGAGACAGCGGACCAGCGTTTGGCCAGCGCGTGCGATACACATTGTGTCCATCGGCCGCCATCGCGCGGCAACCGTATTTCTGATCGAAGGGGGCCTGGGCCGTGCAGCGAAAGGCGTACGTACCCGGCGTCGCACTCCTCGCGGCGCTCACCGCCGGCTGCACCGGCGGCTCCGGTACCGAAGGCTCCACCGCCGACTCCAAGGCGGACGACACCACCACCTCCGTCGCCGCCCCCGGCAAGTACCGCACGCTCCGCGAGCCCTGCGGCTCCGTCGACCGGAGCACCCTCCGCAACCTCCTCCCCGGCGTCGCCACGCTCCCCGAGGAGCAGCAGGAGAAGGCGTACGCGGGCACCGCCGCCGTCACGTACGACACGGACCGGCGCGTCGGCTGCCGCTGGAAGGCGGACTCCCCGGGCGCCACGCACCAGCTCCTGATCGACTTCGAGCGGGTCGTCTCGTACGACTCCGGCGTCAGCGACGACGACCGCGCGAAGGAGGTGTACGCCAGGCAGGAGGCCGCGGCGGACCTCCCGGCCCCCACCGGGCGCCCGACGGAGGACGAGAGCGCGAGCGCGAGTGAAGGCGAGGGGAAGGGCGGCGAGGGAGAAGCGAGCGCGCCCCCCAGAACCGGCGAATCCCCCACCGCGTCCGCCTCCAGGGCCGACGACAGGGCCACCTCCGGGGCCGACGGCGGCGAGTCCGGCGCCCCGACTCCCGGCAGCGACGCGTCCGACGGCGAGAACGGCGCCGGGCCCGGCACGGAGTCCGGCACCGCGCCCGGCACCGGCACCCAGACCCCCGAAGGTCTGGAGCCCCGTGTCCTCACCGGCCTCGGCGACGCCGCCTTCCTGGACGACACCCTGGCCCGCTCCGGCTCGACCACCCAGCGCCGCACCGTCAGCGTGGTGTTCCGCACCTCGAACGTCATCGTGACCGTCCAGTACAGCGCGCAGCCCTCCCTGACCACCGATGTCCCCGACAGCAAGGAACTGCAGGAGAAGACGCGGGCCCTGGCCCGCAGGCTCGCCGAGCAGTTCAGCGACCAGTGATCAGCCGACCAGTGATCAGCCGACCCATGAGCGAAGGAACCATGCACCGATCAGCCCCGCGACTCTCTCGCATTCTCGCCTGCGCAGCCGTCCCGGTGATGCTCGTCGCCGCCGGCTGCTCCTCGGACTCCGAAGGCGAGAAGGACGCGTCCCCGTCCGCCAGCGCCTCGCCCACGGTGTCGGCGACGCCGACCGTCGAGCCCGCGGCGTTCTCGAAGCTGCCCGAGCCGTGCAAGTCGGTCAAGAAGAAGACGGTCGACTCGCTGGTGCCCGAGGCGAAGGACAGGTCCGGTACGACCGACAAGTCCAACGACGTCTCCACACGCGGCGGTTGCTCCTGGAACGGCCTGGACAACAAGGGCGTCGACGGCTCCCAGTACCGCTGGCTCTCCGTCTCCTTCATGCGGTACGACTCCGACCAGACCCGCGGCCCCGGCGACAAGCTGGCCGAGGAGTACTACGCGAAGCAGGTCGACGGCGCGAAGGCGACGGAGGGTGCGAAGAAGGTCGAGTCCCAGGCCGCCGACTCCATCGGCGACCAGGCGACAGTGGTGACGTACGACCTGCGCAAGACGGACGCGGACTTCAAGTACGCAACGGTCGTGACACGTACGGAGAACGTCGTCGCCACCGTCGTCTACAACGGCGCCGGCTACCAGGGCGCCACGTCCCCCAAGGTCTCCGACCTGCTGAAGGGCGCCCAGAAGGCGGCCAAGGAGGCGGTGGCCTCGGTCGCCGCGGCGACCAAGTAGCACTCGGCAGGAGAAGGGAAACCAGCGCTTACCGCCTGATTTCCGGCAGCTCACGGAGCCCGGCCCTCCCCCCGGAGGCCGGGCTCCGCCCGTACCCGCGCAACGGGACCCGCACACATGTGCCAGGCTGACCCCGCCAAGTTCGACGTAACGGGAGGGGATCGCGGGTGGCCGCGATGCAGTTGACACGCACGCACCGCATATTGATCGGTGTCGTCGTCGCCGGAGCGGTGGTCATCGCCGCGATCGGCTTCGCCGGCTCGTACGCCGCCGTGCGCGAGCTGGCCCAGGAGAAGGGCTTCGGGGACTTCTCGCTGGTCTTCCCGATCGGCATCGACGCGGGCATCTGCGTCCTGCTGGCGCTGGACCTCCTCCTGACCTGGATGCGCATCCCGTTCCCCCTCCTCCGCCAGACGGCCTGGCTGCTGACCGCCGCGACGATCGCCTTCAACGGCGCGGCGTCCTGGCCCGATCCGCTGGGCGTCGGCATGCACGCCGTCATCCCGGTCCTCTTCGTGGTCTCGGTCGAGGCGGCGCGGCACGCGGTCGGCCGGATCGCCGACATCACGGCCGACAAGCACATGGAGGGCGTACGCCTGACCCGCTGGCTGCTCTCGCCCCTGCCGACGTTCAAGCTGTGGCGGCGCATGAAGCTGTGGGAGCTGCGCTCGTACGAGCAGGTCATCAAGTTGGAGCAGGACCGCCTGATCTACCAGGCGCGCCTCCAGGCCCGGTACGGGCGTGCCTGGCGCCGCAAGGCCCCCGTCGAGTCGCTGATGCCGCTGCGTCTCGCGAAGTACGGCGTCCCGCTCGCGGACACGGCCGCCGCGGGCCTGGCCGCGGCCGGCATCGAGCCGGCGCTGCTGCCCCCGGCCCCGGAGATCGGGACGCGGCCCCAGGAACGCCGGGCACTGCCGCCCCAGGCCCAGGCCCACACCCAGCCGGTACGGGAGCAACAGGAACAGGCGCCGGCGCACGGGCAGCCCCACCCCGACGAGGAGTGGCTGGAAGCCCCGGACATGGACCACGAGCACGAGCGCGAGGACGAGACCCACGCCGCCCCGGAGGAGGGCCCCGGCTCGCACGAGAGCCCGTGGTTCGCCGCACCCCAGACACAGCAGGCACAGCAGGCACAGCAGGCACAGCAGACACAGCAGGCACAGCAGACGTACGGCAACGCCTACGGCCCGGCGGCGTACGCCGAGGCCCCGGACCCCGCCCACCCCCTCGGCTCCATCCCGGGCCCGCGCCACGAGCAGGACCCGGCGCGGTACCCGGACGCCGGGCACCACCCCGAGCCCGAAGAGATCTCCCCCGAAGAGATCTACTACGACGCGTTCCGCAAGTACCTGGGCGAGTACAACGCCGTCCCGACGCCCCGCCAGTTCGGCTCCTACCTCCAGGACATGTACGCCGAGGTCCCGACCCCCGGTGAACTGACGGAGTACACGAACCGCTTCCAGGTCCGCCACCAGCACGAACTCGACGCCGAACACATCGCCTAGGCCCGCTTCTTGCGTGCCGCCCCTCCCCACGGCGCCAGGACGGCCGCGGCCACGGCGAGGGCGATGCAGCCCCCGGCCGGAATGCCCCACCACTGCGGCGACAGGCCCCAGGGGTTGTCCCCGAGGACGCTTCCGACGACTCCGAGTGCGCCCTGGATACCGATGATCCAGCCGGCTGCTTCGGTGATTCCCCTCATATCCCTACGCTCGCCCGCCGCCCCCTCGGGGGCGTCCCGCCCCGGCCGAACCCCGGGTACGCCGAAGGACGCAGCGCCACCGGGCACCCCTCCCCCGCGCCTCCGCCCGCACACGGAAGGGCCGCCGCCCCCGGCAGTCGATCCGGGGGCGGCGGCCCTTCCGTCGGCGCGTCGACGCGGGAGCGGCTACGCCCCGAGCAGCTTGCGCACCCGGTCCGCCCCCACCGCGAGCAGCAGCGTGGGCAGTCGCGGCCCGGTGTCCCGCCCGACCAGCAGCTGGTAGAGCAGCGCGAAGAACGACCGCTGCGCGACCTTCAGCTCCGGCGTCGGCTTCGCGTCCGGCTCCAGCCCCGCCATCACCTTCGGCACGCCGTAGACGAGCGTCGTGAGCCCGTCCAGCGACCAGTGCGAGTCGAGCCCGTCGACGAGCAGCCGCAGCGACTCCCGCCCGGCCTCGTCCAGCGACCCCAGGATCTCCGCGTCCGGCTCACTGCGCACGACCGTGCGCTGCTCGGCCGGGACCTGGGTGGTGATCCAGCTCTCGGCGCGGTCGAAGCGCGGCCGCACCTCGTCCAGCGAGGTGACCGGGTGCTCCGGGTCCAGCTCGCTCAGGATGCGCAGCGCCTGGTCCTCGTGCCCGGCGGTGATGTCGGCCACCGAGGCGAGCGTCCGGTACGGCAGCGGGCGCGGCGTCCGCGGCAGCTCACCGGCGGCCGTCCTGATCGCACGCGAGTGGGCCGCCGCGTCGGCCGGCAGGACCGTCCCCTCGGCGACCTTCTTCTCCAGCGAGTCCCACTCGTCGTAGAGCCGCTGGATCTCCTGGTCGAAAGCGATCTTGAAGGACTGGTTGGGCCGCCGGCGCGCGTACAGCCACCGGAGCAGCGGCGCCTCCATGATCTTCAGCGCGTCGGCCGGCGTCGGCACGCCGCCCTTGCTGCTGGACATCTTCGCCATCCCGCTGATGCCGACGAAGGCGTACATCGGCCCGATCGGCTGCACGCCGCCGAAGACCTCACGCACGATCTGCCCGCCCACCACGAACGACGACCCCGGCGACGAGTGGTCGACACCGCTCGGCTCGAAGACCACGCCCTCGTACGCCCAGCGCATCGGCCAGTCGACCTTCCAGACCAGCTTGCCGCCGTTGAACTCGCTCAGCAGCACGGTCTCGGAGTGCCCGCAGGCACACACGTACGACAGAGCGGTGCTCTCGTCGTCGTACGCCGTCACCGTGGTGAGGTCCTTGCCGCACACCGTGCAGTACGGCTTGTACGGGAAGTACCCCGCGCCGCCGCCGCTGCCGTCGTCCTCGTTCGCCGCCCCGGACCCCTCGGCGGCCTCCAGCTCGGCCTCGTCGACCGGCTTCTGACCCTGCTTCTGCCCCTGCTTCTTGGTCTGCTGCCCGGGGTCCTTCTTCGTCCGGTACCGGTCGAGCACGGCGTCGATGTCGGCCCGGTGCCTCATCGCGTGCAGGATCTGCTCGCGGTAGGCCCCGCTCGTGTACTGCTCGGTCTGGCTGATCCCGTCGTACTCGACACCGAGCTCGGCGAGCGCCTCGGTCATGGCGGCCTTGAAGTGCTCGGCCCAGTTCGGGTACGCCGACCCGGCCGGCGCGGGCACCGACGTCAGCGGCTTGCCGATGTGTTCGGTCCACGCGGCCTTGTCGACCCCGGGGATGCCCTCCGGCACCTTGCGGTACCGGTCGTAGTCGTCCCACGAGATGAGGTGCCGGACCTCGTACCCGCGCCGCCGGATCTCGTCCGCGACCAGGTGCGGGGTCATGACCTCGCGCAGGTTGCCCAGGTGGATCGGCCCGGAGGGGGAGAGGCCGGACGCGACGACGACCACCGGTGCGCCGGCACCATCGTGCTTCGCCCCAGGGGCACGTCGCTCCGACTCGGCGATGACCTCGTCCGCGAACCGGGAGACCCAGTCGGTCTCTGTGCTGCTCTGAGCCACGATCGGCACGTCCTTCTTCCTCGATAGCTGGCACAGCCATTCTCCCAGACGGAGCGGCCCCGCCGAGGCTGCCTTTATACGAGGGGACCACCCCCCACCCCACATGAAATACTCGTCTGCACATTCCACTTTCCTCTCGACAGGAACGGCAGCTCATGGCCTCGGTCCATTCCCTCGCTTCGACCGTCAACCAGCGCGTCGCGGACGCCCTCTCGGCAGCCCTGCCGGAGGCCGGCGCCGCCGACCCGCTGCTGCGACGGAGCGACCGGGCCGACTTCCAGGCGAACGGCATCCTCGCGCTCGCCAAGAAGGCCAAGGCCAACCCGCGCGAGCTGGCCACGCGGGTCGTCGCCGGGCTGCCCGCCGACGGCGACGACCTGATCAGGGACATCGAGGTCTCCGGCCCCGGCTTCCTGAACATCACGGTCGCCGACAAGGCGATCATCGAGACCCTCGCGGCCCGCGCCGCCGACGACCGTCTCGGCGTACCGTCGGCCGAGCGGCCGGGCACGACCGTCATCGACTACGCGCAGCCGAACGTCGCCAAGGAGATGCACGTCGGGCACCTGCGCTCCGCCGTGATCGGCGCGGCGATGGTCGAGATCCTCGAATTCACCGGTGAGAAGGTCGTACGCCGCCACCACATCGGCGACTGGGGCACCCAGTTCGGCATGCTCATCCAGTACCTGACCGAGCACCCGCACGAGCTGGACCACCGGCACGGCGGCCCGGAGGAGGGCGAGGCGGCGATGTCGTCCCTCAACCGCCTCTACAAGGCGTCGCGCGCGCTCTTCGACTCCGACGAGGACTTCAAGGCGCGCTCCCGGGACCGTGTCGTGGCCCTCCAGGCCGGCGACCCGGAGACCCTCGCCCTCTGGCAGCGCTTCGTCGACGAGTCGAAGATCTACTTCTACTCGGTCTTCGACAAGCTCGACATGGAGATCCACGACGAGGACGTCGTCGGCGAGTCCGGCTACAACGCCATGCTCGAAGAGACCTGCCAGATCCTGGAGGACTCGGGCGTGGCGATCCGTTCCGACGGCGCGCTGTGCGTCTTCTTCGAGGACGTGAAGGGCCCGGACGGCAAGCCGTCCCCGCTGATCGTCAAGAAGTCGAACGGCGGCTACGGCTACGCCGCCACCGACCTCTCCGCCATCCGCGACCGCGTCCAGAACCTCGGCGCGAGCACACTGCTGTACGTCGTGGACGCCCGCCAGTCCCTCCACTTCAAGATGGTCTTCGAGACCGCCCGCCGGGCCGGCTGGCTGGGCGACGACGTGCAGGCGGTCCAGCTCGCCTTCGGCACGGTCCTCGGCAAGGACGGCAAGCCGTTCAAGACGCGTGAGGGCGAGACGGTCCGGCTCGTCGACCTCCTCGACGAGGCGATCGAGCGCGCGTCGGCCGTCGTGCGCGAGAAGGCCCAGGACCTGACCGAGGAGGAGATCGCCGAGCGCGGCACGCAGGTCGGCATCGGCGCGGTGAAGTACGCCGACCTCTCCACCTCCGCGTCCCGCGACTACAAGTTCGACCTGGACCAGATGGTGTCGCTGAACGGCGACACGTCGGTGTACCTCCAGTACGCGTACGCCCGTATCCAGTCGATCCTCCGCAAGGCGGGCGACGTGAAGCCGGCCGCCCACCCGGAGCTCGAACTCGCCGACGCCGAGCGGGCGCTGGGTCTGCACCTGGACCGGTTCGCGGAGAGCCTGGCCGAGGCGGCGTCGGCGTACGAGCCGCACAAGCTGGCGGCGTACCTGTACCAGCTGGCCTCGCACTACACGACGTTCTACTCGGAGTGCCCGGTCCTGAAGGCACAGTCCCCGGCCCAGGTCGAGAACCGCCTCCTCCTCTGCGACCTGACCGCCCGCACGCTCCACCGGGGCATGGCCCTGCTCGGCATCCGCACGCCCGAGCGCCTCTGACCACGCGACGCGGAGATGCCCCCACCGGGTTCATCCGGTGGGGGCATCTCCGCGTCCGGTCACGGAGTCAGCGGATACGACGGCCGCCCGGCGGCCTCGTCGATCTCACCGTGGGCTTTCCCCAGCAGCTGCGACGCGAGGTCCATGAGCGCACGCGCGCCCGCGACCTCCTCGCCGACCCGCAGCTGTTCGGCGTCGGTCGGGTGCCGTTTGGCGTACCCGTGGGCCCGCAGCTCCACGCCGTCGCTGAGCCGCACCATCGCGGCCGCCCTGGTCCTGCCGTCGTGCTCCTCGAACTCCATCTCGATGTGCCATCCGACGAGTGTGTGCATGGCCGCTCACCTCCAGCAGTTCCCTTCCCCCTTCTCCTTCCAGGGTGCGCCGCCGGACCGCTGATCACCACTCCCCACTTACCAGAAGGTGAGTACCTGACTTATTGGTCGGTACTTGTCGCCGACTCAGCGCCCGGCGAGGATCAAAGGGCCCCGGAAACATCAGAAACCTCCCCCCAGGAGCCTCGGTGTCCCAGCCCCTTCCCCTGCCTCCCGTGTCCGTCCTCGGCCTCGGCATGATGGGCGGCGCCCTGGCCGCCGCCCTCCTGAAGGCCGGCCACCCGGTCACCGTCTGGAACCGCTCCGCCGCCAGGACCGGCTCCCTGGCCGCGCGGGGGGCGACCCCCGCCGGGACGGTCACCGACGCCGTGGCTGCGAGCCCGCTGGTGATCGTCTGCCTCACCACCAACGACAACGTCACCGAGACCCTCGCCGACGTCGACTTCACCGGCAAGACCCTGGTCAACCTCACCAACGGCACCCCGGCCCAGGCCCGCGACCTCGCCGCCCGAGCCGGGAAGCAGGGCGCCGCGTACATCGACGGCGGGATCATGGCGGTCCCGCAGATGATCGCGACCCCGGCGGCGTACATCCTCTACAGCGGCGACGAGCAGGCGTACGAGACCCACCGGCCCACCCTGGCCGCCCTCGGCGGCACCCAGTGGGTCGGCACCGACCCGGGCCGCGCGGCCCTCCACGACCTGTCGCTCCTCACCGGCATGTACGGCATGGTGATCGGCGTGGCGCAGGCATTCGCCCTGATCCGTACGGAGAACGTCACGGCCACCGAGTTCGCCGAGCCGCTGCGCGCCTGGGTCTCGGCGATGCTGAGCGGACTGATCCCGGAGATGGCCACGGCCATCGACTCCGGGCAGCACCTCACCGACGTCTCCAGCCTCGGCATCAACCAGGCGGCTTTCCGGAACTTCCTCACCACGTACGACGACCAGGGCGTCAGCCCCGAACTCTTCGTCCCCTTCCAGAAGCTCCTGGACCGCTCGGTGGAGGAGGGCCACGCGGCGGACGGCCTCTCCCGCCTCGCCGACCTGCTCAAGAAGGAGCGTCCAGCACGGTGAACTCGCACCACACGACCTTCCCGGGCTCGCGCTCGCCGACCCCCCACCGGTCGGCGAGCGCCGTCACGAGCAGAAGCCCCCGCCCGGACTCCCCGTCCGGCTCCCGCACGCGGGGCAGCCCGTCACCACTGTCGTGCACCTCGATACGCAGTACCCCTCCCCCGTACAGCCACAGGCGCAACCGGTACCCCCGCCCCGGTGGAACGCCGTGCACCAGCGCGTTGGTCGCCAGCTCGCTCACGCACAGCAGTACGTCGTCCATGCGCGCGTCCATGCCCCAGTCGGCCAGAGCCCGGCGTGCGAACTCCCTGGCGGCGGACACGGAGCGCCGGTCCCGCCGGTAGAACCTCTCGCACAGCAACAGCAGTTGTTCTGTCTCGTTCACGGGACGAGGGTTGCGGAGAGTGACTAGCGTGGAGCACTGAGCCAACCCGTACAGATTTCTTGTACGGGTTCGCACCGGGTCAAGCACGGGCAGATGTGGGGAGTTGGACGGCATGAGCCCCAGGAAACGTCCGAAGAAGAACGCGTCGGCGATGAAGATGCTGGGGGCCCAGCTGGCGGCGTTCCGCCGGGCGGCGGGCTACACCCAGCGCTCGCTCGGTGAGCGCATCGGAGCCGACGAGGAGACGATCGCCTCGATCGAGCAGGGCAGACGGCCGTTGAAGGCGGACTTGGCCGAGACGCTCGACAAACTGCTCGACACGAAGGGCGCACTGTCGGCAGGTGTGGAGAACCTCCCCGAAATCGATCTGTTCCCCCTGTGGGCGGAGCAGTTCCTCGACCATGAACGCGAAGCCATCGCGCTGTCCTCGTACGACAACCAGGTGTTGCCAGGTCTGCTCCAGACTGAGACGTACGCCCGCGCAGTCTTCCGGAGCCGTGTCCCGGCGTACGACGAAGATGAGATGGAAGCTCAGATCGCTGCCCGTATCGAGCGCCAGGAGATCCTGCACCGCAGAGTCCCGCCTACCGTCAGCTACGTCATCTGGGAGCCGGTTCTCCGCCTCCCTCTTGGCAACCGCCAGGTCCACGCTGAACAGCTGGCCCACCTACGCGTGAAATCTGAACTCCCCTGCTTGTCTGTTCAGTTTCTCCCACTGAACCGCACAGCTCATGCCGCACTGGACGGCCCCTTCGTCCTGCTGGAGACTCCCGACCACCAGCACCTCGCCTACGCCGAGACCCAACGCGGCAGTCAGTGGGTCTCCGACCCGGGCGAGGTGTCCATCGTGGCGCGAAGGTATGCGATGCTGCGGGCACAGGCCCTCACCCCCGAGGACTCCCGTGGCCTGCTGGATCGTCTGCTGGGAGAGCTATGAGCACCGCACTGCACTGGTTCAAGTCGACGTACAGCGGCAGCGACGGCGGCAACTGCCTCGAAGTCGCCTACACCTGGCGCAAGTCCAGCTACAGCAGCGAGCAAGGCGGCGCCTGCGTGGAAATCGCCACCTGCCCCACCGCCGTCCACGTCCGGGACTCCAAGACCCCCGACGGCCCGACCCTCGCCCTCGCCCCCACCGCCTGGGCGTCCTTCGCAACGTACGCCGCTTCCCACAGCGGTTGACCACCCTCGCGCACCGGCCGGGGGACCGGCAGTGGAGTCAGCCACCACTGCCGCCCCGCCCTTCCCCTTCTCCCCGGGGGACTACTCCTGGCTCACGCCCGCTGCCCTGACGCGGCGGAAGCGGGCGACGGTCCCGTCGTCGCTCCAGCGCTCCAGCCCGGCCTTCTCCAGCACACGGACCGAGGCCGGGTTCGCCGGCTCCACGCCCGCGTGAACCGTGTGCACACCAGGTGCTGCGGACAGGGCGTACTCCACGAGGGCCCGGGTGGCCTCGGAGGCGTAACCACGGCCGCGCCGGGACTCGACGATGCCGTAGCCGACCTCGATGGAGCCGTCACTGGGCGGCCAGAACAACCCGATGGAACCGACCACCAGACCACCGGCCCGCTCGATGATCTTCCGGTGGCCGTACTCGTTCAGGCCCTCGGGGTGCTCGGCGAGGAAACCCGCGATGACACGGTCTCCTTCGGCGGGGAAGTCTTCCGCCCAGTCCGCCAGGCGGGTGTCACAGCGGACAGCGGCGAGTTCGTCGGGGAACCACGGCCGCAGTACGAGGCGGTCGGTGATCAGGTCCGTACCGGACAAGGAAAAAGAGGACACGCGACACTCCTGGTCGTCGTCAGAGGCGACCGGACCGCTCTACTGGCCTCGCGCGGCCCGGACAAGGACACGGTGATGAAGCGCCTGGCGGGCCATATTCATCAACCTCCCTCGTCGCAGCGGCAGTTACGGGTCTCGCGCGTCGACGGATCGTACCAGGGGAGCGGAAGCGGCCGGCCCTGCCGACCGCTTCGCCGTCATCCAGCGGTCACTGCTCCCGGCCGAGCCGGTGGGCGACCTCGGTCGCCCAGTACGTGAGGATCATGTTCGCGCCGGCGCGCTTGATGCCCGTCAGCGACTCCATGATCGCCTTGTCCCGGTCGATCCAGCCACGCTCGGCCGCCGCCTCGATCATCGCGTACTCCCCACTGATCTGGTACGCCGCGACCGGCACGTCCACCGCCTCCGCGACCTTCGCCAGAACATCGAGATAGGGCCCGGCCGGCTTGACCATCACCATGTCGGCGCCCTCCTCCAGGTCCAGCGCCAGCTCCCGCAGAGACTCGCGCACATTGGCCGGGTCCTGCTGGTACGTCTTGCGGTCGCCGCGCAGCGAGGAACCGATGGCCTCCCGGAAGGGGCCGTAGAAGGCGGACGAGTACTTCACCGTGTACGCGAGGATCGAGACGTCCTCCTTGCCGATGGTGTCCAGCGCGTCACGGACGACGCCGACCTGGCCGTCCATCATGCCGCTGGGGCCCACCACGTGCGCGCCCGCGTCCGCCTGGACCTGCGCCATCTCGGCGTACCGCTCCAGCGTCGCGTCATTGTCGACGCGGCCGTCCGCGTCCAGGATGCCGCAGTGGCCGTGGTCGGTGTACTCGTCCAGGCACAGGTCGGACATGATCACGAGGTCGTCGCCGACCTCGGCCCGCACCTCGCGCAGCGCGACCTGGAGAATCCCGTCCGGATCGGTCCCGGCCGTCCCGGCGGCGTCCTTCTTCTCGTCCTCGGGTACGCCGAACAGCATGATCCCCGCGACACCCGCCTCGACGGCTTCGACGGCCGCCTTGCGCAGCGTCTCCAGGGTGTGCTGCCGGACGCCCGGCATGGCCGAGATGGCCACGGGCTCGCTGATGCCTTCCCGTACGAACGCCGGGAGGATCAGATCGGCGGGGTGCAGCCGATGCTCGGCGACCATGCGGCGCATGGCGGGGGTGGTGCGCAACCGACGGGGCCGGGCCCCGGGAAAGGATCCATACACAGTCATGCCAACCACGCTACGCCGCCGCCCCGCCCCCTTTTACCGTCACCCCGTCGGCACCATTCAGCTCGTCCGGCGTTCGAGGACCGGGGTCTGGGGCGGAGCCCCGGTTACGGGAAGGGGCGGGCAGGGGAGAGCGCCGCAGGCAACCCGCACCGCGCACTCCACCCGCACCCGCCCCACACCCACCCGCGCCCCGCGCTAAGTGGTCCGCCGCCGCCGGGACCCCGGCCGCCGCTCACTGGGCCGCGTCACATGCTCGCCCGCCGCGATCGCCGCCCCGCGCCGCTGCGCGCCGAAGTCGGCCAGCGCCTCGGCCAGCTTGTGCACCGAGGGCTCCGGCGACAGGACGTCGACCCGCAGCCCGTGCTCCTCCGCCGTCTTGGCGGTGGCAGGCCCGATGCAGGCAATGACCGTCACGTTGTGCGGCTTGCCGGCGATGCCGACCAGATTCCGCACCGTGCTCGACGAGGTGAACAGCACCGCGTCGAACCCGCCGCCCTTGATCGCCTCACGCGTGTCCGCCGGCGGCGGCGACGCCCGCACGGTCCGGTACGCCGTGACGTCGTCGACCTCCCACCCGAGCTCGATCAGCCCGGCGACCAGCGTCTCCGTCGCGATATCCGCTCGCGGCAGGAAGACCCGGTCGATCGGGTCGAAGACCGGGTCGTACGGCGGCCAGTCCTCCAGCAGCCCGGCCGCCGACTGCTCCCCGCTCGGCACGAGGTCCGGCTTCACACCGAACTCGACCAGCGAGGCGGCCGTCTGCTCACCCACCGCGGCGACCTTGATCCCCGCGAAGGCGCGGGCGTCGAGCCCGTACTCCTCGAACTTCTCCCGGACGGCCTTCACCGCGTTCACCGACGTGAAGGCGATCCACTCGTAGCGCCCCGTGACGAGCCCCTTGACCGCCCGCTCCATCTGCTGCGGGGTGCGCGGCGGCTCGACGGCGATGGTCGGCACCTCGTGCGGCACGGCGCCGTAGGACCGCAGCTGGTCGGAGAGCGACGCCGCCTGCTCCTTCGTACGCGGAACCAGCACCCGCCACCCGAACAGCGGCTTCGACTCGAACCACGACAGCTGCTCGCGCTGAGCAGCGGCGCTGCGCTCGCCGACCACGGCTATGACGGGCTGGTGGCCCTCGGGCGAAGGCAGCACCTTCGCCTGCTTCAGGACCTGGGCGACCGTGCCGAGCGTCGCGTTCCAGGTGCGCTGCCTGGTCGTCGTACCGGCCACGGTCACCGACATCGGCGTATCGGGCTTGCGCCCCGCCGAAACCAGCTCGGCCGCGGCCGCGGCCACCGAATCCAGCGTCGTGGAGACGACGGCCGTGGCGTCGCTGGAGCCGATTTCGGCCCAGCATCTGTCGTCGGCGCTGCGCGCGTCCACGAAGCGCACATCGGCGCCCCGCCCGTCGCGCAGCGGCACGCCGGCGTACGCGGCCACGCCGACGCCCGACGCGACGCCGGGCACGACCTCGAAGGGGATGCCCTCGGCGGCGCAGGCGAGCATCTCCTCGCCCGCGTTGCCGTCGAGGCCGGGGTCGCCGGAGATCGCACGCACGACCCGCCTGCCGCCCCGCGCGGCCTCCATGACAAGATTGGCCGCGTCCCTGATCGCGGGGATGCCGGCGGCTGTTGACACATCGTCAACCACCGTCAGCTGAGGCGTGCTTACGCCCGCCTTCGCATGGGTGCGTACGACGTCGAGGACGTGCGGCTCGGCGATCAGCACGTCCGCGTTCGCGAGCGCCTCGACGGCGCGCAGCGTCAGCAGACCGGGATCACCGGGTCCGGCGCCGAGGAAGGTGACGTGCCCTGACGCGGAGAACGCCGAAGGTACAGAGGCAGAGGTGGTGGGGCTCATTGTGCTCGCTCCCCCATAAGACCGGCCGCACCCTTCGCGAGCATCTCGGCGGCGAGTTCGCGACCGAGAGACATGGCGTCGTTGTGCGACGTGGGTACGGGACCGGTAGTGGACAGCTGCACCAGCTCGGAGCCGTCGGTCGAACCGACGACGCCGCGCAGGCGCATTTCGTTGACAACCTGTCCGTCGGCCAGCAGGTCGGCCAGTGCACCCACAGGTGCGCTGCAACCGGCCTCCAGGGCGGCGAGCAGGGATCGCTCGGCGGTCACGGCGACCCGCGTGTACGGGTCGTCGAGCTCGGCGAGCGCGGCAGCGAGGTCGACGCGCGTGGCGGCGCACTCGACTGCCAGGGCCCCCTGGCCGGGGGCGGGCAGGACCAGGTCGACCGACAGGAACTCGGTCACCTCGTCGATCCTGCCGATGCGGTTGAGGCCGGCGGCGGCCAGAACCACCGCATCCAGTTCCCCGCTCCGTACATATCCGACACGAGTGTCGATGTTTCCGCGAATCGGCACGGTCTCGATGTCGAGACCGTGACCGCGCGCGTACGCGTTGAGCTGCGCCATGCGGCGCGGCGATCCGGTGCCCACGCGGGACCCGGCCGGCAGCTGCGCGAAGGTCAGCCCGTCGCGCGCGACCAGCACGTCACGCGGGTCCTCGCGCTGCGGCACGGCGGCCAGCGTCAGACCGTCCGGCTGGGCGGTCGGCAGATCCTTGAGCGAGTGGACCGCGAAGTCCACCTCGCCCCTCAGCAGCGCGTCGCGCAGTGCGGTGACGAAGACGCCCGTACCGCCGATCTGAGCGAGCTGCTCGCGCGAGACGTCTCCGTACGTGGTGATCTCCACCAGCTCGACGGGGCGCCCCGTGATCTGACGCACCGCCTCGGCGACGTGTCCGGACTGGGCCATGGCGAGCTTGCTGCGCCTGGTCCCCAGCTTCAAGGCATTAGTCGTCATGCCCGTCCTCTATTCCCACCGTCGGGGGTGTCGTTCAGGTCGGCCCTGCTGACGGCGGCGACCGTCTGAGGGTCGAGATCGAAGAGTTCGCGCAGCGCGTCCGCGTACCCGGCGCCACCGGGCTCGCTGGCGAGCTGCTTGACCCGCACGGTGGGCGCGTGCAGGAGCTTGTCGACGACACGGCGCACGGTCTGCGTGATCTCCGCGCGCTGCTTGTCGTCCAGTCCGGGAAGCCGGCCCTCCAGCCGGGCGACCTCGTTGGTGACCACGTCGGCGGCCATGCTGCGCAGGGCGACGACGGTCGGCGTGATCTGCGCGGCCCGCTGGGCGGCACCGAAAGCCGCGACCTCGTCGGACACGATGGTCCGCACCTGGTCCACGTCGGCGGCCATGGGCGCGTCGGCGGATGCCTCGGCCAGCGACTCGATGTCCACGAGCCGTACGCCGTCGAGCCGGTGCACGGCCGCGTCGATGTCACGCGGCATGGCGAGGTCGAGCAGCGCGAGCCGCACCGGCCCGCCGCGCACGCCGGCCCGCTCGCGCGGCCGCCCCTGGGCGACGGCGAGAGCGTTGTCGGCCCAGGCGCCGTGCTGTTCCATGGAGCCGGCCGGTCCGGCGTCGCCGGCCTGCCGGGCGGCGGGTACGACGAGGGTCCCGTCCGGCACGGGGCAGCCCGCGGCCGTACCCGTACCGTGTCCCGCCGAAGCCGTGGCGTGCTCCGCGCCGGACGCGCTGTCCAGGGCCACCCCGAGTGCGGCGGCGACGTTCTCGGCCGTCAGGACGAGGCCCGTCGCGCCGGTGCAGGACACGACGACGTCGACTCGTGCCAGCTCGCGCGCCACCTCGTCCATCGGCACCGCGCGTGCGACGCCCCCGGCCTCGCCGAGGATCTCCGCCAGCCGCTGCGCGCGCGCCTGCGTCCGGTTCGCGACGACGACCTCGGCGACTCCGGTACGTACGAGCGTCGTCGCCGCCAGCGAGGACATCGAGCCCGCGCCGATCACCAGCGCCCGCTTGCCCGCGGCCCACTCGGCGACCGGCTCGCCGGCGGCGAGCTGTTCGAGCCCGAAGGTGACGAGCGACTGCCCGGCCCGGTCGATGCCGGTCTCGGAGTGCGCCCGCTTGCCGACACGCAGGGCCTGCTGGAAGAGGTCGTTGAGGAGCCGGCCCGCGGTGTGGAGCTCCTGCCCCAGCGCGAGCGCGTCCTTGATCTGGCCGAGGATCTGCCCCTCGCCGACGACCATCGAATCGAGCCCGCACGCCACCGACAGAAGGTGGTGGACGGCCCGGTCCTCGTAGTGCACGTAAAGATAAGGAGTGAGCTCTTCGAGCCCCACCCCGCTGTGCTGCGCGAGCAGCGTGGACAGCTCGGCGACACCCGCGTGGAACTTGTCCACGTCGGCGTACAGCTCGATGCGGTTGCAGGTCGCGAGTACGGCGGCCTCGACCGCCGGCTCCGAGGCGAGGGTGTCCTGGAGCAGCTTGGCCCGGGTGTCGGCGGCCAGCGACGCGCGCTCCAGCACACTGACCGGAGCGCTGCGGTGGCTCAGCCCGACGACGAGGAGACTCATGCCGGCATCACGGCGGGGACGTCCCCGTCGGGTCCCTTCCGGTTCGTGGCCGTACCCCCGCGCAGGGGCGGCGGCGATACGTCGGCGCCCGCCCCGGCGGCTTCCTCGCCCGCCTTGCGCTGCTCGTGGAAGGCGAGGATCTGGAGCTCGATGGAGAGGTCGACCTTGCGTACGTCGACCCCTTCCGGCACCGAGAGGACGGTCGGCGCGAAGTTCAGGATCGAGGTGACGCCGGCGGCGATGAGCCGCTCGCTGACCTGCTGGGCAGCGCCCGCGGGGGTGGCGATCACGCCGATGGAGACGCCGTTGTCCTTGATGATCTTTTCGAGCTCGTCGGTGTGCTGCACGG
Organism: Streptomyces sp. NPDC003016; assembly: GCF_053591455.1. Classification (NCBI taxonomy): domain Bacteria; kingdom Bacillati; phylum Actinomycetota; class Actinomycetes; order Kitasatosporales; family Streptomycetaceae; genus Streptomyces; species Streptomyces sp. NPDC003016. The sequence goes on from NZ_JBSFTV010000036.1 coordinate 61,383, forward strand.
GAATCCCGGCGACCGGCTTGCCCGCCATGGCGGGGTCGGCGTCTATGAGCGCGGCGACGCGGAACCCGCGGGAGGCGAACCCGCCGTAGTTGGCGAGGGCGGCGCCCAGGTTTCCGATGCCGACGATGACGACCGGCCAGTCCTGGGTCAGTCCCAGCTCACGGGAGATCTGGTACACGAGGTACTCGACGTCGTATCCGACACCACGTGTCCCGTAGGACCCGAGGTACGAGAAGTCCTTGCGCAGTTTCGCGGAGTTGACCCCGGCCGCGGCGGCCAGCTCCTCGGAGGAGACCGTGGGGACCGAGCGCTCGGAGAGCGCCGTCAGGGCGCGCAGATACAGCGGAAGGCGGGCGACGGTGGCCTCGGGAATGCCTCGGCTACGGGTCGCCGGTCGGTGAGTTCGGCCAGTTGCCACGGTGCTCCTGCGGGATGAGCGGGGCTGCAGGCGGCCGTATGTCCCAGGACCGCCCCGTCTCCAGCAGGCTATGCCTTTGTGAACGCGTGCACAAAGATGGTGTCCGTTTTGTCCGCCCAAAGTGACCGGGGTCACGCATACCGGCCGCCCGATCCCGGAACCACGGACCGCACGGACTCGTTGAAGGCCCGAAGGGGGCATAACCGCACACACTCCTCACGACCACGCCCCCGAGACCGCCCAAAACGCCCATGATGGTAGCCGCCTTCCGGTCAGCCGCCCAGCGCCTTGCGCAGCCTCCCGGCGTCCACCCGCCAGAAGGTGTGCTGCTCGCCGTCGACCAGGACGACCGGGATCTGCTCCCAGTACGCCCGGTTCAGCTCCTCGTCCCGCGTGATGTCCTTCTCCTCCCAGGGCACCCCGAGCTCCCCGCACACCTCAGCGACCACTTCTCTCGCGTCGTCACAGAGGTGGCAGCCGGGCTTGCCCACCAGCGTGACCAACCGCTCGCCGGGCTTCCTCTTCGTGTGCGCGCGTCGCAGCAAGGGGCTCATACCGCCATTCTCGCCCCGCCCGGCCGCGCTCCCCGTCCCCCGCGCTGCACCGGCGCCCCGCAGAGTTCACTCCACCGCATCCCGCCAGGTCGGGAAGTACCGAACAGACTGGCTATGCTCACGACATGGCCGCACTGGGATGGCTCACCCCCCGTAGGCGCTCCGCGACAGCACGGAGCGTGCTGGCGGGAGAGGCAGCAGCCGAGGCAGCACGCAAGACGTCGCAGGAGCTCGAGGAACTCGAAGGTCTCGGCGCGACGCCGCCGGGCACGCCCGAAGAACCGGCGTTCCCCGTCGTCGGAGACGACCGGGCCGCCGCCTTCTTCGATCTCGACAACACCGTGATGCAGGGCGCCGCGATCTTCCACTTCGGCCGCGGCCTGTACAAGCGGAAGTTCTTCCAGCGCCAGGAGCTGGCCCGCTTCGCCTGGCAGCAGGCATGGTTCCGGCTCGCCGGCGTCGAGGACCCCGAGCACATGCAGGACGCCCGCGAGAGCGCGCTGTCCATCGTCAAGGGCCACCGCGTCTCCGAACTGATGACCATCGGCGAGGAGATCTACGACGAGTACATGGCCGAGCGCATCTGGCCCGGCACCCGCGCCCTCGCCCAGGCCCACCTCGACGCGGGCCAGAAGGTCTGGCTGGTCACCGCCGCGCCCATCGAGACGGCCACGATCATCGCCCGCCGCCTCGGCCTGACCGGCGCGCTGGGCACGGTCGCCGAGTCCGTCGACGGCGTTTATACGGGCAGGCTCGTCGGCGAGCCCCTGCACGGCCCCGCGAAGGCCGAGGCGGTCCGCGCCCTGGCCGCCGCCGAGGGCCTCGACCTGGCCCGCTGCGCGGCGTACAGCGACTCCCACAACGACATCCCGATGCTCTCGCTCGTCGGTCACCCGTACGCGATCAACCCCGACGCGAAGCTGCGCAAGTACGCCCGCGAACGCGAGTGGCGGCTGCGCGACTACCGCACCGGCCGCAAGGCCGCCAAGGTCGGCATCCCGGCGGCCGCCGGGGTCGGCGCCCTCGCCGGCGGCACCGCGGCCGCGATGGCCCTGCACCGCCGCCGCCGCTGACGGCCCGCCGCGACGCGCGAGCCCCGGCAGACAATCCGGGGCTCCTACCCTCCCGTTGCTCCCGCCAGTCCCGCCACCGCGACTCGGGCACAACGCATCCAGCAACCACGCAGATTACGAAGTGATCCGATCAGCAAATGATCACGATCTGCCACTCGAACCATCGCGTAGACGCAACAGAAGCGACGGAATCGATGATTTTAGCAACTAGGTGTAGCGCTGCCTGTACGAAGCGTTATTCTCCTCAGACGCATACCGGACCTCACCCGTCAGCACGACGGGTGAACGGTCCCGCACTGAACGTGTTGGAAGCTCTGCCTCTGGGAGTCCCGTGTACCCACACGTCGGGGTTGACGCCTCGGGCCTGGCTACGCTGCGCGCAACGGTCGTGGACCGTTTGCGCGGCTTCGTCCCCACCGCGTACGCCGTCCCCGCCCTCGCCACCCCTGCACTTGTCGGCCCCTGCTACGCCCTGGCCGACGGCGGTGCGGCGGTCGCCAGACGCAGCCGCGGCGCCGGCTCGGGCACCGGCACGTCCACCACCCGTCGGCCCAGCGCCGACAGCGACAGCGCACGCATGATGGACCTCGTCGAACGCGCTCAGGCCGGCGAGGCCGATGCGTTCGGCCGCCTCTACGACCAGTACAGCGACACGGTCTACCGGTACATCTACTACCGCGTCGGCGGAAAGGCGACCGCGGAAGACCTGACCAGCGAGACGTTCCTGCGCGCCCTGCGCCGCATCTCCACCTTCACCTGGCAGGGCCGCGACTTCGGCGCCTGGCTGGTCACCATCGCCCGCAACCTGGTCGCCGACCACTTCAAATCGAGCCGTTTCCGCCTCGAAGTGACCACCGGCGAAATGCTCGACGCCAACGAGGTCGAGCGCAGCCCGGAGGACTCCGTCCTCGAATCCCTCTCCAACGCGGCCCTCCTCGAAGCGGTCCGCAAACTCAACCCGCAGCAGCAGGAGTGCGTGACCCTGCGCTTCCTCCAGGGGCTCTCGGTCGCCGAGACGGCCCGCGTGATGGGCAAGAACGAGGGCGCGATCAAGACCCTCCAGTACCGGGCCGTACGTACACTGGCCCGGCTCCTGCCCGAAGACGCCCGCTGACACCCGCACCCACCCGCACACGCCCGAAGACGCAGCCGATCGGCCGACCACGACTCACAGTTGGTGACGCTTCCATGACGTTGTGGTCCGATCATCCTTCGCGCGTAACCCAAGTGCCGCGACGCTCGTTGTGCGGGATGCAGGCTCCCTGCGGTCACGCCATGCCCGCAGCCACTCACTCGATCGTGTGGATGTACTCATGGCGTGCAACCTTCCGGACCCCCAGGGGAGTCGATCGTCATGACGAGAGGAGGTGCCGCCAGTGATCGCGAACGTATCGGCGCACCGGCGGGCGAACGCCTTCGCCCAGGCGCTGGAGGCACAGACGCCCCAGGGCACGGCGGCAGATCAGCCCGAAGAAACAGCTGAAGGACCGGAGACCACACGGCTTCTGGCCCTGGCGAAGGGTTTCGGCGAGCTGCCGTCACCGGAGCTGGACCCCGAGGTCAAAGTCGTCCAGCGGGCCCAGCTCATCGCCGCCATGGAGGCCATGGTCGCCGAAGGCGGCGCGCCGGCGGGCCCTACGGTGCCCGAGCAGCGGACCGGACGGGGCGCCCACCGGGCGTCCCCGCTCCGGAAGCTGCGCCCGCGCTCCCGATGGTCGAAGGGCATCGCTGCGGGTGGGCTCACCGTCGGTGTGGCCGCAGGAGCCTTCAGCGGAGTGGCCGCTGCGAGTTCCGACGCCCTGCCGGGTGATTCGCTGTACGGGCTGAAGCGCGGCATGGAAGACGTCAAACTCACCATGGCCGACGACGACGCCGCCCGTGGTGAGCTCTACCTCAACCAGGCATCGACCCGCTTCCAGGAGGCCCGTCGCCTCATGGAGCGCGGCCGGACCGCCGAGCTCGACCACGAGCAGCTGGGCGAGGTCAGACGCACGCTGAGCGGGATGACACACGACGTGGGCGAGGGCCACCGCCTCCTCACCCGTGCCTACGAGCGCGACGGTTCCATCGGCGCGATCCAGACCCTGTCGTCCTTCACCAAGTCGCACCGCGAAGCCTGGAGCAGCCTGCGGGAGCGGCTTCCGGCGCAGCTGACCGATGTGGGGGACCAGGTCAGCTCGGTCTTCGAAGCCATGGACGAAGAGGTCGCCCCCCTCCAGTCGCTCCTGCCGCCCACGCCGAAGCCGACCCGCGACCCGGAACGCCCCGGCTCCACCCAGGACCGTACGGGCACACCGGACACGGACCGCCCCGCCCCTTCCACCACCACGTCCTCCGGCGGCCGCACGGGCGGCGACACCAAGCCCAACCCGCCCTCGTCCCCCGGCAAGTCCAAGGACGAGGGCCTGCTCGGCGGCAAGCCGGGCGACATCCTGGATCCTCCGCCGGCCGACCTGACGCCCCCGTCGCCACCGTCCTCCAAGGACAGCGACCGGCGGCCGCCGGTCCCGGACGTCACCGTCCCTCCGCTGCTCCCCGGAATCCTCCCGGGCCTGGGCATCGACGAGGAAAAAGCACAGGAGTAAAGGCAGCGAAGGCAGCAGGACAGCCACGCCGTGGGCCCGCTCTCCCCGGAGACCGGGCCCACACCCCTGTCCGTCCCACCCGCACTCAGAAGAACACTGACCGCCGCTGCACCAGCAGCTTGTACAGGGTGTGCTGAATCTGCTCCCGCACCTGGTCCGTCAGGTTGAACATCAGCATCGGGTCCTCCGCCGCCTCCGCCGGATACCCCTCCGTAGGAATCGGCTCCCCGAACTGGATCGTCCACTTCGTCGGCAACGGCACCGCCCCCAGCGGCCCCAGCCAAGGGAACGTGGGCGTGATCGGGAAGTACGGAATCCCGAGCACCCGCGCCAGCGTCCGCGCGTTGCCGATCATCGGGTAGATCTCCTCCGCCCCCACGATCGAGCACGGCACGATCGGCGCGCCCGCCCGCAGCGCCGTGGAGACGAACCCGCCCCGCCCGAACCGCTGCAGCTTGTACCGCTCGCCGAACGGCTTCCCGATCCCCTTGAAGCCCTCCGGCATCACACCGACGGCCTCGCCCCGCCGCAGCAGCTCCTCCGCGTCCTCCGCGCAGGCCAGCGTGTGCCCGGCTTTACGGGCCAGCTCGTTCACGACCGGCAGCATGAACACCAGGTCCGCCGCGAGCAGCCGCAGGTTCCGCCCGGCCGGATGGTTGTCGTGCACCGCGGCCTGGAGCATCAGCCCGTCCAGCGGCAGCGTCCCCGAGTGGTTGGCGACGATGAGCACCCCGCCCTCCGACGGGATGTTCTCGATGCCCTTGACCTCCACCCGGAAGTACTTCTCGTACAGGGGCCTGATCATCGACATCAGGACCTTGTCGGTGAGCTCCTCGTCGTAACCGAACTCGTCGACCTCGTAGTCACCGGTGAGCCGCCGCCGCAGGAACGCCAGCCCGCCCGCGATCCGCCGGTCCCAGCCGCCCCCGCCCCCGGGGTCCGCCTTCGGCTCCTCCGGCGTCACCGCGGTCTCCGCGGTCTCCGCGTCCACCGCATCGCCCGGACCCGCCGGCTGCTCCGGTACGGGCGCGAGCGGCCCGCCCTTGCGCCCCGGCGGCCGCTTCCCCCTGGCCCCCTTGGAGGCGGCGGCCGCGGAAGCGGAAGAAACCGCGTCCTTGGACTTGGGCCTGGGTCGCCTCGTCCTCGGTTCATCACCGAAGGGGATGACCTTGGCATCGGCCATGTCAGATGCGCTCCTTGCTGACGAGAGTGGAGAGCCGGTCGACGGTACGGGCAAGAGCCTCGGGCGGCAGCAGACCTGCGCCCCGGCTGTCCGCGAAGTCCGAAAAAGCCTCCGCGGTCGTGTACGTGGGGTCAAACCCCAGTGTCTCGCGCATCTGGGCGGTCCTGACGACCCGCCCGTGCGTCAGCAGCCGGATCTGCTCGGGCGAGAAGTCGGTCACCCCGACGGTCCGCAGCGCGGATCCGACCCAGGTGACGGCGGGCAGCAGCACCGGAACGGTCGGCCGTCCCAGCCGCCGCGAGCACTGCGAGAGCGTCAGCACGCCGTCGCCGGCGACATTGAAGGTCCCGCTGTTCATCGTTCCGCGCCGCGGGTCGTGCGAGGCGATGCGCAGAACGTCGATGACATCGTCTTCGTGCACGAACTGCAGCCGCGGGTCGTACCCGAACACCGTGGGCAGCACCGGCAGCGAGAAGTAGTCGGCCAGCGGGGAATCCGCACAGGGCCCGAGGATGTTGGCGAAACGGAGCACGCACACGGCCACGTCGGGCCGACGGCGCGCGAAGCCCCGTACGTACCCCTCGACCTCGACCGCGTCCTTCGCGAAGCCGCCGCTGGGCAGTGACTTCGGCGGTGTGGTCTCGGTGAAGACGGCGGGGTCGCGCGGCGCCGACCCGTACACGCTCGTACTCGACTTCACGACGAGCCGTTGCACGGTCGGCGACTTCTGGCACGCGCCGAGCAACTGCATGGTGCCGATGACGTTGGTCTCCTTCACCGACGTACGGCTGCCGCCGGTGCCCAGCGGCGTACCGGTGACGGCCATGTGCACGACGGTGTCGACCCGGTGCTCGGCGAGCACGCGCGCGATGGCGGGCCGGCGGATGTCCGCCCGCACGAAGTCGGCGTCTCCCAGGTGGTGGTCGGGAGGGACCGCGTCGACGCCGATCACCCGGTCCACCTCGGGATCACGCTGGATGCGCCGTACGAAACGGCCACCCAGCTGCCGGGCCACACCTGTGACGAGCACGACCTTGCCCAAGATCAGCGCCTTCCCTCGGACTTCCCTGGCGCAACCGTAGCGGTTGGATGTTGCTCTGTGAGGACCTCACGGCACCCGAAATGACGACGGACACGCGCGCCCGGGCCAGCCGGCCCGGAACGCACCGCAGCCCTCCCACCATGACGGTGGGAGGGCTGCGGTCCACGTACAGCTGCCGCTTACTTCTTGTTGCGACGCTGAACGCGGGTGCGCTTGAGCAGCTTGCGGTGCTTCTTCTTGGCCATCCGCTTGCGCCGCTTCTTGATAACAGAGCCCACGACTACCCTCGCTCACTTCTCTTCACTCGGTGCGGGGCGTCTGGGCCCACACGACCTACGAGGGCCTAGCCTACCCGCCACCGGGAGAGGGACGTAATCCGAGGTCCTCGTCAGGCTGATTCCACCCCCACAAAGGACTCTCGGAGGTACTCGTGAACTGCTTGCTCCGGAACCCGGAAGGACCTGCCCACCCGGATCGCCGGCAGATGACCGCTGTGCACCAATCGGTACACGGTCATCTTGGACACTCGCATCACCGAGGCGACTTCCGCCACGGTCAGAAACTTGACCTCGTTGAGAGGCCTCTCACTGCCAGCAGCCATGACCCACCACCTGTACCTTCCGCACCCGACGCGCACCGGCTTCCCCTCCGGTGACTCTTCGTCGTTGTGCGCTCACTCCCAGACTAGGGGCGGGTGATACGAGTGGGGAAGAGGAGCAGCCACCGGCCACCTACTGTGACAGACACGCTCGATTGAGTACATAGCGAGTAAGCGGCCGGTAGTAATCAGACCGCACAGCGTCATCAAGCGGAACGGCGACGGACACCTGCCCCTCGGCCTCTCCGACGAACAGCGCGGGATCGTCCGTATCCGCGAGCCCGATGGCCTCGATACCGAGCTGACCTGCACCGCAGACCCATCCGTGGTCCCCCACGACCAGCCCGGGCAGAGGCCCGCCGGCCTCCCCCGCAGCAGCGAGCGCGACCCGGATCGGGAGGGGGGAATGGCTGTGTGCGCCGGTCTCACTCGCGGGGCCGCGCGCGCCGGGTTCACGCATCAGCGCGACTCCCCGTACGTAGTCGAGGTTGTACGTACGTACGCCGAACCGGGTCGTTATGTCGACACATCGCCCCTGCGCCGGTGTGAGGACGAGGCACCCCGCCGCCGACAAAGCGTCTGCGAGGACGGCGTAGAACTCGAGCAACCGGTGCGGATGACCGGTCCCGAACAGCACCGGCACCCGCCGTGCGGCGGCTTCCCCCAGCCTGCGGGCGAAGGCATCCAGCCCGGCCAGAGTCCGCTCGGGGTCAATCACATCAGTCCCGGTGACACATCCCGGATCATCAGAGACACCGCACTTGTCGGCCATCAGAGCCATCACATCGAGCTCGTCCCACGCCCACAAGGGATCGAGCCCGAGCAGCACCCGCGGATCCCGCGCGGCGAACAACCGATAGCTGCGCAGGCTCTTCTCCCGCGAGGTGGCCACGGGCCCGGCCAGCCGGGCCGCCAACAGATGCGCACGCAGCGCGCCGGTACTCAACACCCTCCCGATGCTCCCGCACCCTCACCCCCTTTTCCCCGAAACCCCGAACACACCCCACACTCGGCGTAACCCGCCCCACCGCACCCGCACCCGCACCCCACACCCCTCAGCCCGCACCGCCCTACGCCAGCAGCCCCCGCAAAGGAAACGCCGCTCGCCGAGCCGCCAGCACCGCCTGGTCCAGCCGGTCCGCCGGGTCGTACCCCGCGTCCCACCCCTTCCAGGCCGGCGTGAGCCCATCCGTCATCCGCCCCGGCCCCAACTGCCGTGTACGTGCGTACACTTCCTCCCGCCAAGACGCCGGGATCACCGACTCCGGATCGATCGGCCGGTGCGCCGCGATCCCCACCAGGTGCGTCCAGGAGCGCGGCACGACGTCCACCACCGCATATCCCCCGCCCCCCAGCGCCACCCACGCCCCACCCTCCACGTACTCATGAGCCAGGTCGTGGCAGGCCGCCTGCACCGCCCGCTGCGCGTCCAGCGAGACAGCCAGATGCGCCAGTGGATCGTCGAAGTGCGTGTCCGCCCCGTGCTGCGTCACCAGCACCTGAGGCCGGAAGTCCGCCAACAGCTCCGGCACGACCGCGTGGAACGCCCGCAGCCACCCCGCGTCCCCCGTCCCCGCCGGCAGCGCCACATTCACCGCAGAGCCCTCCCCCGCCCCGCTCCCGCCCGTCTCCTCCGGCCACCCCGTCCCCGGAAACAGCGTCCTCGGGTGCTCGTGGAGCGAGACCGTCAGCACCCGCGGGTCGTCCCAGAACGCCGCCTGTACCCCGTCCCCGTGGTGCACGTCCACATCCACGTACGCGACCCGCTCCGCCCCCAGTTCCAGCAGACGCGCGATCGCGAGCGCCGCGTCGTTGTAGATGCAGAACCCCGCCGCACCCCCCGGCATCGCATGGTGCAGCCCGCCCGCGAAGTTCACCGCGTGCGCGGCCTCCCCCCGCCAGACCGCCTCCGCCGCTCCCACCGACTGCCCGGCGATCAGCGCGGAAGCCTCGTGCATCCCGGCGAAAGCCGGATCGTCGACGGTTCCCAGCCCGTACGCCTGGTCCGCCCCCCGCGGATCCGCCGAGGCCGCCCGCACCGCCGCCACATAGTCCTCACGGTGCACGAGCCGCAGCGTCGAGTCCCCCGCGACCGGCGCGGCGACCACCTCCACCATCCGGTCGAGCCCGTACGCCCGTACCAGCCCCATCGTCAGGTCGAGCCTGACCGGGTCCATCGGATGGCTCGCCCCGAAGTCGTAGCCAGTTACCGCGTCATCCCACATCAACAGTGCGCGCCCGCTCATGCCCGCCACCGTATCGGTCGGTCCCGGACGCGAACGACCGGGCGTACACCAGCGTCACCAGCACCAACCCCATGGGCACGAGCATCGCCCCCCGGTAGCTCCACGCCTCCCCGAGCGCCCCCACCAACGGCGCCCCGACCAGGAACCCCACGTAGTTGAAGACATTGAGCCGGGCGACAGCCGCATCACTCGCCGCCCCGGGGAACAACCGTCCCGCCGCCGCGAACGCCTGCGGCACGATCACGCACAGCCCGAACCCGAGCATCGTGAACCCGAGCATCCCCGCGCCCACCCCCGGCGCCCCCGCCACCACGGCGAACCCGCCCGCGGCGAGCAGCGTCCCTCCCCGCACCACGGCAACGGCCCCGAAGCGCCGCACACCAAGGTCCCCGACGGCCCGCCCGACCCAGGTCGTGACCATATACACGTTGTACGGAAGGGTCGCCGCCTGCTCCGACGAACCGAGCACGTCCTGCAGGTACTTGGCGCTCCAGTTCGAGACCGTCGAGTCCCCGATGTAAGCAAACGTCATCACCAGACACAGCGGCAGCAACAACTTGAAGCCACCCGGCCCACCCCTCGAAGCGGCTTCCCCCTCCCCCGCCACACCGTCGGCATACCACCGGCTGCCGCCCAACGCCGCAGGCAACAGCACCACCACCACAGGCAGATACGAGACGACCAGTGACAGCCCTCCATGCGCTCCCACCCACGCCAGCGACGCCCCCACGATCCCGCCAAGGCTGTACGCCGCGTGGAAACCGAGCATGATGCTGCGCCCGTACGCCCGCTGAAGACTCACCCCCAGCATGTTCATCGACGCGTCCAACGCCCCGACCGCCAGCCCGAACGCCCCCAGCGCAAGGCCCACTTGCCACATCTCGCTGCCGGCCCCGACCACGAGAAGCGCCAGCAGCACCACCGGCTGCGACCACCGCAGCACGACGCTCGGCCTGACCCGCTTCACCAGCTGCTCAGCACCGACGCTCCCCACACCCGCCAGGATCGGCACGGCGGCCAGGAAGACGGGCAGCAGCCCGTCGGATATCCCGTACCGGTTCTGGATGGCCGGCAACCGCGTCACGAGAAGCGCGAAAGCCACGCCCTGCGCGAAGAAGCTCAATCCCAGGGAAGCCCTGCCGTGCCGCAGGCGCGCGTCAGTCATGGCCGCACAGCGTAGGCCCGCCACCTACCCATGGGTAGCTATCACGCGAGCAATCCCGGCAACTCCCCCAGCTCGGAGAAGTACCCGGTGGCCCCGGGCAGCCTGTCCGCCGGATTCATGGCCGTGAAGCCGTACACATCCATCCCGGCGGCCCTGGCCGCCTCCACCCCGAGCGGGCTGTCCTCCACCACGACACACCGCTCCGCCGGTACGCCCATCCGTTCCGCGGCGTAAAGGAAGAGGTCCGGCGCCGGCTTGCCCCGCCCGACGTCCTGCGAGCTGAAGATCCAGCTCTCCTCGAACCACTCGTCCAACCCGGCCACCAGATGCCCGACCCGGATCCGCTCATGACTCCCGGAGGACGCGAGACAGTACGACGTCCCGTCCGCCACCAGCTGCCCCAGCAGCTCCTCCGCCCCGCCGACCGGCTTCAGCTCCTGCTCGAAGGCGGCGAAGATCCGGGCGTGCAGCGTCTTGTCGAAGTCCTCGGGCAGTCGCTGCCCGGACCGTTCCAGTACAACATCGTGGATCCGGTGCACGGCCCCACCCATATAGTCCCGTAGCGACTCCTCGTACGAGGTGGGATGTCCCAGCTCGCTCAGATAGCCGGCGAGGACGGTGTTGGAGATGGGCTCGCTGTCCACGAGCACGCCGTCATTGTCGAAGATGATGAGGTCGTAGCGCATGACTTGACCTTAAACGCAAAAAAGCCCCGGTCCCTGGACATAAGTCCAGGGACCGGGGCATAAAATTTGTTCGGCGGTGTCCTACTCTCCCACAGGGTCCCCCCTGCAGTACCATCGGCGCTGAAAGGCTTAGCTTCCGGGTTCGGAATGTAACCGGGCGT
>NZ_JBSFTV010000037.1:0-68392 GCF_053591455.1 Streptomyces sp. NPDC003016
CTCGCGGACGGGCTGCCTTCCCTGGTCGGTGCCGTGGTCGGCGCCGCTGTGCTCTACGTACTGATCGGCAGGCTCACCGCACGGCGCCGCCCGGATGCTTCGCCGGGCGCCGACAACGGGTGGGACCGGCGAGGATTCCTGATCGCCGCCTCGCCCGCCCAGGTGGCCCTCCCCTGGCCGCTTCACCCGCACCGCCCGTGCCCTCCGGCGCGCAGCTGCGGATTCCGGGCATCAGCTCCTTCACCACGCCGAGCAAGACCTTCCACCGCGTCGACACCGCTCTCGTGGTGCCCAAGGGCGATGCCATGTACTGATCCGCGAGGTGGGGGACGCGGCTTGCGGGTGGTTGGTCCTGGAGCGCGGTGTCCGCGGTGGTGATTGCAGGTGTGGGGCCAGGCGGGGCATGCCTCGCATCGCTCGGTCTCGGTCTCGGTCTCGGTCTCGGTGCGGTATGGCTTGGCGTAGGCCCGTTCGTCCAGCAGTGCGCGGTTGAACCGCTCCACCTTCCCGTTCGTCCGGGGCCGGTAGGGGCGAGTGCACTCGCGTGAAATCTCCTGCCGTGCAAGGGAGTTGAGCCAGAGATGTGATTCTTGACAGGCACCGTTGCCGGTCAGGGCCCGCTGGACGGTGATTCCGGCAGTGGTGAGGCAGCCGTGCGCGCTGCCGGAATCCGACGGCGGTTTCCTTCTTCCCGCCTGCGTGGATCTCGCTCCAGGCGAGGCGGGAGTGGGCGTCGACCGCGTTGGGCGGATGGCCCATGCATGCCTTGGCCCGGTCTTGCGGCCCGCCTGCCGACCGAGGGCCTTGTGGCCGCCGTCGGGGATGTCGCCGAGCCTTTCGATGTCGACGTGGACCAGATCGGGTCTCGGTTCCTGAGGCGGAGCTGAAACTCCCATCGGGCATCGGGCCGATGGAGGACGACGGGTGCCGGATCAGCCCCGGCCCCTTCGAGACCTTCGTCAATGCCCTGCTGACGGCACACCGAGGAACGAGCCACGCCATCCGGCTCGCGCTCTCCGAAGGCTTCACTGCCACAGCCGCGCTGGGTGCCCGCGTCATCGGCACCGCGAGCGAGGGCAACCATGACTTCCTCCGTCCGCTGGGCGCCGAACCGGTCACCTACCGCGGAGACTTCGCGGAACGCGTGCGCGCCCTCGCGCCCGACGCCCTGGACGCCGTCCTCGACGCGGCGGGCAAACGCACTCGGCGGGCGTCACCGGGCCTCCTACGGGCCGGCGGACGCCTGGCGTCGGTTGCCGATCCGCAGGACAAGGCGTCCGGTGGGGACTACGTCTTCGCGCGCCCCGGTTCCGGCGACCTGGCAGAGCTCGGCCGCATGGCCGAAGCGGGCCTGGTGAGGGTGGAGATCGCGCAGGCTTTCCCCCTGGAGAAGGCCGCCGAAGCGCAGCAGCTCGTACGCGAGGGACACACACGAGGCAAGCTCGTGGTGGTGGCTGACTGAACGTCCTGGACGGTCCGCTGTTGCACATATGCGGCTTGGGGGGACGGCCGTCCCCATGGCGAGTTGCCCGTCAAGCGCCCAGGAGAGGCGGGCGGCGGCTGCGGCCGGTCGCTTTGCGCCTCATGAGCGGCGCGCCGGCTCCGGCCCGCGGCAGCTGCCCGGTCCCTGCGGTTCAAACATCCCGACCGCGACGTCCACGTGGTGGTCGACGCCACTGCGCGCCACGACGTGGCCGCCGGAGAACGGCCCCGGGTGGAGACGGCCATCGCCGCGGGAACCGTCGTTCAGCCTCCGGCCGGGACCGAGGGCCGGGGTGACGCGCTGGTGATCGGCATCGCCGAGGAGGTCGGCGGGGTCATCGTCTCGGACGACGGCTTCACGCCGTTCCAGCGGGCGAACCCCTGGCTTCGGGAGTCGGGACGCGTCATGGGGCCACGCACTCCCAGGGCGTGCGGGTCTTCAGCCGGCGCGTTCTCCCTGCGCCGACGCCTGCTCAGCGGAGATGAGGCGCCCGCCCCGGGAGGTGGGCGGTCCAGGAGGCACCCGCCCCGGGAAGCGCCCGCCCCGGGAGGTGGCGGTCCAGGAGGCACCCGCCCCGGGAAGCGCGCGGCCCAGGAGGCCCGCGTCGGTCAGCCCTGTGGCTCCGGCGGCTTGGCCTCGGCCTCGCGCACGGCCCGTTCCGTGGACTCGGCCCGTGCCTCCGTGCGGTGGCCGCGGGCGATGTAGTCGCGTACGACCGCCTCGACGGCGTCCTGGGGCGAGCCGATCCCGGCCAGGACCATCACTTCCACCACCAGTTCCGCGTCGAGACTGATGTTGACCTTGGCCACAGCGCCCCCCTTGTCGGTCTTCCGTCGGGCCGGAACTCTAGCCGCTCAAGGCCGGCGCGTACCCGCACCGTCGAGGAGGCAGCCGGCCCTTCCGGCGCCGGGCCACGGCCGAGCGGGTCGTGGGGGACGCGGGCCACCCGGTACAGTCACCACGCTGCGGCGGCCCGCGCCGGACCGGGATCGCAGTTCCCGCCCCCCGTCTGCGCCGGCCAGGTGACGCCATGACCAGCACACAGGACCGGCCGGAAACGAATCCCGGCACCGCCCTCCCGCAGGCCGCCCGGACCCTCGAGGACCGCGCCGCGCGGATACGGCGACGTCTGGAGAGACTGATCGGCATCGCCGCCACCGAGGGCAACATGCTGGTCCCGCTCCGTAACGGGGACGAGATCTTCGCGGCGATGCTGGCCGGGATCCGCTCCGCGCAGCACACCGTGGACATGATGACGTTCGTGTACTGGAAGGGCGACATAGCCCGCGAGTTCGCCCAGGCGCTGGCCGAGCGTGCCCGCCAGGGGATACGGGTGCGGCTGCTGCTGGACGGCTTCGGCAGCCGGCTGATCGAGAAGGACCAGCTGGAGGCGATGGAGCGGGCCGGGGTCCAGGTCGCGTGGTTCCGCAAGCCCCTGCACCTCTCGCCGTTCAAACAGAACCACCGCTGCCACCGCAAGGTCCTCGTCGTCGACGAGGACACGGCCTTCACCGGCGGTGTGGGGATCGCCCAGGAATGGTGCGGCGACGCCCGCAACGAGAACGAGTGGCGCGACACCCACGTGCAGGTCCGGGGCCCGGCGGTGGACGGCATCGCCGCGGCCTTCTCCCAGAACTGGGCCGAATGTCACGACAACCTCTTCGACGACCGCGACCGGTTCGTCGAGCACCGCTCGCAGGGCGACGCGGTCGTCCAGGTGGTACGCGGATCGGCCAGTTTCGGCTGGCAGGACATGCAGACCCTGATCCGGGTCGGGCTGGAGTCCGCCGAGGAAAGATTCCGTCTGGCCACCGCCTACTTCTCCCCCGACGCGTACTTCATCGAGTTGCTCTGCGCCGCCGCACGCCGCGGGGTCGAGGTGGAGATCCTGCTGCCGGGCCCGCACACCGACAAGCGCGTCTGCCAGCTGGCCGGGCAGCACTACTACGAGGACCTCACCGCCTGCGGCGTGAAGATCTTCCAGTACCAGCCGACGATGATGCACGCCAAGGTCATCACCGTCGATCACGTGCTCTCCCTGATCGGGTCCACCAACTTCAACCGGCGCTCTCTCGACCACGACGAAGAGGTCATGCTCGCCGTTCTGGAGGAGGGGTTCACCGCCTCCCTGGACCGTCACTTCGACGAGGACCTCGCCGTGAGCGAGCCCATCAGCGCGGCGCGGTGGAAGAAGCGTTCACTCGTCCAGCGCGCGCAGGAGGCGGTCGTCATACCGATCCGCCGGTACCTGTGACCCCGCTCGCGCTTCCCGTGGGGCCCCGGTCGCCCGTACGGGCCGGTTCAGGTCTTTGCCTCGTCCCAGGAGGATGGTTCGAAGCTGCGGACCAGCAGCGGCAGCGCGGCGGCGAGCCGTCGGCCGACCCCTCCTCGTGCACCCGCACTCCGTCGTCACTGGACCGGGACTCCAGCGGCGTGTCCTGTCCGGCGCAGCGGTCTGCGCGACCGTCCAGCGGGTGCGCAGACCGCTGCCCGAAAGGACCTTCTCGCGTGTGAGCGTGCCGATGGTCTCGCCCTGCTCGCCCAGGAATCGGCAGGTGGTGACGCCGCCGGAAGCGGTCATGGTGATGATGGTGGCGGTCCGGCGTTGGCGGTACCGGTCGGCCCACAGGACGAAGGAGCGTATGCCGTTCCTGCGCGCCGCGAGGGAGACCGGGACGCCCCCGGGCGGCAGTTCACGTTCCGCATGGGCCACCACGCGCGGGGCTCCGGTCCCGGCTCCGGTCCCGGCATCCGCGTACCTCACCTCGTGTTCCACCTCGTGCGGGTCGGCCCTGGGCGCGGTCCCCAGGCGTAGCGTCGCGCTCACCGGCGCTCCCCTCATGTCCGTTCGTACGGGCGCGGGGCCGTCCCCCGGCCGGGAGAGGAAAGTCGCCGGATTCAAGCGCTGCCCCGGTGGCGAACCAGACTGTGAGGTGGAGGCCGAAGGGCAGGAGTGGCAGCAACGGAGACCACGGGGACGGGGCATACCGGCAGAGGGGAACTGCCTCACGTGGACGTTGCCGGTCAGGACCCCGGGCCTGGACTCCGTACGCGGGTACGGGCCGCGGGGCCCGCGTCGCCGGCCCCTCCTGCTCCCGGTTCTGCTCCTGGTCCTGCTCGGGTGCGGCGGCTCGCCGGACAGCGATGCCGAGCAGTACCGGAAGGGCTACCGCTACGCTCAAGGAGCGCCCGCTGCCCATGTCGGGATCCCCGCAGCCGGCGAGTCCACCGCCGGGGCGGAGGCCGAATGCGGTGAGCACGCGGAAACCGACGGGGCGGAGCCCTTCCCGCCCTCCCGGGCGTGGAGGGCGGGCCGCGTGGACTCAGCGAGGGGACGGCCGGCCGCACCACCGGAGGATCAGCGGCGCTGACCGGCAGAGCTGGGCAGGCCGGAGGAGTGTTCGAGGCCCGGCGAAGACGCTCGGTCCGCGTCCGGCGTCCGGCTCATCGGGCCTCGACCGCGGCGAGTGCCAGAGCGGTCGTCCGCCCGGGCGTTCCGTCGATGGGAACGGCCGCGCCGGGCTCGTCGGGCTCCAGCGGTTCCAGGGCGTCGATCTGGGACCGCAGGAGGCTCGTCGGCATGAAGTGGTCCTCGCGCCGCGCGAGCCGGCCGGCGATGAGTTCCGCCGAACCGTCGAGGTGGAGGAAGAAGACTTCGGACGACACGGCGGCGAGCCGGTCGCGATAACGCCGCTTGAGGGCCGAGCAGGTGACCACGCCTCCCCGTCCGGCGTGCTCGGCGAGCCAGGTGGCGATCGCGTCGAGCCACGGGCGGCGGTCCTCGTCGTCCAAGGGGACGCCGGCCCGCATCTTGGCCACGTTCTGCGGCGAATGGAAGTCGTCGGCTTCGGCATAGGGCACAGCGAGCCGCTGGGCGATCGCCTGGCCGACTGTTGTCTTTCCCGATCCTGAGACACCCATGACGACGATCAGGGGAGCAGCGTTGTCAGACATCGGGTCAGGCTAGTACAGCTTCGACGGCTCTCGCGGAAGTACCGCATGGGTCCGCCCGGGGCGGGACTACCCTGAGAACAAGGGGTCCTTCGCCGCTGGAGGCGTCGATGCGCGACCACAGTCCCGAGCCGGGCGAGCTGCGCCATGAGGACGGCGCGGGCCCTCCCCCGCCCCGGGGTGGTCCCCCGCCCCAGGGCCGGCACGACGCCGGGGCGGCGGTGGCCGCACGCCGTGCGTACAGGCTGAGGCACGTGCTCGCGAAGATCCACACGCCGCTGTTCCTGGCTCTCGCCGTGCTGTTCGGGGTGTGGGCGTCGCGCTCGCACGGGGGCAGTGCTCCGAATCCGTGGGCGCTGGGAGCCGTCGCGATACTCTTCGCCGTCCTGGCTCTGCTGGCGCTCGCGGACAGCGCGATGCTGCGGGAGCACCGTCGTCGCGAGAGGACGCGCCGCTGACCGCCCGGCCGGTGCGCAGGCGCCGCGAGGCCGGGGGCGGGTTCTGGCCCTGCCTCGGGGCCTGGCCGTACCTCGGGGCCTGGCGGAGTCCCGCGTCCGCGCTCAGGATCATTCGGCCCCTGGACCGAGGTCCACGACGACCTTGATGTCGTCGGACCGTGCCGTGAACGCCTCCTCGGCACGGTCCAGCGGAACCCTGCGGGTGATGAGCCTCTCCAGCCACGGAAGGTCCGCCCCGGCCAGCGCGTCCGCGGCCTGCCGGTAGTGGCGCAGGTTGGCGTTGACCGAGCCCACCACCACGTCGTTCTCCAGCACGATCTCCCGGTTGATGGTGCCGCCCTCCACGTTCAGGCTGCGGCCGGTGGGCGACACACCGGTCAGGCAGACGATCCCGTAGGGCGCGGTGCCGGACATCGACGCGAACACCACCTCGGCCGCTCCGGTGGCTTCGATGATGACGTCCGGGCCGAGGGCGGGGATCAGCTTCTCGGCGCTCTCCGCGTGGTACGTCGCGCCCAGAGCCTCCACCAGCGCCGGCTTGGGACCTCCGGTGACGCGGTCCAGCACGTGTACGTCCAGACCGCGCTGCACGCCCAGCAGAGCGGCCAGCGCCCCGATCGGACCGGCGCCCGTCACCAGCACGCGCCGCGGCTCGAACCAGGACCTGCCGCCGACCCGTTCCACCTGCTCCCACGCCTTGGCCACCACGCTCGTCGGCTCCAGCAGCGTCCCCACCCGTTCGAGGCGTGCGTCGAGCCTGACCGCGTACTCCGCTTCCACGCACCACACCTGCGAGCCGTAGCCGTCGATCTGCTTGATGCCCCGCTCGGTGTACCGGCCGTTGCGGCACATGTCGAACTCACCGCGCGCGCAGGCGCCGCACGGCTCCGGATCGGGCCGGCGGACCACCCCGACGACCAGGTCACCGGCCGAGAACCCGCTGCCCGGTGGCGCATGGCGGACCCGGCCGAGCGACTCGTGCCCCAGCACCAGCCAGTCACGGCCCGGAGGCGCCCAGCCGTAACCGCCTTCGACGATTTCCTTGTCCGTCCCGCAGACCCCCACCGCGAGGCCGTCCACCAGCAGCTGCCCCTCCTGGGGCACCGGCGCGGGCAGGTCGCGGACTTCCAGCGATTCCTTTGCATGCGGGCGGACGGTCAGTGCGCGCATCGGCTTCCCTTTTCCGTCGGACAGAGCGGAAGATCACCGCGAACGGGTATCCCGCACCAGGCGTCGAAAACTCCGGACGAGCCGGAGACCGGAGGAGAGGGCCTCCGCCGGAGTGTGCCTGCCCGCCCCGAAGGCCGGCACGCCACGGGCGGGCTCAGGAACCGGCCCCGTGGCCGCCCTGGAGGCGTTCCAGGTCGGACGGGCGCACCTGAATGGCGAACAGCGCGATGACCGCGGCCACCACGGTGAACACCGCGGCGGCGACGAAGGCGGCGGAGACCCCCGAGGTGAGCACCTCGTCGCCCCACGGCGGCGGGAGCTGCCCGGTCCGTTCGAATCGCGCGCGTTCGGCGGGGCCCGCCCGGGCGAGGAACCGCGGTATCTGGCGGTCGGCCTCGTCGCCGCCGGCCGTACCGAACACCGTGACGAGGATGGACAGGCCCAGGGAGCCGCCCACCTGCTGCGTGACGTTGAGCAGGCCCGAGGCCGCGCCCGACTCGTGCGGGGGCACACCGGAGACCGCCATCAGCGTCAGCGCCACGAAGTTCATGCCCATGCCGAGGCTGAAGACGAGCATCGGTCCCAGGACGCTGCCCAGGTACGTCGAGTGGACATCCGTCAGGGTCAGCCAGGACAGCCCCGCCGCGGCCAGGACCGAGCCGGTCACCATGAAGGGCTTCGGGCCGTACCTCGGCAGGAGCCGGGAGGCCAGCCCGGCGCCCACCGCGATGACCGCGCTGACCGGCAGGAAGGCCACACCCGCCCGGAGCGGGCCGAAGCCCAGCACGTTCTGGACGAACAGCGTGAGGAAGAAGAACATGCTGAACATCGCGGCGGCGAGGGTGAGCATGATGCCGTACGTGCCCGCCCGGTTGCGGTCGGCGAACATGCGCAGCGGTGTGATCGGCTGCTTCGAGCGCCGCTCCACCAGGACGAAGGCCGCGAGGAGCACCACCGCGGCGGCGAACGACGTCGGTGTGAGGCCGTCGCTCCAGCCTTCCTGCGCGGCCCGGATGAAGCCGTAGACCAGGCACACCATGCCGAGGGTGGAGGTCAGCGCCCCGGTGAGGTCGAAGTGGCCGGGGCGGCGGGGGGACTCCCTGATGACGCGGGGCGTGGCGAGGGCGATGAGCAGCCCGATCGGTACGTTGACGAACAGCACCCAGCGCCAGTCGAGCCATGCGACGAGCATGCCGCCGGCCAGCAGGCCGATCGCGCCACCGCCCGCGGAGACCGCGGCGAAGACGCCGAACGCCCGGTTGCGGGCCGGGCCTTCGGTGAAGGTGGTGGCGATCAGCGCGAGCGACGTCGGGGAGGCGATGGCGCCGCCGACCCCCTGGAGGGCGCGGGCGGCGAGGAGTTGGCCGGAGTTCTGGGCGAGACCGCCGAGCAGGGAGGCGAGCACGAACAGCAGGACGCCGAAGACGAAGACCTTCCGGCGTCCGAGGATGTCACCGGCGCGGCCGCCGAGGAGCAGCAGCCCGCCGAAGGTCAGGGTGTAGGCGTTGACCACCCACGAAAGGCTCGTGGTGGAGAATCCGAGATCGCTCTGGATGTGCGGCAGAGCGATGTTCACGATGGTGATGTCGAGGACCACCATCAACTGGCACGAGGCGATGACCAGCAGGGCGAGGCCGTTCCTGTCGCCCCGGCCCGGAGCGGACGCCGCCTGTGCCGACGGCGGTTTCGGTGTCGGCTGCGAGGTCGTCATGGTGGATGGCCCTCACGGGAGGGGGCGGTGGGGCGGCTGTGCCCACCATTCGACCGTAAGCCCGGAGTCTGCGGGGCACCAGTCGATCCGCCCCCCTGCCGTCAGGGACGTACGAGGCGGGCGGTCAGCGCCTCGCGCGCGGGCGGCCACTCGTCGCACAGCATCGAGTAGACGACGGTGTCGCGCACGGTCCCGTCGGGCCTCGTCCGATGGCCGCGCAGGACGCCCTCGCGCCGTGCGCCGAGGCGCTCGATGGCCCGCTGCGAGCGCTCGTTGCGGTGGTCGGTGTGCCAGGTGACGCGCCGCGCGCCGAGGCCGTCGAAGGCCCGGCCCAGCAGGAGCAGTTTGGCCTCGGTGTTGATGCCGGTGCGCTGGAAGCGGCTGCCGAGCCAGGTCGAACCGATCGCGATGCCGCGGTGGGCGGGCTCTATCTCGTAGTACGAGGTGGAGCCCGCCACTTCACCGGTGGCGACGTCGATCTGCGCGAGCGCGACGCTGTCGCCCTTCTCCTGCTTGGCCAGCAGCCCCTCGACGATCTTCCGCATCCCCGCGGCGCCGGCGGGCTGCTTCTTGGACAGCCAGGTCCAGACGGCGGGGTCCTTGAGCGCCTCGAAGAGCCCCTCGGCGTGGCCGGTGGTCAACGGCTCAAGACGTACGTAACGGCCCGTCAGGGTGGGCCGTTCGAACCAGGCACTGCTACTACTCATGGGGGGTGTCCTCGTTTCCGTCCATGGACCCGGCCGCGTACGGAGGGTGGGTGCGGCCTTCTGTGCGCACAGCCTCCCATCCGGGGCGGGACGGGGCGGGACGGGGCGGGGTTTACCGCGTTCCGGCGACGGACGGGCAAGGGGGCCGAGGAGCCGAAGCCGTACGAGGAGTTGTCGCCGTCAGGGCAGTACGGCCACCCCGTCCAGCTCCACCAGGCACTGCTCGTCCCAGAGGCGGACCGCGCCGATCACCGCCATGGCGGGGTAGTCGCGGCCCGCCAGCCGGCTCCAGATGCGGCCCAGTTCGCGGGCGTGGGCGCGGTAGTCGGCGACATCCGTGGTGTAGACGGTGACGCGGGCCAGGTCGCCGGGGGCGCCCCCGGCGGCGCGCAGGGCGGTGAGGAGGTTGCCGAGGGCCGTCCCGAACTGGGCGGGGAGCGTGTCGCCGACGGGCTTGCCGTCCGTGTCGAGGGCCGTCTGGCCCGCCAGGAAGACCAGCCGGGAGCCGGTGGCGGTGACGGCGTGCGAGAAGCCGGTGGGCGGGGAGAGTTCGGCCGGGTTGACGCGGTGCAGGTGGTGCGGGGGGTGCGAAGGGCGCAGGTGGTGCGGAGGGCGCAGGTGGTGCGGGAGATCCGCGGGGACCGGGGAGCCCGGGGAGCCCGGGGAGCCCGGGGAGTGCGGGGAGTGCGGGGAGTGCGGGGAGTGCGGGGTCATCGGTACAGCTCCTTCGCGATGATCGTGTGCTGGACCTCGGTCGCGCCTTCGTAGATACGGGGGGCGCGGACCTCGCGGTAGAGGTGTTCGAGGAGGTGGCCGCGCTGGAGGGCGCGGGCGCCGTGCAGCTGGACGGCCGCGTCGACGACGTACTGGGCGGTCTCGGTGGCGAACAGCTTGGCCATGGCGGCGCTTCGCGGGACGCCGGGTGCGCCCGCGTCGTAGGCCGAGGCGGCGGCGTACACGAGCAGGCGCGCGGCCTCCGTGCGGGTCGCCATCTCGGCGACCCGGTGAGCCACCGACTGGAGGTCCTTGAGGGGGCCGCCGAAGGCGGTGCGGCTCGCGGTGTGCGCGAGAGCCGCGTCGAGGGCGGCCTGGGCCATGCCGACGGCGAAGGCGCCGACGCTGGGGCGGAAGAGGTTGAGGGTGTCCATGGCGACGCGGAAGCCGCGGTCCACCTCGCCGATCACATCGGCGCGGGTGACCGGGACGCCGTCGAAGGCCAGGGCCCCGATGGGGTGCGGCGCGAGCATGTCGAGCGGGGTGCCGGTCAGACCGGGACGGTCGGCGGGGACCAGGAAGGCGGTGACGCCGCGGGCTCCCGCGCCTTCGGTGGTCAGGGCGAAGACGGTGTAGAAGTCGGCCTCCGGAGCGTTGGAGATCCAGCACTTCTCACCGGACAGGCGCCATCCGTCACCCTCCGGTGCGGTCATGAGCGAGAGCGCCGCGGCGTCCGATCCCGCGCCCGGCTCGCTGAGCGCGAAGGCGGCGACCGCCCGCCCCGCGGTCACTTCGGGCAGCCAGCGCGCTCGTTGTCCGTCCGTGCCGGACCTGGCCACCGGGCTCGCTCCGAGCCCCTGCAGGGCGAGGGCGGTCTCGGCCTCGGTGCAGACCCGGGCGAGGGATTCACGCATCAGGCAGAGGTCGAGCGCGCCGGAGCCGAACAGGCGCCGCAGCAGGCCGTGTTCCCCGAGGGCGGCGACCAACGGGCGGTTCACCCTGCCCGGTTCGCCTTTCTCCGCGAGAGGGCGCAGATGGTCGGCGGCCAGCGTGCGCAGTCGCTCGCACCACTCCTGCTGCTGAGGTTCCAGCGCGAATCCCGGCATGTCCTCGCACCCCACTTTTATCGCGGACCGTTGACTGTCGTCATCCAAACGATACGCTCCAGAGGCGACAAGGGGGCGATCCCGTCATGGAGCTGAAGACCTCAGCGCACGTCGACACCTTTCCCCGCGACCGGCTGCCGCCCGCCCATCAGTGGCCGCGGCTGCTGCTCGACCGTCCTGAGCTGCGCTATCCCGATCGCCTCAACTGCGGGGCGGAGCTCCTGGACCGTACGGTCGAGCGCTTCGGCCCGGACCGGCCCGTATTCCGTACCGGCGCGGGCGAGGTCTGGACGTACGGCGAACTGCTCGGCCGCGTCGACCGGATCGCGCACGTCCTCACCACCGACCTGGGTGTCGTGCCCGGCAATCGCGTCCTGCTGCGCGGGCCCACCACGCCGTGGCTGGCGGCCTGCTGGCTCGCGGTGATGAAGGCGGGCGCGGTGGCGGTGACGGTGCTGGCACAGCAGCGGGCGGCCGAGCTGGCGACCCTGTGCGAGATCGCGCGGGTCAGCCACGCCCTGTGCGACGTACGGGCCCTCGACGACCTCGTGAAGGCCGGGGTGCCGGGGATGCGCATCACGGCGTACGGCGGCGGCGCGCCCGACGACCTGCTGCGGGTGGCGGACGGCAAGCCGTCGCGGTACGCCGCCGTTCGGACGTCCGCCGACGATGTCGCGCTGATCGCCTTCACCTCGGGGACCACCGGGCGGCCCAAGGGCTGCATGCACTTCCACCGCGATGTGCTGGCCGTCGCCGACACCTTCTCGCGCCACGTGCTGAAGCCGGAACCCGACGACGTCTTCACGGGCAGTCCACCGCTCGGTTTCACGTTCGGGCTCGGCGGGCTGGTGATCTTCCCGATGCGGGCGGGCGCGTCGGCGCTGCTGCTCGAACAGGCGGGGCCCGGGCAGCTGCTGCCCGCCCTCGCCGAGCACCGGGTGTCGGTGCTGTTCACCGCACCGACGGCGTACCGGGCGATGCTGGACGACGTGGGCGCGTACGACCTGCGCGCCCTGCGCCGCTGCGTCTCGGCCGGCGAGAACCTGCCCGCCGCCACCTGGCACGCCTGGCACGAACGCACCGGACTGCGCATCATCAACGGCATCGGCGCGACCGAGCTGCTGCACATCTTCATCTCGGCGGCGGACGAGGCGGTCAGGCCGGGCACGACGGGCGTGCCCGTGCCGGGCTGGGAGGCGCGGGTGGTCGACGGATCGGGCCTGCCCGTGCCCGACGGCGAACCCGGGCTGCTGGCGGTGCGCGGGCCCGTGGGCTGCCGCTACCTCGCGGACGACCGCCAGACGCAGTACGCGCGAAACGGCTGGAACCTCACCGGCGACACCTACGTCCGCGACGGCGACGGCTACTTCCGCTACGTCGCCCGCGCCGACGACATGATCATCTCGGCCGGGTACAACATCGCGGGCCCGGAGGTCGAGGACACGCTGCTGCGCCATCCCGACGTGGTGGAGGCGGCGGTGGTGGGACGGGCCGACGAGCTGCGCGGCCAGGTGGTGGTGGCGTACGCCGTGCTGCGCGGCGGGGCCGTGCGCGGGGAGGCGACGGCGGCGCGGCTGCGCGACTTCGTCAAGGCCGAGCTGGCGCCGTACAAGTGCCCGCGCGACATCGTCTTCCTGGACGCGCTCCCCCGCACCCCGACCGGCAAGCTCCAGCGCTTCCGGCTGCGGGCGGCCGTAGAGTGATCACGTGGCCGAGCAGCACACCCCCCGTTCCCTGATCGTCTCCCTCTACGGCGCGTACGGACGCACTCCCGGCGCGGGCGCGGAGTCCGCGCCGGTGGAGTCCGTGCCGGTGGAGCCCATGCCGGTGGCCGAGCTGATCCGGCTGCTGGCCGCCGTCGGGGTCGACGCGCCGTCGGTGCGCTCGTCGGTCTCCCGGCTCAAGCGCCGCGGGCTGCTCGTGGCCGCCCGCACGCCGGAGGGCGCCGCCGGTTACGCGCTGTCCGGCGACGCCCACCAGCTCCTCGACGACGGCGACCGCCGCATCTACGACCGCCCCGCGCCACGGCTGTCCGACGGCTGGGTGCTCGCCGTCTTCTCGGTCCCCGAGGCCGAGCGCGCCAAGCGGCACGTGCTGCGCTCCCGCCTCGCCCGGCTGGGCTTCGGGGCGGCGGCGCCGGGTGTGTGGATCGCGCCGGCGGGGCTGTACGAGGAGACCCGGCACACGCTGGAGCGCCTCCAGCTCGCCCCGTACGTCGATCTGTTCCGCGGGGAGCACCTCGGCTTCGCCGTGACGGAGGATGCGGTGGCGCGCTGGTGGGACCTGGCGGCGATCGCCAAGCAGCACGAGCAGTTCCTCGATCTGCACGAGCCGGTGCTGCGGTCGTGGACGGGGCGGGGTGACACGGCGCCGGATCCGCGGGAGGCCTACCGGGACTACCTCCTGGCCCTCGACTCCTGGCGCCGCCTTCCGTACGCCGATCCCGGCCTTCCGGCCGAGCTGCTGCCGGCGGACTGGCCGGGGGTGCGCTCGGCGGAGGTGTTCGCGGGGCTGCACGCGCGGCTGCGCGATGCGGGGGCGGAGTTCGTACGCGGCGGCGGTGACTGAACGAGAAGCAGGTGCCGAGAAGCAGGTGCCGAGAAGCAGGTGACGAAAAGCGGGTGACGAACCCCGGCGCCGCCGGGCAGCATGGGGCATGACCTGGACTTTCAGCGAAGACCTCGACGAGTACCTGACAGTGGCGGGCGCCGCCGTCGCCGCCCGGCCGGCGGAGAACACGCTGCTGCTCACGGTCGCCGAGACGCTGAGGCGGCGCGGCAGCGACGCGTACGGCGAAGGCACCCCCCGGTACGGCTGGTGGCGCGGCGCGGACGGCCGCGTGGACGGTGCGCTGCTGTGGACGCCGCCGTACGCGGTGCTGGTGGGGGCCGTGCCGGCGGAGGCGGTGGCGCCGCTGGCCGGGGCGTGCGTGACGTTCGGCAGCCCGGCGGTCAGTGCGGAGCGGGGCACGGCCGAGGCGCTGGCGGCCGAATGGCGTCGCAGCGGCGCGGAGGTCACCACCGTGGTGGAGCAACGGCTGTACCGGCTCGGGGAACTGACCCCGCCGGACCCCGCGCCGCCGGGCCGCGCGCGGGTGGCGACCACGGCAGACCGGGCGCTGCTGGTGGAGTGGGTCGACGCCTTCCGCCGGGAGATCGGCCGGCCCGCGCCGGGCGCCGGCCGGGCGGTCGACGACCGCATCGCCTACGGCGGTCTGACCCTGTGGGAGCACGACGGCGTCCCCGTGTCGATGGCGGGCGTCTCTCGGCCCGCGGCGGGCACGGTGCGTGTCGCACCTGTCCGTACGCCGCCCCAGTGGCGTGGGCGGGGGTACGCGGCGGCGGTCACGGCCGCGGTGAGCGGGGCGGTGCGGGGCGCGGGGGTGGGTGAGGTGCTCCTGTTCACGGACCTCGCGAACCCGACGAGCAACGGGGTGTACCGGCGGATCGGCTACCGGGCGGTGGCGGACCGGGTGGAGATCGCGGTGGGGGGCTGGACGCCTGCGGCGGGACTTTCCCCTGCCTGCCCCTTCCCGAACCGGGACCCCGCTCCGGTTCGGGAAGGGGCAGGCAGGGGGCGGCAGGCAGGAAGCGTCGGGCAAGGGGCGGCGGGCAGGGGAAAGCCCCCCGCAGGGACGCCCGCCCTACGACAGCGTCAGCCTCGGTTTCGGCGCGTCCGTGCGCCCGGTCGGCGGGGTCCGGCTGCCCGCCCGGTACGGCAGGGGCCACGGCGCGCCCGGCCCCGTGTAGCCCTGCTCGGCCGCCGCGTGGAGCGTCCAGTGCGGGTCGTAGAGATGCGGGCGCGCCAGCGCGCACAGGTCGGCGCGGCCCGCCAGCAGCAGTGAGTTGACGTCGTCCCAGGACGAGATCGCGCCGACCGCGACGACCGGCACGCCCAGGGTGTTGCGGATGCGGTCGGCGTACGGCGTCTGGTACGAGCGGCCGTACTCGGGGGCTTCGTCGGGCACGACCTGCCCGGTCGAGACGTCGATCGCGTCGGCGCCGTGCGCGGCGAAGGCGCGGGCGGTCTCCACCGCGTCCTCGCCCGTGGTGCCGCCGTCCGCCCAGTCGGTGGCGGAGATACGGACCGTCATCGGCCGGTCGTCCGGCCAGACGGCCCGTACGGCGTCGAAGACCTCCAGGGGGAAGCGGAGGCGGCCGGCGAGGGAACCGCCGTACGCGTCGGTCCGTCGGTTGGTGAGGGGGGAGAGGAAGCCGGAGAGCAAGTAGCCGTGCGCGCAGTGCAGTTCGAGGAGGTCGAAACCTGCTTCGGCCGCCCGCACCGCCGCCGACACGAACTGTTCCCGGACGGCGGCGAGTCCGGCCGGACCGAGTTCGCGCGGCACCTGGTTGACGCCCGCGCGGTACGGCAGCGGGGAGGCGGCGGACACGGGCCAGTTGCCGTCGTCCAGCGGCTGGTCGATGCCCTCCCACATCAGCCGCGTCGAGCCCTTGCGCCCCGAGTGGCCGAGCTGGACGCCGACGGCCGTGCCCGGTGACTGCCGGTGCACGAAG
Organism: Streptomyces sp. NPDC003016; assembly: GCF_053591455.1. Classification (NCBI taxonomy): domain Bacteria; kingdom Bacillati; phylum Actinomycetota; class Actinomycetes; order Kitasatosporales; family Streptomycetaceae; genus Streptomyces; species Streptomyces sp. NPDC003016. The sequence continues at coordinate 15,815 of NZ_JBSFTV010000037.1, forward strand.
TCGGTGATCCGGCGCCAGGCGGCGGCCTGCCCGGGGGTGTAGAGGCCGGTGCAGCCCGGGGTGATGCGGCCCTGTGGGCTCACGCACACCATCTCGGTCATGACCAGGCCCGCTCCGCCCAGGGCCCGGGCGCCGAGGTGGACGAGGTGGAAGTCGCCGGGGACGCCGTCGGTCGCCGAGTACATGTCCATGGGCGACACGACGACCCGGTTGCGCAGGGTCAGACCGCGCAGCCGGAAGGGGGTGAACATCGGGGGTGTGCCGGGCGGGCAGCCGAAGTCGTCCTCGGCGGTCTCCGTGAAGGCGGGGTCGCGCAGCCGCAGGTTGTCGTGGGTGACACGGCGGCTTCGGGTGAGCAGGTTGAAGGCGAACTGCCGTGGCGACTGGCCGAGATACGTGCCGAGTTCCTCGAACCAGCGCAGGCTGGCGGCGGCCGCGCGCTGCGTGGAGGCGACGACGGGGCGGCGCTCGCTCTCGTACGCCGCCAGGGCGGCCGGCAGATCGGGCTGCTCCCCGACGCACGCGGCCAGCGCCAGGGCGTCCTCGACGGCGAGCTTGGTGCCCGAGCCGATGGAGAAGTGGGCGGTGTGGGCGGCGTCGCCGAGCAGGACCGTGTTGCCGTGGCTCCAGCGGTCGTTGACGACGGTGCGGAAGGCGGTCCAGGAGGAGGAGTTGGAGCGCAGGGGGCGGCCGCCGAGCGCTCCGGCGAAGAACGCGGCGCAGCGCTCCGTGGATTCGGCCTCGTCGCAGCGGTCGAGGCCGGCGGCCCGCCAGACCTCCTCGCGCATCTCGACGATGACGGTCGACGCGTTCTTCGCGTAGGGGTAGCCGTGGAGCTGCATGACGCCGTGTCCGGTCTCGGCGATCTCGAAGCGGAAGGCGTCGAAGGCGAAGTCGGCGGCGAGCCAGAGGTAGCGGCAGCGGTGGGTGGTGACGCGGGGTGCGAAGGCATCGGCGTACGCCGCGCGGGTGCGGCTGTGCACACCGTCCGCGGCGACCACCAGGTCGTACGCCGCGGAGAGTTCGGCGGCGGGCGGCGCCTCCTCGCGGACGCGCAGGCCGACGCCGAGGGAGCGGCAGCGCTCGTGCAGGATCTCCAGGAGCCGGCGGCGGCCGAGGGCGGCGAAACCGTGGCCGCCGGAGGTCAGGGTCCGGCCGCGGTGGACGATGTCGATGCCGTCCCACCGTACGAACTCGCCCTGGAGCGCGCGGTGGACCACGGGGTCGGCGTGCTCGATGCCGCCCAGCGTCTCGTCGGAGAGGACGACGCCGAAGCCGAAGGTGTCGTCGGGGGCGCCCCGCTCCCAGACGGTGACCTCGCGTGCGGGGCCGAGCCGCTTGAGGAGGGCGGCGGCGTAGAGCCCGCCGGGGCCGCCGCCGACGACCGCGACGCGCAGGGCCTGCGGTCGGGGGACGCCGGCCGCCGGCACCGCTAACGCCCCTGCCACTTCGGGGGGCGCTTCTCGGTGAACGCCGCGTGGAATTCGGCGTAGTCCTCACCGTTCATCAGCAGCGCCTGGGTGGCGGCGTCCAGCTCGACGGCGGCGGCGAGCGGCATGTCGAGCTCGGCGGTGAGCAGCGCCTTGGTCTGCGCGTGCGCCAGGGCCGGGCCGTCGGCGAGGCGCCGGGCCAGTTCGGCGGCGCGGGTGTCCGCCTGGCCCTCGTCCGTCATCTCGCTGACCAGGCCGATCCGCTCCGCCTCGGGGGCGCGCACCGGCTCGCCGAGCATCAGCAGCCTGGTGGCGTGCCCGAGCCCGACGACACGCGGTAGCAGGTACGCCGCGCCCATGTCGCCGCCCGAGAGGCCGACCCTGGTGAAGAGGAAGGCGAAGCGGGCGGAGGGGTCGGCGATCCGGAAGTCCGCGGCGAGGGCGAGGACGGCGCCGGCGCCGGCCGCCACTCCGTGCACGGCGGCGATCACCGGGAAGGGGCATTCGCGCAGCGCCCGTACGACCTGACCGGTCATCCGGTTGAAGTCGAGGAGCTGGGCGGTGTCCATGGAGAGCGTGGCACCGATGATCTCGTCGACGTCGCCGCCCGAGCAGAAGCCGCGGCCCTCGCCGCCGAGGACCAGGGCGCGCACGGCGCGCTCGCGGGACAGCTCGGCGAGGAGGTCGCGCAGATCGGCGTACGCGCCGAAGGTGAGCGCGTTGAGTTTCTCGGGCCGGGCGAGGGTGACGGTGGCGACGCCGTCCTCGACGGTCAGCCGCAGATGGTGCCACTGTTTCGTGCGGGGAGCTGAGCTGGGAAAGGGGCTCATGGGGCGGGGCTCCTTCGACCGGCGGCCTGCTGTCTGTGCCGTGCGCTCGCGCCTGTACTGCCTGTACTGCCGGTACTTCCTGCACCTGCTTGTGCCTGCCACTCGAAGGTATCACTTGTCTGTGACTTCCGTCACGAGTACGCGATATCGCCTGCGCGGCCAGTGTCCTGCCCGGCCGAGGCGGAGGTCCCGCGCCCGGCGGCCGGGCAGGACTACGCACCACGTCCTTGAAGTCCGTATGGTTGAACAACCGACTGCTTGCTCCCCGAAGGGGCATTACGCCGTGCTGGAAACCGCACGTCCCGCCACCTGGCGCGTCACGCTGCCGCACACCACCGCCGCGGTGCCGATCGCGCGCGCCCTGATCCGTACGGCCCTCTCGGACATCTCGGCGCCCGAAGCCTCGGCTGACGCCACCGACACGGCAGAGCTGCTCACCGCCGAACTCGTCGCCAACGCCGTGGAGCACACGAGCGGGGAGCAGCCCATAGAGCTGGTGGTGGAGCTGTCGCCGACCGGCTGCCAGGTCGAGGTGCACGACCGCGACCCGGGACCGCCGGGCGATCTGGACCCGGCGGCGGACATGCAGCCGCCCGACCCCTGGCAGGAGCACGGCCGCGGGCTGCTGCTGATCCGCATGCTCAGCTCGGCCTGCGGGCACCGCCGCACCGAGCACGGCAAGGCCGTCTGGTTCACGCTTCCCGCGCTGCCCGCTCCCGTGTACTGACGACGAGACGGGAGTGGCGGCGGCCGTAGAGGGCGTACACCAGGGCGCCGGCCACCAGGAACACCGCGAACTGGACCCAGGTGGTCCAGCCGGTCCCGTACATCAGGTAGAGGCAGAAGGCCACGCCCAGGACCGGGCTCACCGGGTACAGGGGGACCCGGAAGGAGCGCCGCAGGTCCGGGTTGCGGCGGCGCAGCGCGATGACGGCGACGTTCACCACCGCCATGACCGCCAGGGTGCCGATGGTCGTCAGGTTGATCACGACGTCGAGCGGCACGACGGCGGCCGGCACCGCGAAGACCGCGGCGACGATCCAGGTGTTGGCGACGGGCGTCGAGGTCTTCGGCGAGACGTGCTCGAAGACGCGCGGGACGAGGCCGTCGCGGGACATCGACATCAGGACGCGGGTCTGCCCGTACATCACGGCGAGTACGACGGACGCGATGGCGACGATCGCGCCGAAGGCGATGACGCCGCCGCCGAGCGTCGAGTCCGTGACCCGGTTGACGATGAGCGAGAGCGCGGCGGGCTGCGACGCGACGTCGGCGGCGGACATCGCGCCGATGGCGGCGATCGCGACCAGGCAGTACAGCAGCGTGACGATGCCGAGGCAGATCATGATCGCCAGCGGGACGTTCCTGCGCGGGTCCTTGACCTCTTCACCGGCCGTGGTGATCGCGTCGAAGCCGATGTACGAGAAGAAGGCGAGCGAGGCCCCCGAGGTGATGCCCGCCAGGCCGTGCGTGGTGAACGGCGAGAGGTGGTCGGAGGTGAAGGCCGTGAACGCGACGGCGCAGAAGAGGATCAGTACGGCGATCTTCACGACGGCCATGACGGCGGTGGCGCGGGCGCTCTCCCGGACGCCGCGCACCAGCAGCAGCGCGGCGAGCAGTATCACGACGACGGCGGGGACGTTCACGACGCCGCCGTCGCCGGGCGGGCTGGAGAGCGCGGCGGGCAGCTGCCGTCCGACGAGGCTGTCGAGGAGTTCGTTGAGGTACTGGCCCCAGCCGACGGCGACGGCGGAGACGGACACGCCGTATTCGAGCAGCAGGCACCAGCCGGTGAGGAAGGCGGCGCGCTCGCCGAGGGTGGCGTAGGCGAAGGAGTACGAGCTGCCGGAGACCGGGATCGCGCCGCCGAGCTCGGCGAACGAGAAGGCGGTGAAGACGCAGGTGATCGCGGCGAGGGCGAAGGAGACGACGACGGCGGGGCCCGCTTCGGCGACGCTGTCGGAGAGGCCGACGAAGATGCCGGTGCCGACGATGGCGCCGACGCCGAAGCACACGAGCTGGAAGAGCCCCATGGTGCGCTTGAGACCGTGCCCCTCAAGGTCCGCGCCCGATTCGGCGACGAGCTGGTCGGGGGACTTGATGCGCTGCATGGGGGTGGTTCTCTTCTCTTGCGCTCACAACGAAACGGGGTCCGAGCGTGCGAGCTCGGACCCCACCAGTCGGCGACCATACCGGCCGCCGTCGCGCATGTTCACCCGAACAGGCTCATAGCTCTATTCCGGACCGGACATGGTGGCGACGAGCACGGCCTTGATCGTGTGCATACGGTTCTCGGCCTCGTCGAAGACGACCGAGTGAGCCGACTCGAAGACCTCGTCGGTGACTTCGAGCTCGGTCAGGCCGTACTGCGCGTGAATGTCGCGGCCGACCTTGGTGCCGAGGTCGTGGAAGGCCGGCAGGCAGTGCAGGAACTTCACGTCCGGGTTGCCGGTGGCGCGCAGTACGTCCATGGTCACGGCGTACGGGGAGAGGGCCTCGATCCGCTCGGCCCAGACCTCCTTGGGCTCCCCCATCGACACCCAGACGTCGGTGGCGACGAAGTCGGCGCCCAGCACCCCCTCGGCGACGTCCTCGGTGAGGGTGACGCGGGCGCCGCTCAGCTCGGCGGCCCTGCGGGCCTGCGCGACGATGCCGTCGGCCGGCCAGTAGGCCCTGGGCGCGACGATGCGTACGTCCATGCCGAGCAGGGCGCCGGTGACCAGGTAGGAGTTGCCCATGTTGAAGCGGGCGTCCCCCAGGTAGGCGAAGGCGATCCGCTCCAGGGGCTTGGCGCAGTGCTCGGTCATGGTGAGCACGTCGGCGAGCATCTGGGTGGGGTGCCAGTCGTCGGTGAGCCCGTTGAAGACGGGGACGCCGGCGTACGCCGCCAGCTCCTCGACGGCGGCCTGGCTGTCCCCGCGGTACTCGATGCCGTCGAACATCCGGCCCAGCACGCGCGCCGTGTCCTTGACCGACTCCTTGTGCCCGATCTGGGAGCCGGAGGGGTCGAGGTACGTCGTCGACGCGCCCTGGTCGGCGGCGGCGACCTCGAACGCGCAACGGGTGCGGGTGGAGGTCTTCTCGAAGATCAGCGCGATGTTCCTGCCGCGCAGCCGCGACACCTCGGTGCCCGCCTTCTTGGCCGCCTTGAGCTCGGCGGCGAGGTCGATCAGGCCGCGGAACTCCTCCGCGGTGAAGTCCAGCTCCTTGAGGAGGTGGCGGCCTGCGAGGTCTATCGCCATGGTGGCTGCTCCTGAGTCGGGTCGCACATGCGGGAGGTGGAAGTCTATACGAATGAGCGCATCACTATACAGCGTCGCGTTCGACCGGGCAGCTCATGCACCGGGGGCCTCCCCGCCCCCTGCCCAGCTCGTTGCCCTTGATCTCGATGACCTCGATGCCCTGCTTGCGCAGATGGGTGTTGGTGGTGACGTTGCGCTCGTACGCCACGACCACGCCCGGCTCGACCGCCAGCACGTTGCAGCCGTCGTCCCACTGCTCGCGCTCCGCCGCGTGCACGTCCTGGGTGGCCGTCAGCACCCGGACGGAGTCCAGGCCGAGGGCTGCGGCTATGGCGCGGTGCATGTGCTCGGGCGGATGGTCGGTGACCTTCAGCTCACGCTCGCCGTCCCCCGGCTCGATGGTGTACGAGCGGAGCATGCCGAGCCCGGCGTACTGGGTGAAGGTGTCGCCGTCGACCATCGTCATCACCGTGTCGAGGTGCATGAACGCCCGGCTCTTGGGCATGTCGAGCGCCACGATGGTGGTGGCGGAGCCCGCCTCGAAGAGCCCGCGGGCGAGCATCTCCACGGCCTGCGGGGTGGTGCGCTCGCTCATACCGATCAGCACGGCGCCGTTGCCCAGGACCAGGACGTCGCCGCCCTCGATGGTGGAGGGGTAGTCGTGCTGGCCCTCCGACCAGTGGTGGAAGTCCCCCGCCTCCGGACTCCTGAAGAGCGGGTGGTGCTTGTAGATCGCCTCGAAGTGGATGGTCTCGCGCTGCCGGGCCGGCCAGCGCATGGCGTTGATGGACACGCCGTCGTATATCCAGGCGGAGGTGTCCCGGGTGAAGAGATGGTTCGGCAGCGGCTGGATCAGGAAGTCGTCCAGGTCCATGACGTGGAAGCGGACCGAGGTCGGCTCGGGGTGGCGCGCCAGGAACTCCCGTTTCGTCATGCCGCCGACGAGCGCCTCGACCAGATCGGTCACGGGCAGGTCGTCGAACGCCTCGCGCAGGTGGCCGGTGGCGAGCGGACCGTACTCCTTCTCGTCGAAGACCCGGTCCAGGACGAGGTTCCTGGCCGCCGGGACCTCCAGCGACTCGCGCAGCAGATCACCGAAGAGGTGCACCACGACGCCCCGGTCGCGCAGGACGTCGGCGAATCCGTCGTGCTCCTGGCGTGCGCGGCGCACCCACAGCACGTCGTCGAAGAGCAGCGCGTCCTTGTTGCTGGGAGTGAGGCGCTTCAGCTCCAGATCCGGTCGGTGGAGGATGACGCGGCGCAGCCGCCCGGTCTCGGAATCGACATGGAATCCCATGCCCCCATCCTGGCCGAGCGAGGCCGGGCGCGCGGCCCTACGGGCAAGTGCGGCCGTCCGGCGCGCCGTCACGGTGGCGCCGCGCGGCGGCCGGGGGAGAGAACGCCAGGTGCCCCGCGGGGACCTGCCCGTGCGGCCGTGAGGACCGGCCGCCCCCCGCGCGACAGGGTCCGCAGCGCGCAGGGGACGTACCTTCAGGTCACAGCCGCGGGTCGACCGGCTCCGACTCCAGCGCCAGGACCGCGAACACCGCCTCGTGGACCCGCCACAGCGGCTCCCCCTCGGCCAGCCGGTCCAGCGCCTCCAGCCCCAGTGCGTACTCGCGCAGGGCGAGCGAGCGCTTGTGGCCCAGGAACCGGTTGCGCAGCTTGGCGAGCTGCTCCGGGCGGGTGTACTCGGGTCCGTAGATGATCCGCAGGTACTCGCGGCCGCGCACCTTGATGCCCGGCTGCACGAGCCGGTTCTTCCCGTCCCGTACGAGGGCCTCGACCGGCTTGACGACCATGCCCTCGCCGCCCCGGCTGGTCATCTCCAGCCACCAGTCGGTGCCCGACCGCACGGACTCCGGGTCGCCGGTGTCGACGATCAGCCTGCGGGTGGTCTGGAGCAGTGCGGTCGGGTCGTGCTCGACCAGCCGGTCCAGCCAGGCCAGCTGCTGGTCGTGCGGTACGCCCGCGAGCGAGCGGCCCTGGACGGCGAGCAGCTGGAACGGCGCGAGCCGCACGCCCTCCAGCCCTTCGGTGGGCCAGCAGTAGCGCCGGTACGCGTCGGTGAACGCGGCCGCGTCGGCGGCCCGTTCGCGCTGCGTCGCCAGCAGCCCGTCGACGTCGACCCCGCGGGCAGCCGCCCCTTCGAGGGCCGCCAGGGCGCCGGGGAAGACGGCGCGCGACGCGGCGCCCACGGCGGCGTACTGGTGGCGCAGCAGTCCTGACGCCTTGAGCGACCAGGGCATCAGCTCCGCGTCGAGCAGCAGCCAGTCGCTCTGGAGCTCGTCCCAGAGGCCGGCCTCGGTGACGGCGGTCCGCAGCCGGCTGATGATCAGCTCGGTGACGGTCGGGCCCTCGGCGCAGCCGCTGAGGGACTCCGTGAAGAAGGGGCGGCCGGTGCGGGTGTGGATGACGCCGGTGGGGCCGTCCACACCGAACCGCTCGCGCGCCACGTCCGCGTCGCGGCAGACCAGTGCCACCGCCCGGGAGCCCATGTGCTTCTCCTCGCACACGACCCGCGCGACACCGTCCGCCTTGTACGAGGCGAAGGCCTCGGCGGGGTGCTCCAGGTAGCCGTCCACCGCCGACGTGCCGGTCGGGGACATCGTCGGCGGCAGGTAGGCGAGCAGACGCGGGTCGACGGCGAAGCGGCTCATGACTTCGAGCGCGGCGGCCGCGTTCTCCTCGCGTACGGCGACCCGGCCCATGTGACGCGTCTCGACGACCCGGCGGCCGTGCACGTCGGCGAGGTCCAGCGGACGGCCGTCGTGTCCGCCCGGCGCCTCGGTGGTGAGCGGCCTGGCCGGCTCGTACCAGACCTTCTCGGCCGGTACGTCGACGAGTTCGCGCTCCGGCCAGCGCAGCGCCGTCATCCTGCCGCCGAAGACCGCGCCGGTGTCCAGGCAGATGGTGTTGTTGATCCAGGAGGTGTGGCGGACGGGGGTGTGGCCGTAGACGACGGCGGCGCGGCCGCGGTAGTCCTCGGCCCACGGGTAGCGCACGGGCAGGCCGAACTCGTCGGTCTCGCCGGTCGTGTCGCCGTACAGCGCGTGCGAGCGGACCCGGCCGGAAGTACGGCCGTGGTACTTCTCGGGCAGCCCGGCGTGGCACACGACGAGGTTGCCGCCGTCGAGGACGTAGTGGCTGACGAGCCCGTCGATGAACTCCCGCACCTGCGCCTTGAAGCCCTCGTCCTCCTTCTCCAGCTGCTCGATGGTCTCGGCGAGCCCGTGCGTGTGCTGGACGTTCCTGCCCCTGAGGTGACGGCCGAGCTTGTTCTCGTGGTTCCCGGGCACGCACAGCGCGTCGCCGGAGGCGGCCATGCCCATCACCCGGCGCAGCACGCCGGGGCTGTCGGGGCCGCGGTCGACGAGGTCGCCGACGAAGACGGCCGTACGTCCTTCGGGGTGCGACCCGTCGACGTAACCGAGCTTGCTCAGCAGGGTCTCCAGCTCGGAGCGGCAGCCGTGGATGTCACCGATGATGTCGAAGGGGCCGGTGAGGTGGGTGAGGTCGTTGTAGCGGCGCTCCAGCACGACTTCGGCGGCGTCGACCTCCTCCACGCTGCGCAGGACGTGCACCTTGCGGAAGCCCTCGCGCTCCAGGCTCCGCAGCGAACGGCGCAGCTCGCGCCGGTGCCGCTGGATGACGTGGCGGGGCATGCCGGCCCGGTCGGGGCGTACGGCGTTGCGCCCGGCGCACACCTCTTCCGGCAGGTCGAGGACGATCGCGATGGGCAGGACGTCGTACTTCCTGGCCAGCTGGACGAGCTGCTTGCGGCTCTCCTGCTGCACGTTGGTCGCGTCGACGACGGTCAGCCGGCCGGCCTCCAGGCGCTTGCCCGCGATGTAGTGCAGGACGTCGAACGCGTCACGGCTCGCGCTCTGGTCGTTCTCGTCGTCGGCGACCAGGCCGCGGCAGAAGTCGGAGGAGATGACCTCGGTGGGCCTGAAGTGCCGGTGCGCGAAGGTGGACTTGCCGGATCCGGTGGCACCGACCAGGACCACGAGGGACAGGTCGGTGACGGGCAGCGTGCGGGTGGTGGTGCTCATGCGGCTTCCGCCTCCTTCTTGCCCTTCTCGTTCCGCTTGTCCTTCTTGTCCTGCGCGGTCATGGTGAACACGGCCATCTGGGTGGGCGGTCCGACCTCACGGTCCTCGGCCCCGACGGGCACGAACTCGACGCCGTACCCGTGCCGCCGGGCCACGCGCTCCGCCCACTCGCGAAACTCCGCACGCGTCCACTCGAAGCGGTGGTCTCCGTGGCGCGCGTGCCCGGCGGGCAGCGTCTCCCAGCGCACGTTGTACTCGACGTTCGGCGTGGTCACGAGCACGGTCCGCGGACGCGCCGAGCCGAACACGGCGTACTCCAGGGCCGGCAGCCGCGGCAGGTCGAGGTGTTCGACGACCTCGCTGAGCACGGCGGCGTCGTACCCCTTGAGCCGCTTGTCGGTGTACGTGAGAGAGCCCTGCATCAGCTTCACGCGCCCGGCCTGCCGCTCGCCCATGCGGTCCGGCTTCAGCCGTCGCGAGGCGATGGTCAGCGCGCGCATGGACACGTCCACCCCCACGATCTCGGTGAACTTGACGTCCTTGAGCAGTGCCTGCACCAACTGGCCCTGCCCGCAGCCGAGGTCGAGCACCCGGTTCGCCCCGGCCGCGCCCAGCGCCCGGAGGATCGCGTCGCGCCGCTGCACGGCGAGCGGCACCGGCCTGTCCTCCGTGTCGGTCGTCTCGTCGACGGCGTTGTCGATCTCCTCGACCTCCAGGTCGTCGGCCTCGGCGAGGCGCACGAGTTCGAGACGCTCCATGGCCTGCCGGGTCAGCCCCCACCGGCGCGACAGGTACCGGCTGGTGATCAGCTTCTGTTCGGGGTGCTCGGCCAGCCAGCCCTCACCCGCCCGCAGCAGCTTGTCCACCTCGTCGGGCGCGACCCAGTAGTGCTTCGCGTCGTCCAGCACCGGCAGCAGGACGTACAGCTGGCGCAGGGCGTCGGCGAGCCGCAGCTCCCCCTCCAGCACGAGCTGTACGTACCGCGAGTCGCCCCACTGCGGGAACTGCTCGTCCAGCGCCACCGGCTCGGCCCGCACCGTCGTCCAGCCCAGCGGGGCGAACAGCTTCGTCACCAGCTCGGCGCCGCCCCGCGCGGGCAGCGCGGGCACCTCGATGCGCAGCGGCAGCGGGGCCGCCGCACGCCCGGGGCGGGCGTTGCACACGCCGTGCAGGGCGGTCTTGAAGACCGTGCTCAGCGCGACGGCCAGCAGCGACGACGCGGCGTACGGCCGGTCGTTGACGTACTGCGCGAGCGCGGAGTCGGGCGAGCCGCCGCGCCCCTTGCCCTTGCCGCGCCGCACCAGCGCCACCGGGTCCACCTCCAGCAGGAGCGCGGCCGTGCACCGCTCGGCGGACGCCTCGGGATAGAGGACGTGCGCCGTGCCGTGGGAAGTGGAGAACGTCTGCGCCTTGTCGGGGTGCTTGTGCAGCAGAAAACCGAGGTCGGTCGCGGGACGCTCCTGGTTGCCGGTTGTACTGATCGTCAGGAACACACATCCGAGTATCGTCGGCCGAACCCACTCCGACCACGGGTTTAAGCGTCCGGCCCGTCCGGCCCGTCCGCCCCGGCCGCCCCGGCCAACTCGGCGATCTCCGCGGGCCCGACCCGGCAGCAGCCGCCGACCAGCCGGGCCCCGGCCGCCCGCCACTCGCGCACCCGCGCCGGGTCGTACGTGCCCCCGCCGCGCCAGCGCCTGCCCCGCGCGTCCCACTGCTCACCGCTGTTCGGGTAGACGACGACCGGCTTCCCGCTCACCGAGGCCGCGAGCTCCACCGCCGCGTCCGCATCGCGCGGCTCGCAGCAGTTGATGCCCACGGCGATCACCTGGTCGTTGCCCGCCGCGAGGGCGAAGGCCGCGTCCAGCGGCTGGCCGGCCCGGGTCCGCCCGCCCGCGATGCTGTACGACAGCCAGACCGGCGCCCCGGACCCCTCGACGGCCCGCAGCAGCGCCTCGGCCTCGTCGGTGTCGGGCACCGTCTCCAGTGCCAGCACATCGGGCGCCGCCGCGACGAGCGCTTCGACGCGCGGCCGGTGGAAGCGTTCCAGTTCCCGCACCGAGAGCCCGTACCGCCCCCGGTACTCGCTGCCGTCGGCGAGCATCGCCCCGTACGGGCCGACCGAGGCCGCCACCCAGATCTCCCGGGCCGCGGACTCCCCCGCCGCACGCGCCAGTTCGACGCTGCGCGCCAGCAGCTCCGCGGCCCCGGCCGGACCGATGCCCCGCCGGGCGAAACCCTCGAACGTCGCCTGGTAGCCGGCGGTGATCAGCACCTGCGCGCCCGCCCGCACGTACGCCGTGTGCGCCGCCGCGATCTGCTGCGGCCCGTCGGCGAGCAACCGGGCCGACCACAGCGCGTCGGACAGGTCGCAGCCCTGCGCCTCCAGCTGGTTGGACAGGCCGCCGTCAAGGACGACGGCTCGCCGGGCAGCGGCGTCGAGCGCGGCGGCGAGCGGACGGACGGGCTTCACGGTGGGGCTCCTGAATCGGTCGGCCGTACGGGTCAGTTCAGCTGGGACAGCACGTGCGAGGAGATCAGCTCCAGGTGTTCGATGTCGTCCAGGTCCAGCATCTGGAGGTAGACCCGGGACGTTCCGATCGCGGCGTACTGCCCGATCTTGTCGACCACCTCGGCGGGCGATCCCGCCAGCCCGTTCGCCTTGAGCTCCTCCACGTCCCGCCCGATGGCCGCCGCCCGGCGCGCCACCTCCGCGTCGTCCTTGCCGACGCACGCCACCAGCGCGTTGGAGTACACCAGGTCGTCCGCCCTGCGCCCGATCTTCTCGGCGGCCGCCCCGACCCGCCCGAACTGCCGCTCGCTGTCCTCCAGCGAGGCGAACGGGATGTTGAACTCGTCGGCGTACTGCGCGGCCAGCCGCGGCGTACGGACCGCGCCGTGCCCGCCGACCAGCACCGGCACCTTCGCCTGCGCGGGCTTGGGCAGCGCGGGCGAGTCCGTCAGCCGGTAGTACGTCCCGTCGTAGCTGAACGTCTTGCCGGCCTCCGTCGCCCACAGCCCGGTGACGATGGCCAGCTGCTCCTCCAGGCGGCCGAACTTCTCCTTCGGGAACGGGATGCCGTACGCCCGGTGCTCCTCCTCGAACCAGCCTGCTCCCAGCCCGAGTTCGACCCGGCCGCCCGACATCTGGTCGACCTGCGCGACCTGGATGGCCAGCACGCCCGGCAGCCGGAACGTACCCGCGGTCATCAGCGTGCCGAGCCTGATCCGCTTGGTCTCGCGGGCGAGCCCGGCCAGCGTGATCCAGGCGTCGGTCGGCCCGGGGAGACCGTCGCCCGGCCCCATGCGCAAGTAGTGGTCGGAGCGGTAGAAGGCGTCGAAGCCGAGGTCCTCGGTGGCCTTGGCGACGGTGAGCAGGGTGTCGTAGCTCGCCCCTTGCTGGGGCTCGGTGAAGATTCGAAGATCCATGCCTCCATCCTGCACCGCCCGGCTGCCGCCGACCCCACCTGCCGCACCCGGCCCGCGCCCGCCCCGCCGGATGAGTCCCCGTCGGCCGGGCGGGGCCGAACCGGTCACAGCGGCTCCGCCGCCGAGCCGTGAGCCGCGCCACGGCGCCTGTCCTCCTCCCGCACCGCGAGCCGGCGCAATAACCCACGCACCCGGTCGCTCGACTCGTCGGCGGCGTCGATGGCCTCGATGCACTGCCAGTAGAGCGCCTCCTCGTCCGTGGCGCACGCGACCCCGACGAGGGCGATCCCCACCTCCCCGAGCAGCCCGCCGAGCCGGACCAACGCCGTGCGTGCGTCTCCCAGTTCGGAAAGCTGCGCGGCCCGCGGCCGCGCGTCCGGGGGCAGTCTGACGGCAGACTCCACCCCTCCCGCGTACAGCGCGGGGAGGTCGAGGACTCCGCAGCCCCGCCCGCCCGTCTCGCTCAGTCCGCGCGCCTCGCCCCTCAGCTCCGCCGGACCGGTCAACGCCAGTTGGCCGCCGACCGCCTGCGTCAGTGCCTGCGCCTGCCATGCCTCCACCAGAATGTCCGGCGCCGACCGGCTCTGCGCGAGCGCGTACCGGCTCTGCCCGATGAGCCTCACCGCGTCCATGTGCCCGCCCCCGTCCCTGCCATGGCCCGCCTCTTCCGCGCACCACTCTCCTGTCCACTACCCAGAGTGAAGGCGTGGGGCCCGGAAAGCCAGAGCTGTGGCGAAATCTGTGGACAGAATTACGATTCTGGATAGGTTCATCACTCCGGAGAGTGACGATCCTTGATTTTCGGCACCGGAAAGCGCAGTTCGTTCCGGTCGATCTTCGCCGCCAGCGCCGCCAGCACATCGATCCCGAGCACCTCACTGAACTGCAGCAGGTACGCGAGGACATCGGCGACCTCGTCCGCCACCCGGTGCGCGGATCGCGGGTCCTCCATCACCCGCGCCGACTCCTCGGGCGTCAGCCACTGGAAGATCTCCAGCAGTTCGGACGCCTCCACGCTCAGCGCCGCCGCCAGGTTCTTCGGCGTGTGGTACGGCCCCCACCCCCGAGCCGCCGCGAATTCGGCCAGCCGCCGCTGCAGTCCCGCTACATCCGGTTCAGTCACGGCCCCAGGTCTACCACCGCCACTCCGTCCACCCCGCGCGCGTACGAGGCGTCCGTGACCGTCCCCACCAGCCTGATGTGCCCCTCGGCGCAGACCGAGGCCGCCAGCGCCACCAGTTCCCGCACCTGCCGCCCGTCCATCGACCGGTCGAAGCCGTCCGCGAGGACCGTCAGCGCCTGCATCGCCGCGGGCACCTCGGCGACGGTGTCCACGGCCAGCACCCCCGGCCCGGTCAGCAGCACGAGCGCGAGTGCCAGGTACCTCAGCTCGCCGTCCCCCAGCCGCCCCAAGGGCGTGGCCCACGGGCCGCCCCGGCCCACCAGCGCCCGTACCCTCCCGTCCGCGAGCTCCTCCACGGCCAGCGCCTCCACCGGCCCGGGGCACCCCGACCGCACCGTCGCGGCCAGCCGCGCGTGACGCCTCGCGCACTGCTGGTGGGTGCGCCACAGCACCTCCGCGAGGTTGTCGCAGCCACGCCGCAGCCGGGCGTCGCCCCGCGCCACCGGCTCCCGCATGCGCGCGGGCTGCGGGTCGCACGCGAACACCGACCGCAGCGCGAGAACCACCTGTTCCGCGGCGGCCAGCACCCGCAGCTGCCCCGCCGTCTTGCCGGCCACCCGCAGCGGCAGCAGCGCCGTACCCAGCCGGTCGCCGGGCAGCGGCGCCCGTGTCACCGGAGCCGTGCCCGCCGTGTACCAGGCCGCCTGCACCGTGCTGCGCCCCGGATCGCGCAGCGCGGTGGTCAGCAGCGTCTGCCCGTCGCAGGTCAGCCGCTCGCCGACGACGCGCAGCTCGGGTTCGGCCTGGACGGCGAGATCGAGGCGGACGGGGCCCGCGGGTCCCTCCACGGTGCAGCCGATCCTGAAACCCCGCCGCCCCTGGGCGTCGGGCCCCGTCCGTTCCGGCACGCATCCCGCCGGATCCCGGAACACCTCGCCCAGCGCGGCGCCCCCGCCGAGGCGGGCCAGTGCGCCGTACACCTCCAGGACGCTCGACTTGCCGCTGCCGCTGGCGCCCGTGAACAGGGTCACCGGGCCGAGCGGGAAGGTCGCGCCGCGGTGCGACCTGAAGGCCGAGAGGCGCAGTTCGGTGACCGTGGGGACGCCACGGTCGTCGGCCGGAGGTCGGGGGCGCTGCCCCGGGGAGAGCACAGTCATGGCCGGGACGGTACGCAGTCCCGGCCATGACGAACCGTTACCTCTGACGGACGTTCCTACCTTTGAGGGACTGCTGCCGCCTCGGCCCCCTCGACCTCCATGCCGGCCGGCGACAGCAGGAAGACGTTCCGGTCGACCCGGTGCATGCCGCTGCCGAGCCCGAAGACCACACCGCTGCTGAAGTCGAGGATGCGTTTGGCCACATCGGTGTCCGCCGCGGTCAGGTCCAGGAGCACCGGTACCTGCGCGATCAGGTACTCCGCGACCTCACGGGCGTCGGAGAAGACCTGCACGCGCAGCACGATCATCCGCCGGTGCTCGGCGGCCTCCTGCTCCTGCGACATCGTGCGGTGATCGACCCTGGAGGGCCACTCGTTCCTGCTGCGCAGCGGCACTACCTGAGCGAGCCCGGCCCACTGTTCGTCGGTGACGTCGTACCTGCTCACCGGACCACTCCGCTCACGTGCTGTGTCTGCATCGGGCCATCTTCCCGCGACTCACCCGTTCGGCCCAACAACGACACGGACCGGATGACGGGACTCACACCGGCGTGACGGTTTCCCGTACCTCTTCCCGTACGGCTTCCCGTGCCGAGACCACCGCGCGGGCGGCAGCCGAGCCCGCCGGCTCCGACTCCGGCCGGTTCACTCCGGCCGGTTCACTCCGGCCGGTCCTCGGCTCTCCTGGACGCGCGCAGGAGCAGCAGCGATGCGACGGCCACCACCACCAGGACGATGCCGGCGGCCACGTCGAAGACCTGTGCGCCGTCGAAGACCACGGTGTTCTGCAGGCTCAGCACCCACGGTGATGCGATCAGCCAGGCCCCCGCCACCAGGACGACCAGGTCGGACCACATTCCGAAGTGCCACTTGAACCGCATCAGGGCGACGAAGAACACGATCAGCCCCACGGCCAGCTCGTTGCGGTGGATGTCCTTGGCCGAGTCGGGCAGGCCCACGACCCAGGGGGCGACGAACAGGGCGATGCTGACCAGTACCGTCAGCAGCCCGAGGAGCTGTTCACGCTGGTCCCGCCTGAGAGAGCTCTTGGTGCCGGGCGGCACGGACGCGCGTGAAGACGTCGAAGACATGGGGTTCCCAGCGTTCATGGTCCACTCCTCGTATCGGCGGAGAACCGGAGAGCCGTCCGCACCGCCCCGGCCGGCGGGAGACGGCGCCGGAGCGGGGCCCTGCGGTTCCGGCCGCCCCTGGTCCGTGCCGCCGCGGCGGACACCCCGCGGTGGAGCGGCGCCGTCATTGCTGCGAGGTCCGGTACGGCGGGCGGGGGACGGTAGCGGCGGCCCCCGCCCGCACCGCTGCCACCACGGCGTCGTGCAGGATCCGGCTGTCGGCCTCCGAAGGGCAGCGCGTGGGACTGCCCGACATGGTGAACCAGTCGGACGACCCGCTGTACTGGACAGCGATGCGCGCTTCCCCGCCTGCCCACGTGGTGTGCACGGTGAGGTCGCCCGCCAGGACGCCCGCCTCGTCGGTGAGCACCCCACCACGGCCCGACAGCACCCCGAGCGTTGTCCATGAAGCCCAGTCCATATTCTCCAGCTTCACACCGGCGGTCCGTATCCGCGACTGACGAGGGTCGCGGTACGCACCTGGCGCGGCGTACCGCCGCCGGCGCCCGCCCCCGACCGCACCGCCCCGGTCAGCCCTCCGCGATGCCGCGGCCCGTACGGTGGCCGTTCCCCGGGCCCGCTTCCTCCAGGTCCAGGTCCCGGAGCCGTGCTTCCACGCGGCCGCCCACGATGCGCGTGTCGAACGCGGGCTGGGGGGCGGTCGCCGGGCCGCCGACGTTCCAGCCGTCGGACAGCCGGAAAGTACTGCCGTGCCAGGGGCACCGGACGCATCCGTCGATGATCTCCCCCTCCGACAGGGGGCCGGCCAGGTGGCTGCACTGGTCGGCCAGAACGTGAACGGCCCCGCCTGCCTCGCGGACGACCATGACCGGCACCTCGTCCATGTGGCGCCGTACCGGCTTGCCCACCGGGAGGCCGGCCAGCTCGCCCAGGGTGTGCCAGCCGGGTTTCACCAGGTGAGGGACCTGTTCGGCGTGGTTGGCACCGGATGCCTGGCGGTAGGCCATGTGGCCGCCCAGCGCGCCGCCGGCACCGATCAGGCACAGCCCGGCGAACCCCAGGGCCTTCCCGCGGCCGTCACGGCCGCGGGAACGCGCGGCGAAGGAGCCGGCATAGAGCGCGACCGCGCTGATGTTGGCCGCGGCGTGGACCAGGCCGACGCGCATCTGTGGACGGCGCAGTTCCGCCCAGTCGGTCCAGCCCGCCACCGCGGCGGGCAGCGCGGTCATCAGGCCCACGCCCACCAGGGCGCGCGCCGCCCGGCGCTGCCCGGGCAACAGATCCAGAACCGCTGCGGACATCCAGGTGCCGATGGGCACCTGCACCATCAGAGGATGCACCGGATGCCCCAGCCAGCGCCCGTGCAGGGCGTCCCGGCCGCGCCCGAGCGGCGCCGCACGCACCGCCCGCCGCACGGCGTCGATCAGTGGGTCGGCTCCGGGCCGGCGCTCCAGGCGGTCCACGGCGGACAGAATCCGGCCGGGGCCTTTCCTCGACGTATCCATGAAACCCATGTAACCCGCGCGAACCCGTCGGAAACGAACCGAGCGGGCGAGCGGGTTACGGGGGTGGTCGAACCACCTGAGGGCGGTGCACCGGCGAGGGGCGGTTCAGCCGTCGTGCCCCATGGCCTTACGAACGGCGTCCTTGGTGCGGTCCATCAGCGCGGCGACCGGACCGAGCGCCATGTTGGCCGCGCCGGACTGCACTCCGGGATGGGGCCGGGTGGGCGCCATCGCTTCGGCGGCCTTGACGCCCTTGGCCATGGAGGCGAGTTTGGCCGCGTCGGTGCTGCGCCGGATGTGGGTGAACTCGTAGCGCTCCTCGGCGCGCGCGTGCTCCTGGACGTCGGCCCGCAGGGCGATCAGCCGGGGCAGGAACTTCGGGTCGTCGGTGTCCATGTCGTCGAGCGCCGCGAGAGTCTCCTTGGCCTCCCGCTCCTCCCTCAGCCGGTCCTTGACGACCTGCTCACCGCCCGGGAGATTGCGGCGGGCGAAGGGGTGGACCACTTCCTCCTCGGCGGTCTCGTGCACGGCGAGGAGACGTACCAGACGGCGGAAGGCGTCCTTGCGGGCGTCACCCGTCGACTGCTCGACCTCGTCGAAGAGGTTGCGGATGTCTCCGTGCTGGCGCATGAGCAGCGCCACCACGTCGGTGTCGGCCGCGTGGTCGTCGCCGGCCTGCGGAGTGTGCGTCTCAGTCATGCCGAACCTTCCGTCAGTTGTTCTCTCGCATGGCGGGATCGGGGTGCTCGCCCTCGGTCTCCAGCCGGTACTCGCGGCCGAACATGGCGTCGTGCTGGGTGATCACCTGCTCGCTGGGGGGCTCTTCGCCGCCGTGGATCTGTTCCTGCATCTGCTCGAAGCGCTCGTGCGCGTCGCGGACGTAGCCGGCGCCCAGGGTCGTCAGGTCCATCTGGGTGTCGAGCAGCTCGCGCAGGTACGCCTTGTTCGGCTCGAAGGTCAGGACGTTGGGCAGCTGCGGCGCGAGGATCTCCGCCGGATCGCGGCCGTCGTGACGCCGCATCAGGTCACAGGCGATGTGCAGGTGTTCGAGCTCCATGTTCAGATGCAGCTCCCAGATGGCCTTCACCCTGGGGTCGCTCTCCTGCTCCATGAAGGAGTGGTAGAGGTAGCACTCGTTGTACTCGTGGTTGACGAGCTGCTCCCACCACGTCTCGCCCGGGTCGACGAGCGACTCGTAGTGGGTGACGTGCTCCTCCTCGATCAGCCCGATCTCCTGGTAGAGCTGACGGGCGATCGGCTCCATGTAGGTGGGGCCGGTGTTCATGTAGAAGTTCATCGTCTGCTGCTCCGCCGACAGGACCGTCAGCGCGTGCAGCTTGGACAGGGGGTCGGTCCGGGTCCGGTCGTACGGATCGCGGACGTTGTCCACCGGGTTCCGGTGGTGGTACTTGGTCGGGCGGCCCGGCATGACCTCCGTCAGGCCGTCGACGATCGACTCCGCCTTGCGGTGCTCGATCATCTCGTACAGGTTCGCGTACCGGTACAGGTGGTCGAAGTCCTCCAGTACGCCGAACTGGTAGGCCTGCTTGAGGTACGGGTCCGGCTCCATCCGCGCGATCCACGCGGTGAGGTCGACCGCGACCTGCTCATAGGCGATCGTCGTCTCCAGCACCGAAGACACCCCGGGCAGAAGCCAGTTCACGACTTTCTGCTGCTGTGCCTCGATGTAGCGGGTCCTCGCCAGCTGCCTCTTGATCTCCGGATCGACGGTGTGACGAGCGAGCTGGTGGCTGAACAGGATCGCCTCCACCTCGATCCCGTTCATGGTGATGATGCGGCACCGGGTGTACGGGTCACAGTGATCGGGGTCGATCGGTTCGACATTCAGCTCCCGCCAGTTCCTGAGCTGACGGTCCAGCGGGATACCGCGCTGCTCCAAAGGGTTGAACGTCATCTGCGCCTCCTTGGCGGACTTGACGGACCGGGTTCGAACTGCCGGAGTACCCCGATGAACCTTGTCCACACGGACGTACGGCAGAACGCTGGCCATGCTCCGGGCGCCATGGGCCGCGACCCCGGCACCGCGCCGGAGCAGGCGCACTCTCACCCGTCCGGGCCAGCCGCGCCGCGCGAATTCCCGCTCCCGGCGGGGCGGTCCGTCCGGATTCAGTTTCCGCACCGCACAAGGCAATTGGGATATTAGATGTCTATTGTGAAACCTGGTTCGGCGGCGCGCCACTGCGGCGCGCAGTGCATAAAGTTTGGGATAGCGACGAGGGGGTACTTCGCCGCGCGACCTGCCCACGCATGAGCCCATAAGGATTCGTATGGCCACCTCGACCGAGCCGGTCGCCCCTGTCCCCGTAGCAGGCCGCGGCGTCGGCCGTGTGGTGGTGAACTGGCTGACCACCACGGATCACAAGAAGATCGGGCATCTTTATCTGATCACGTCGTTCACGTTCTTTCTCTTCGGCGGGCTGCTCGCCCTGGTGATGCGGGCCGAGCTGGCCAGGCCGGGCATCCAGCTGATTTCGAACGAGCAGTACAACCAGGCGTTCACCATGCACGGCACCGTGATGCTGCTCCTGTTCGCCACCCCGACCTTCGCCGGATTCGCCAACGCCATCATGCCGTTGCAGATCGGCTCGCCCGACGTGGCGTTCCCGCGGCTGAACATGCTGTCGTACTGGCTTTTCCTCTTCGGCGGGCTCATCGTGGTCGGAGGTCTTCTGACCTCGAACGGCACGGCCGACTTCGGCTGGACGGCCTACACCCCGCTCAGCCGTGCGGAACGCTCGCCCTCCATCGGCTCCGACATGTGGATCATGGGGCTGGCGCTCTCCGGCTTCGGCACGATCCTCGGCGCGGTCAACTTCATCACCACGATCATCTGCATGCGCGCCCCGGGCATGACGATGTTCCGCATGCCGCTGTTCACGTGGAACGTGCTGCTCACGTCCGTCCTGGTCCTGCTCGCCTTCCCGGTCCTCGCGGCCGCGCTGCTGGTCCTGGAATCGGACCGCCGCTTCGGCTCCCACGTCTTCGCTCCCGAGAACGGCGGAACACTGCTGTGGCAGCACCTGTTCTGGTTCTTCGGGCACCCGGAGGTCTACGTCCTGGCGCTGCCGTTCTTCGGCGTGGTGACCGAGATCTTTCCGGTGTTCTCGCGCAAGCCACTGTTCGGTTACATCGGACTGGTCGGCGCCACCATCGCCATCACCGGGCTCTCGCTGACCGTATGGGCGCACCACATGTTCGCCACCGGCGCGGTCCTGCTGCCGTTCTTCTCCTTCATGACGTTCCTCATCGCTGTTCCGACCGGTGTCAAGTTCTTCAACTGGATCGGCACGATGTGGAAAGGGTCCATCTCCTTCGAGACACCCATGCTGTGGGCTGTCGGTTTCCTCGTGACGTTCCTGTTCGGCGGACTGACCGGCATCATCCTCGCCTCGCCGCCGATGGACTTCCACGTCACCGACTCGTACTTCGTCGTGGCTCATTTCCACTACGTACTGTTCGGCACGATCGTTTTCGCGATGTTCGCCGGATTCCACTTCTGGTGGCCGAAAATGACCGGCACCATGCTCGACGAGCGCCTGGGGAAGATTCATTTCTGGACGCTCTTCGTCGGCTTCCACATGACGTTCCTCGTACAGCACTGGCTGGGCGCGGAAGGCATGCCCCGCCGCTACGCCGACTACCTGGCCGCCGACGGGTTCACCGGGCTCAACACCCTGTCGTCGGTCGGTGCGTTCCTTCTGGGCCTGTCGACGCTGCCGTTCCTCTACAACGTCTGGAAGACCGCGAAGTACGGAAAGCGGATCGAAGTCGACGACCCCTGGGGGTACGGGCGTTCCCTGGAATGGGCGACCTCCTGCCCGCCGCCCCGCCACAACTTCCTCACCCTGCCGAAGATCCGCTCCGAATCCCCCGCCTTCGATCTGCACCATCCCGCTGTGGCCGCCATTGACCGGGTGGAGAACGAGGGCCTGCGCGACGTGGCCGAACCCGGCGAAGGCGTGGCCTCGCCCCTGTCCGACCGCGAGAACGGGAAGTGACGCCGGGGAAGCCACGCCCGGCCCGGGGAACGTCACCGGGGGGCGTCAAACGGGAAGCGGGACTCCCTCACCGGAAGCTTCCTCACCCCACACCCTGTGGGCGGCCACAGAAGCGGCACCCCCGCCCCGCGCCCACCAGGGAACCGCGGTCCACCCTCCTTGGCTCCGTCTGCGCCGCACCGGGCGACCGGCCCGAAGAGCGCCCACACACCGAAGGCCGGACCGAACAGTGCGAGGCTCGCCAGGTCAGTGATCGTGACCCCTGTGAAGGCATGGTCTCGGCAGCGCGCGAACAGCCCCTTGTGCCTGCGGCGGCACGGCCGGTGGAAGGTTGTCGGCCCTCCGCGACGCGACACCAGCGCGACCCCGCCGATCACCAGTGATGCCCTGACAGGCAGCATCGAGCCCTGTTCCCCGACCTGGCCTTCATAAATATCGGGGACGCCTCCGCACCGACCAGTACGTCTTCGGCCGAACCAGCGGAAGGAGCGGGGCGCGTGGGTGCGCCGGCAGCGGACTTCTCCTCGTTCGTCCCCCCTGCGCGCCCCCGGACCGACGACTCCGCGGCTTGACGCACGGCATTACCCGCTGTCGTCGGCCGCGGCTAGGATTCACCGGGTCCGTGATGTGGTGGAACCGCACGTGAAACCAGGGAACGGACCGGCCGGGGACAGAACCAAGAGGCGGGGACAGCACATGCGGCAAGGCCGGTGGACCACGGTCACCGAGTCCGAGTTCGACCATGAGCACCGTGGCCTGGAGGCCATCCGGGAGAAGCTTCCGGATGCCGATCCCTGGCGGGCCTGGTCGAACTTCACCTTCACCGCCCACACTGGTCACGTCCGTGAGGTGGACCTCCTCGTCGTCGCCCCGGGCGGCGTCTTCATGATGGAGCTCAAGGACTGGCACGGCGCCGTGACCAGCGAGAACGGCACCTGGATCCAGACCACCCCCGGCGGCCACCGGCGCCCTCACGGCAATCCGCTCCACCTCGTCAACAGGAAGGCGAAGGAGCTGGCCTCGCTGCTCGGCCAGAACGGCAGGCGGGTGTGGGTCGGCGAGGCCGTCTGCTTCACCGACGACGGCCTGCGCGTCCGCCTGCCGGCCCACGATCAGAACGGTGTGCACAGCGTCGACGAGCTGGTGGCGATGTTGAAGCAGCCGCCGCGCGACGAGCGACGGCGGATCACTGCCGTCGAATCCCGCGAGATCAAGGCCGCCCTCGACCGGGTCGGCATCCGGCGCAGTGAGGCCGAGTACAAGGTCGGCCCCTACCAGCTCGACCGGAAGTCCTTCGACTCGGGCCCGACGTGGGCCGACTACAAGGCGAGTCACAGTGAGCTGCCCGAGGTGGCCCGCGTCCGCGTCTACCTGAGCGAGCGCGGGTCGGACGCGTCGATCCGGCGGTCGGTGGAGAACGCCGCCCGCCGCGAAGCGGCCGTACTGCAGCGGTTCAAGCATCCCGGCGTCGTCCAGCTCAAGCAGTACTACCCGTCCGGGCACTCCGCGGGCCCCGCCCTGATCTTCGACTACGACCCACGCACGCTGCGCCTCGACGAGTACCTGCTCCAGCACGGCAAGAACCTCGACATCCTCGGTCGGATGGCGCTGGTCCGCCAGCTCGCCGAGACGATACGTTCCGCGCACTCGGTCCGCATCCACCACCGGGCACTGGCCGCCCGTGCCGTGCACGTGATCCCTCGCGACCGGGGGCGCCGCGGCCGGACGGTCGGTGAGGACGCCGCCTGGCTCGCTCCTCGCCTGGAGATCTCCGACTGGCAGATCGCCACCCAGCGCGCTTCCGACACCGCGGGCGACAGCGGGCAGGGCATGACCCGCTTCGCACCCACCGCCCTCTCGGCGATGCACCTGGCGGAGGGTTCCGACCCCTATTTCGCCCCGGAGCTGACCGCTCTCAAGGCGGACCCGGTCTACCTGGACGTGTACGGCCTCGGCGTCCTCACCTACCTCCTGGTCACGGGCAGGGCTCCGGCCGCGAGCCAGGCCGAGCTGCTGGCGCGTCTGGAGGCCGGTGAAGGGCTGCGACCCAGCTCGCTGGTCGACGACCTCTCCGAGGACATCGATTTCCTCGTGCAGGCGGCGACCGCCTACCGGCCCGGACAGCGCCTGTCCTCGGTGGACGAGTTCCTGGAGATGCTGGAGATCGTCGAGGACGGCCTGACCGCGCCGGCCTCGCCACCCGAACCCGAACCGGCCGAGGATCCCGAGAAGGACCCGCTGGAGGCGGTGGCCGGTGATGTGCTCGGCGGCCGCTGGGAGATCCGCCGCCGCCTCGGCACCGGCTCCACCAGCCGCGCCTTCCTCGTCCGCGACCTCCAGGCCGAAGCACGCAGGACCCGGCCGCTCGCCGTCCTGAAGGTGGCCCTCTCGGACAGCAGGGGCCAGGTGCTGGTGCACGAGGCCGAGGTGATGAACCGACTGCGCCCCGACTCCCGGGTGATCCGGCTCGTCGAACCGGAACCGCTGCGCATCGGGCCCCGTACCGTCCTCGCCCTGGAATACGTGGGCGACGAGCGCGAGGCCACCGACCAGGACGCCGAGACCGCGGACTCGGGCACCGGCACACGCACCCGACGCCGCGAGGAGACGGTCGCCCGCCAGTTGCGCGAACACGGCCGGCTGAAGATGGACCAGTTGGAGGCGTACGGCGACTACCTGTTCGGCGCCGTGGACTTCCTGGAGGGCGAGGGCGTCTGGCACCGCGACATCAAGCCGGACAACATCGCCATCCGCATCCGTCCCAACCGCACCCGTGAGCTGGTCCTCATCGACTTCTCCCTGGCGGGCTACCCGGCCAAGGACTACGAGGCGGGCACCGACGGGTATCTCGACCCGTTCATCGGCACCCTGACCCGCACCGCCTACGACTCGCACGCCGAGCGGTACGCGATCGCCGTCACCCTGCACCAGATGGCCTCCGGCGAGCTGCCCAAGTGGGGCGACGGCTCGGTCCCACCGAGGATGACGGACGCGAAGGAGTTCCCGTACCCGACTGTCCAGGCGGATGCCTTCGAACCCGCCGTGCGGGACGGTCTGGTCGCCTTCTTCCGCAAGGCCCTCCACCGCGACGCGACGAAGCGCTACGCCGAGCTGAAGCCGATGCGGGACGCCTGGAAGAAGATCTTCCTGGACGCCTCGCAGACGGTGCCGTCCAGCCACCGCTCGCGCCACCCCGAGCCCGCACCCCCGGAAATCGTGGCGGGCGAGCGCGCGGCGACGATCTCGGACGCCGAGCCGCTCACGGCCGACGAACAGCGTGAACGCCTGGCGTCGGCCGTCACTCGCGAGACCCACCTGTCCGCGGCGGGTCTCACCCCGGCCGCGGAGTCCTTCCTCTACGGCCTCGAGATCACGACCGTCGGCGGTCTGCTCGACTACAGCCGCAGCAAGCTCCTCAACGCGCCGGGCCTGGGCACCAAGACCCGCACCGAGGTGCAGCGCCGTCAGCGCCAGTGGGGCAGGCTGCTGCGCGAGGCACCCCTCTCCCCGCTCACTCCGAAGGGCCGCGCCGAGGCGAAGGAGGAACTCGCCCAGCTCACCGCCGCAGAGTCGGCGATCGCCGGAGTCCTGGCCACAGGTGAGGGCGCGGCAGGCCTGACGGAGTCCGCCCTCCGCTCGGTGAGCCTGGACACGCTGGCCACCCTGTTCGTCCCGGAGCTGAACAACAACCGCTCCAACAGCAACAAGGTCGAGATGGTACGGCTGCTGCTGCGCCTGCCGAACGAGCGCGGCGAGCTGCCCGGCATCGGCGTCTGGCCCAAGCAGAAGGATGTCGCGGAAGCGCTCGGCCTGTCCGCCGGACGCATCCCGCAGATGCTGAAGGAGGAGCGCAAGCGCTGGAAGAAGCATCCGGCGGTCCAGGCCCTGCGGGACGAGATCGTCGGCCTGCTGGGGGGCCTCGGCCGGGTCGCCTCCGCCGTGGAGATCGCCGACGCGTTGGCGGTACGGCGCGGTACGCAACTGCCGGGACGTGAACAGCGGCGCGCACTGGCCCTGGCCGCTGTCCGGGCCGTCGTCGAGGTGGAGCAACTCCAGCCGGAGGAGGCGGAGTTCCAGCACCAGCCCAACCGCAGGGCAACGGAGGACGTACTGGCAGCGGGCCTGCTCGCGCTGGACGTACGGGAGGTCGACGCCCCGGACACCCCGACGGCTCCCGGGCTCCTCGACTACGCCATGCGCCTGGGCAGGACCGCCGACCGCCTGACCCGCCTGGACACCCTGCCGACCGCCACGACGGTGCTGAGCGAGCTGGGCGCGCTGACCCCGCCGCCCGGTGTCGTGGACTGGGACGAACGGCGACTGGTCGAACTGGCCGCCGCCGCGTCCGCGAACGCGGCGGCCACGCCCCGCCTGGAGATCTACCCGCGCGACCTGCCCCTGGTGCGGGCCCTGCGCCTCACCCAGGCCGGCCTGGTGCGGCTGATCCCGGGCGTGCCGGAGGCCCGGCAGCCCGGCCTGACGGGCGAGGACGTCCACGAGCGGGTACGGGCCCGCTTCCCGGAGCTGGTCATCAGGGACGGCCGGGGCGCGAGCACGTACGAACTGCCGACCGGCGGCCCGCTGACCAAGGCGCTGCGCGACGCGGGCTTCGACCTCACCCTGTCGACGCGCGAGGACACGAGGACGCCGCGCTACCTGCCGACGCGGATGGACAGTGCGTCCACTTATCTGACGGGCGGAGACTGGCGCCGGTCGACGCAGGCCGGCGCGGTGACGCGTTACTCCGACGACCCGCTCGTGGCGGGCGGAGTCCGCGCGGACGAACGGCTGCTGGCCTCGGCCCGCCGGGACGGCTACCGCGTCCTGACCGTGCACCACGCCCGTACCGTCGAGGCGGTACGGCGACTGGCAGGCCAGCGCATCGGCGCGCAGGCGGTGTCCGTGACCGAGCTCTTCCTGGAGTCGATGCACGCCCTGGTCCCCCCGGCCACGAAGCCGACGTGGGAGACGCTGCTGAAGGCGGACGTGGCCGAGCCGGGCTCGCGGGGAGCGCTCAAGTTCAGCGAGTACGCGCGGACCGCCTGGGGCACGGTGGAGCCGCGGGTGCGGGAACTGCTCACCCCGGGGGCCGGTTCCGGCCCGGTCCTGCTGACCGAGGTGGCCGTGTTCGCCCGGTACGACGGGATGGGGGTCCTCGACCGGCTCGCGGAGGCAGCCCGCCAGGGCGGACGCGGACTGTGGCTGCTGGTGCCGCAGGCGGACCCGGCGCGTGAGCCGAAGCTGGGGCACACGGCGGTGGCGTACCAGGCCGGCCTGGGTGAATGGATCGACCTGCCGGACTCGTGGGTGAAGAAGAACTACCTGTCCGGTGTGACGGACGTGAGTGCCGTGGGCATGAACGCAAACGTGAACGGTAACGAGGGGGACGACAAGTGATCGACCGCAAAGCCCTGTTGGAAGACCTGAAACAGCAGGTGAAGGCGGTCGAGGTCGACCTCGGCAAGCAGGTCAAGGTGGTACCGGAGGGCGAGAAGCTGCGCGCCGAGTACGACCGTGCGCGCAAGCTGGGCCGTACGGCGGCCACGTGGAACTCCTGGCTGGACGACCGGGTCACGCAGGTCGCGGTGGCGTGGGTGCTGGGCACGGTCTTCGTCCGCTTCTGCGAGGACAACGAGCTGATCCCGGAGCCGTACCTGACGGCCCCGGAGGGCGACCGGCGGGACTTGGCACTGGCCCGGTTCGAGGACTACATCGGCAGGTCCGAGGACCCGACGTACCGGGGCTGGCTCGAGCAGGCGTTCGAGGAGCTGGGGGCGGGGCAGGCGGGACGGCTGCTGTTCGACCGGCGGCACAACCCGCTGTTCCAGATCCCGTTGTCGCACGACGGCGCGCGGGAGCTGGTGGACTTCTGGCGCAGGCGGGATGCGGACGGTGTCCTCGTCCACGACTTCACGGACCCGCTGAAGGAGGACGGGGACGGCACACGGGGGTGGGACACGCGGTTCCTGGGTGACCTGTACCAGGACCTGAGCGAGGCCGCCCGGAAGACCTACGCGCTGCTTCAGACACCGGAGTTCGTGGAGGAGTTCATCCTCGACCGGACGATGGACCCGGCGGTACGGGAGTTCGGGTACGAGGGCCTGAAGATGATCGACCCCACGTGCGGGTCGGGGCACTTCGTGCTGGGGGCGTTTCGGCGGCTGGTCCGGCTGTGGGGGGAGGGTCGGCCGGGCAAGGACGTGCACGAGCGGGTACGGGAGGCGCTGGACTCCGTGCACGGGGTGGACCTGAACCCGTTCGCGGTGGCCATTGCTCGGTTCCGGTTGCTGGTGGCGGCTATGGCGGCGAGTGGGGTGCGGACGCTGGCGGAGGCGGCCAAGTACGAGTGGCCTATTCATCTGGCGGTGGGTGACTCGCTCATAAAAGCACGGCAGTTGGAGCTGACGCTGGGTGGGAGCGAGGACGGGGAAGACGATGCGCTGGCTTCCTTCGCCTACATCACGGAGGATGTGCACGAGCACCCTGGGATTCTGCAGCCGGGCCGGTATCACGTGGTGGTGGGGAACCCGCCCTACATCACAGTGAAGGATAAGAAGCTTAACCAGCTATACCGGGAGCTATACGACGCTTGCGGAGGCGCGTACGCCCTTTCAGTTCCTTTCGCCCAAAGGTTCTTCGAGCTTGCCAAGCGAGGCAACCAAGACGACTTCGGTTATGGAATGGTGGGCCAAATCACGGCGAACTCTTTCATGAAGCAAGGATTCGGCGCAAAACTTATCCACGACTTCTTTGCCCATAAAGTTGAGTTGACAGAGGTGATTGACACCTCTGGAGCTTACGTTCCAGGCCACGGCACACCGACTGTGATTCTCATCGGCACACGGCGTTCGGGCCACGACCGAACGCCCACCATCCGAACTATCCGTGGGATTCAGGGGGAACCTGGCGCACCAGCAATTGCCGAGGAAGGCTTTGTTTGGAAATCGATCGTGGATCAGATCGACCGCCCTGGATCTATTAGCAAGTGGGTATCTGCCGACGACCTTGAACGCAGTCGCTACTTCGGCAAACAACCCTGGATTCTCCTTGACGGTGGTCTTGAGCTTGTCGAACAGGTGCAATCTGCAAGCGCACAGGAATTGTTGCGCGTTGCACACGACATCGGCGCGGGTGCCGTACCTCGCGAACACGAAGCCTACGAAGTGGGCGCGGGAGCGCTTCGCCGATACGGAATCGCCCCTGAGTACCAGCGACCGATCGTTGCTGGAGCAGAGATTCGCGATTACATGACCTGGGACCCAACCGTTTCACTTTGGCCTTACTCCAGTAAGGATCTTACTGCCGAAGCCCCGCCCTCCGTCGAGCGCGCGCTTTGGCCTCGGAGGTTTCACCTCCGAAATCGAGTAGCGTTTGGAAAAGACCAACTGGCTCGGGGGCTGACATGGTTCGAATACTCCATGTTCTTCACAGAACGATACAGAATTCCGCTCTCGATCGCGTACGCAGTCGTGTCAACAAACAATCAGTTTGTCCTTGACCGAGGAGGGAGAATCTTCAAACAATCGGCACCAGTGATCAAGCTCCCAGATGGATCATCGGAAGAGACTCACCTCAATCTCCTCGGATTGCTTAATAGTTCCACAGCCTGCTTTTGGCTACAGCAAATGAGCCACAACAAGGGAGAAGGCGGCGGGGCGCGAGTTGACGCAGGATATGCCGCATTGGGTAGCGAATCCTGGAAGAACAATTACGAGCTAACGGTTGCCAGGCTGCAGCACTTTCCGCTCTCAGTCAGCTTCCCCACCGATCTCGCCGCAGCTCTCGACAAACTTTCCCAAAGGCTTACATCCATCTTGCCCTCTACCCTTGCAAGAGAGACCACCCCCACTGCCTCCGCCCTACGCAACGCCCAAGCCGGTTGGCGTTCGGCTCGCACCCGGATGGTCGCCCTCCAGGAAGAGTTGGACTGGCAGGTCTACTCGCTTTACAACTTGCATCCCGAAGACCTTCGAGTTTCCGAGGATCCCGACTCTCCCTATATCCCCGAACTCGCCCTCGGTGAGCGCGCCTTCGAGATCGTCCTCGCGCGGCGCGTTGCCACAGGTGAGGCCAGTAACGAGTGGTTCAAGCGGCATGGGTCCACACCTATCACCGAGATTCCAACCCACTGGCCCGCCGCCTACCGTGAGGTCGTCCAGAAGCGGATCGATGCCATCGAGTCGTCGCGCGCCATCGGCATGATCGAGCGGCCGGAGTACAAGCGCCGCTGGGCCACCGAAGGGTGGGACTCGCTTCAGGAGAAGGCTCTGCGGAGCTGGTTGCTCGACCGGATCGAGGACCGTGCGCACTGGTTCGACGAGAACGGGATGCCCTCGCTCGTCAGCCTCTCTCGGCTTACCGACAACCTGTCCCGTGACGAGGACTTCGTCTCTGTCTCCAAGATCTACGCACCCCGCAAGGAACTGCCCGCCGTCGTATCTGAGCTGATGACCGACGAGCACGTGCCGTTCCTCGCCGCCCTGCGCTACAAGCCCGCCGCTCTCAAGAAGCGCGCGGACTGGGAGCACGTTTGGGATCTTCAGCGGCAGGAGGACGCTGCTCCGGACGAGCCGGCCAAGCGGAAGATCCGGGACAGCATCCCCGTACCGCCGAAGTACACCTCCGCCGACTTCCTGCGCCCCTCCTACTGGCGGGCGCGCGGCAAGCTGGACGTGCCCAAGGAGCGGTTCATCTCGTACGCGCGGTCCAACGTGCCCACCCCCGATTTGTACGGCTGGGCCGGCTGGGACCACCGGGAGCAGGCGATCGCTCTTGACACGTACATCGCCACCCACGAGGGCTTGACCACTGAAGAGGTCACCCCGCTCCTCGCCGGGCTGCTGGAACTCCAGCCCTGGCTGACCCAGTGGCACAACGAGCCCGATGCGCTCTTCGCCCCGACCCCCGCCAAGTTCTTCGAGAGCGACCGGCAGATGGAACAGGGCAAGCACGGCCTCACCGACGACGACCTGCGCGCGTGGCGCCCGGCCGCCGCGACCAGAGGACGCCGTACCAACAAGAAGTAACCCGCGCGAGAACGCCAACGGCCCCCGCGATCCCAACAGATCGCGGGGCCATTGATTTGCGTGTTCAGTCGCTCAACTGCCCGTCCCTGATGGCCGAAACGAAGGAAGTCCAGCCAACAGCCGGGAACACGAGCACCGGGCCGTGCGGGACCTTGCTGTCCCGCACTGGAACGACGGTAGCGAAGTCGTCAGAAACCTCGACGCACTCGCCTCCGTCCTGATTGCTGTAGCTGCTCTTGCGCCAAGCTGCGGCACTCAGGTCGATGGGTCGCACAGCACTTCCTCCAACGTGGCCAAGACGAACTTCCGCGACTCAGCCGGGGGCAACGCCAGGTCGCGCATCGCATCGTACGCACGCTGCAAACGCTCAACCGGAGCATTTTCCTCGATGAGATCGCCTCGGTAGCCGTTCTCTGTGTAAGCCACCGTACGTGCGTTCGCCAGCCGCAGGAACATCACAGTGGCGTTCATCAAGCCATGCAATCCGGTGCTCAGCGGAAGCACCTGCAACGTCGCATTCGGCCGCTCCGCGATCTTCGCCACGTACTCCAACTGCTCCCGCCACTCCCCCACATCCCGCAACGGCGTCCGCAGCACCGCCTCCGACAGGATCGTCCGGAACGGCGGCGCATCCTCCCCCTCCAACAACTCCCGCCGCCCCATCCTCGCCTCCACCTGCTGCTCAAGCTCCTTCCCCTTGAGCCCGCCCGCCGCCAGCACCTCCCGCGCGTACCCCGGCGTCTGCAACAACCCCGGCAGCACGCTCACCGCGAAGTGCCACAGGCTCACCGCCTCCGCCTCCAGCGCCATGTACCGCCGGTACCGCTCCTTGAACTGCGTATGGTCCCCGGCGGCCAGCTCCCACAGCGCCAGCAGCAGCCCCGGCGTCCCGTAGTGCGTGTCCAGCGCCTGGACGACCTCCGGGCTGCCGAGCGTCTCGCCCTTCTCCATCTTGCCGAACAACGACCAGTCCCAGCCGAGCCGTTCGCCGAGCGCCCGCAGGCTCGTGCCGCTCGCGGTCCGCAGGGTGCGCAGTTCCTCTGCGAACCGCTGACGGGGTTCCTGGCTGCGGCCGGTGATGACGCGTCGCTGCGGCATACCGCTCCCTCCGAGACGTTCGTGTGACCGATGTGGAACGTGTGGAACCGCCTCCGCACGGCGGGGAAGCACCACCCCGACCACAACCCGGCCGCCCACATCCGGGCGCATCCTCGTAACGACCGGACTACGCAGCGTAATTCAGCCGGCGCAGCCGGGTCATGGAATCAGCGGAACCTCACCGCACGCCACACCACACCGACGAGGACCCACATGACCCCCACACCTCACGCTCCCCGCACTCCCAAGACCCAGGAAGCCCTCGAAGCCCGTGACGCCCTCGCCGCCGCCCTCACCCAGGCCGGCATCCAGCTCCCCGCGATGGACATCCGCACCCCCTGGGCCGACGACCGCAAGGCCGACGCCCAGTACGCGCTCGTCCACCTCGGCGTGTGCTCGGCCCCCATCGCCCACCTGCTCGCGGACGTGATCACGAAGGGGCTCGCCAGGTGACGGAGGACTCCGACGGGGCCCCCGCCCTCGGCGAGGCCGTACACGACAGCGCCCGTGACCGCGTCGGACGCGTCACGGGCCACGAGGGCCCGTACGTCCAGGTCCGCCCGCTCGCCGGGGGCCGGACATGGGACGCCGAGCCCGACCACCTCCGTCCCCTCACCCAGGACGAGCTGCTGAGCGCCCTCGTCGCCGAGGTGAACGCCCGGAGCAGACAGCCCAGATGACGGCACCACTCAGCCGGCGCCACTCGCCGCCCGAAGCCGCACCCCGCCCCCGCCCCCGCCCCCGCCCCGTCATGACCGAGTCCGTACCGATCCCCTCCCCGTGATCGGCACCCTCACCTAGGATGGCGAGAACCATCTCAGCGGCCCGACGGGCTTCCTGATCCGTTTCGCCAGAGCGCGCGGCGGACCTCGAAGGACATGCCCCCACCCGCACGAGTCTTCTTCGTGCTGCCTGGGGGCATCTCCTTGCTGTTCCGTGAATCCGCGGCGTCCGTGGCCGCCCGCATCCTCGAAGGGTCGCTGGCGCTGCACCTGACCGAGAACTTCCGTCACCTGCACGGCCGGAGCGCCGGGCAGTCGGAAATACGGTCCTGGGAACGCAGCCTCCCGGCTCTCGTCAACGCCCTCATGGAGGCCGGGCTCGACGACGTCGAGGTGCTCATCGAGTACAGCCTGCCCCTCACCAGCAAGCGCGCGGACGCCGTACTCGCGGGCGTGCACCCGACCACGGGTGAACCGTCGTACGTCGTGGTCGAACTCAAGCAGTGGAGCGCGGCCCGCCCGGAGGAGGACGAACCGCTGCTGTGCCGGATCGACGCGTACCCGGACCCCGTGCTCAACCCGATCGAGCAGGTCCGGGGCTACTGCGAGTACCTGCTGTCGTTCAACGGCGCGCTGGAGCGGATGCCGAAGTCGCTGGCCGGGGTGGCGTTCCTGCACAACGCGGCCGAATCCCGCATCGCCGGTCTGCGGGGCGTCGAGGAGGACCAGCACGGCCGCCTCTACACCGGCGAACAGCGCGGCGCCTTCCTGGACTTCCTGCGCTCGCGGCTCGCCGCGAAGCCCGGTGCGGAGGCGGCGGACGTACTGCTCGGCGGCAAGATCCGGCCGTCCAAGCAGCTGATGGCCGTCGCGGCGGCCGAGATCCGCGACCGCGAGCAGTTCGTGCTCATCGCCGAGCAGCGGGTCGCCTACGAGAAGGTGATGTCCGCCGTACGCCGGGCCAAGCGGTCCCACCACAAGCAGGTCGTCGTGGTGACCGGCGGTCCCGGCTCGGGCAAGAGCGTCGTCGCCCTGTCGCTCCTCGGCGAGCTGTACCGGCGCGGGATGACCGCTCTGCACGCCACCGGGTCCGCGTCGTTCACCAAGACCATGCGCAAGGTCGCCGGGGCGCGGAAGCCCGCCGTGCAGAAGCTGTTCATGTACTTCAACAGCTTCATGGACGCCGAGCCGAACGACCTCGACGTACTGATCTGCGACGAGGCCCACCGGCTGCGCAAGACCTCCGCCAACCGCTACACGAGGGCGGAGCTGCGCACCGGCCGTCCCCAGGTGGCGGAGCTGATCGAGGCCGCCCGGGTGCCCGTGTTCCTGCTCGACCAGCACCAGGTGGTGCGGCCCGGCGAGATGGGCACCACGGCGGAGATCCAGCGGGCCGCCGCCGCTCAGGGCCTCGAGTGCACGGTCGTGGAGCTGGACGGGCAGTTCCGGTGCGGTGGCAGCGACGCGTACGAGAAGTGGGTCGTCGACCTGCTCGGCCTGGAGGGCGGCACGCCCGGCCCGTGGGAGCCGGACGGCAAGCTGGAGCTGCGGACCGCCGAGAGTCCGCAGGAACTGGAGGACTTCCTCGTCGCCCGCCGGGCGGAAGGCTACGGCGCGCGGATCTCGGCCGGCTACTGCTGGAAGTGGACCACCAAGGTCACCCCGGGCATGACCGAGCTGCCCACCGATGTCGTCATCGGACCGTGGGCGCGGCCCTGGAACGTGTACGGCGACCGGTCCGTGCTCGGTGCGCCGCCCGCGCCCCTGTGGGCCACCGACCCGGACGGCTTCGGACAGGTCGGCTGCGTCTACACCGCGCAGGGCTTCGAATACGACTGGTCGGGCGTGATCATCGGGCCCGACCTGGTGTGGCGGACCGACCGCTGGGTCGTGGACCGGTCGGCGTCCAAGGACCCGATCTTCACGAAGACGACGCCGGACAGCGAGATCGACCGGCTGATCCGCAACACCTACAAGGTGCTGCTGACGCGGGGCATGGTCGGCACGATCATCTACTCGACGGACCCGGAGACGCGCGACAAGCTGCGCTCGCTCGTGCATCCGGCGTCCGGGGTGGAGGCACCCGTCCTCGTGTAGTCGGGCATGTGCGAAAAGTGGTCATCTGTTGTCAGTGGTACGCCATACGATCGGATGAGCCCGCGCAACCGCCCGTCGGAGAGTGATCGTTCATGGCCCAGCAGCCGCCCCTGCTCCGCGATGTCATCGACATCAAGGAGTCCATCTCCACTTCGGACTTCGTCCTCCAGCTCTCGGAGGCGACGACCCCGGCGGGCGCCGAGCGGGCGCTGCGGGACTACGTGGTCACGGAACGGCTGCTGGAGAACTTCGACGAGGCGCTCGGGCTGATCCGGGCCGCGCTCGACGGGCACACGTCGAAGGCGGCGTACCTGCACGGCTCGTTCGGTTCCGGTAAGTCGCACTTCATGGCGGTGCTGCACGCGCTGCTCAGCGGGGCCCCGGCGGCCCGCGCGCGGACGGACCTGGACCCGGTGCTCACCAAGCACGAGTGGCTCGGCACGGAGGGCAAGCGGTTCCTGCTCGTGCCGTACCACATGCTCGGGTCGAAGGCCCTGGAGCAGCGGATCCTCGGCGGGTACGTCAGCCACGTCAAGAAGCTGCACCCCGAGGCTCCGACGCCGCAGGTGTACCGGACGGACGCCCTGTTCGAGGACATCCGGGCGATGCGGTCCCGCATGGGCGACCAGGCGGTGATCGGCGGTCTCACCTCGGCGGACGGCGGCGACGGCACGGCGGACGAGGAGGACGAGTGGGGCGAGGCGTTCGGCTGGACGCCCGAGCTGCTCGACACCGCCCTCGCCGCCGAGGAGGTCCACGAGGGCGGCCAGGCGCTCAACCTGGTCAGTCCGTCGACGCCCGCCGAGCTGCGGGCGCGGCTGGTCCAGGACGCGAGCACGCACCTGCTGCCGGGCTTCGCGAAGAACGCCGCCGAGAACGAGCACGGGTTCGTCTCCCTCGACGCCGGCCTGTCCGTGATCGCCGAGCACGCCAAGTCGCTCGGTTACGACGGGCTGATCCTCTTCATGGACGAGCTGATCCTGTGGCTCGCGACCCTCATCCACGACCAGAAGTTCGTGGCCCGCGAAGCCGGCAAGATCACCAACTTCGTGGAGGGCGGCGACGCCCGCCGTGCCGTGCCGGTGATCTCGTTCATCGCACGTCAGCGCGATCTGCGGGAGTTGGTCGGCGAGGAGGTGTCCGGCGCGGCCGAGGCTTCCATCCAGGACACCCTCAACCTGGCCTCGGGCCGGTTCGACAAGATCACGCTGGAGGACCGCAACCTTCCGCAGGTCGCGCACGCCCGCCTGCTCAGGCCCAAGGACGAGGCGGCCGCGGCTCTCGTCGACGCGGAGTTCGAGAAGACCCGCAGGATCCGCCAGGAGGTGTGGGACACGCTCCTGGGCTCCGACCGCGGGGCGGACGGCGTGGGCGCGGACGAGGAGAGTTTCCGGTTGACGTACCCCTTCTCGCCCGCGTTCATGGACACCCTCGTACACGTGTCGTCCGCGCTCCAGCGCAACCGGACCGGCATGAAGCTGATGGGGCAGCTGCTCGCCGACCACCGGGCCGAGCTGCGGCTGGGCGACCTGATCCCGGTCGGCGACCTGTACCCGCTGATCACGGCGGGCGGCGACAAGCCGTTCACCGACAGCCTCAAGGTGGTCTTCGAGACGGCCGACAAGCTGTACCGGACCAAGCTGCGGCCGTACCTCCTGCTGACGCACAACGTGACGGAGGAGGCCGTCGAGCAGCACGCCCACCGGCCCGACAGCATCACGGACCCGGAACTGCGCACCCGGATCAAGCAGTTCACCGGGGACAACCGGATCGTCGGCACGCTGCTGCTGTCGGCCCTCGCCCCGAGCGTCCCCGCCCTGTCCGACCTGACCATCCGCCGCCTGTCCGCGCTCAACTACGGCTCGGTGGTCGCCCCGATCCCGGGCCGTGAGTACGGCATCCTGAAGAACAAGGTCGCCGAGTGGGCGGGCCGCTTCCCCGAGATCAAGGAGACCGGCACCGAGGCCAACCCCGGCGTCCGGCTCGAACTGTCCGGCGTGGACGTGGATTCGGTGATCGCCAACGCCAACGTCAATGACAACCCCGGCAACCGCGAGGCCCTCGCCAAGCGACTCCTTGTCGAAGAACTCGGCATCGAACAGGAGCAGTTGATCAACGAGCTGCGCTTCGCGTGGCGGGGCACCGAGCGCAGTGTCGAGGTGGTGTTCGGCAATGTCGCCGACGAGGACGAGCTGCCGGACCACGACCTCATGCCCCAGCAGGACGGGCACTGGCGGATCGTGATCGACCTCCCCTTCGACGAGAGCGAGTATGGGCCGCGCGAGGACGCCATGCGGATGCAGCGGCTGCGTGAGCGGCAGGGCGAGCCGTCCCGCAGCGTCGCCTGGCTGCCCACCCACCTCTCCAGTCAGCGGTACGCCGACTTCCGCCGCCTCGTCGTCATCGACAAGGCCCTCTCCGACAGCCAGCGGTTCGACGGCCAGTACGCGGGCCACCTGAGCCCCGACAACCGGGCCCGCGCGAAGGGACTCCTGGAGACCCAGCGGGAGTCGCTGCTCAAGAACGTGAAGGCCGCCTTCAAGCAGGCGTACGGCCTCGCGGACAAGAAGGCCACCGACGTGGAACTCGGCTTCGGCGACCATCTGCAGTCGCTGCGCGAGGTCGAGGGGCTGACCCTGTCCTTCGGCCAGTCGCTGCGGGACGGCATCCGGCACATCGCCGGCAAGCTGCTCACGAGCCAGTACCCGGACCACCCGGACCTCGACCGCGAGGGCAACGGCGCCGTCGTCAAGCCCGCCGACGCCAGGAAGGTGTTCACGCACGTACGGGCCGCCGCCGAGGCCCGCGACGGTCGCGCCGAAGTCCCTGCCCCTGACCGGAGCCTGATGCGCAGGGTGGCTGCTGAACTGCGGCTGGGACAGCAGAAGGAGGCGTACTTCGAGCTGTCGCACTACTGGGCGGACCACTTCCGGCAGCTCGCCAGCGGCCAAGGCGTGACCGGCGACCTCAGCCTGATCACCCTCACCGACTGGACCGACCGGCCGAGGCCGCGCGGCCTGCCGGGCTTCCTCGCCCGCCTCGTCGTGGCCTCGTTCGCCGAGATGGACGACCGGGTGTGGGTGCGCGCGGGCACGCCGCTCGACCCGGCACCGGCACTGAACGAGATCAAGGACCACGACGCGCTGCGCAGTCAGCCGCTGCCGTCCGAGGAGGACTGGTCGGCCGCCCGGCAGAGGTTCACGGCGGTCTTCGGCGAGCCCGCCCCCACGCTGCGGCGTGGCCGCATGGTCAACCAGCTCGCCCGGCAGATCGCCCAGCAGGCCGGCGCCCACCAGGAGGCGGCCCGTGAGCTGGTGACCCAGTTGGAGCGGCATGCCGGCTTCCTCCGGCTCGACGAGACCGCCGAGGGCGGGCGCATCGCGATCGCGCGGCGGTCCGTCGAACTGCTCCAGGAACTCACGCGCTCGGCCGGCCAGGGCGCCGCCGGAGCCCGGAAGACCGTGGAGGCCCTGGCTGCCTTCGACTTCGGCGAGGTCGGCGCGGACCGGTTCGGTACCTCGGTCAAGCAGGCCCGCGCGGTGGCGCAGGCGCTGGACTCGGCATCCTGGACCACCCTCGACCTGGCCACCTCGGAGGGCCCGGAGGGAGAGGCGCTGCTGGAGTCCCTGCGCAACACCGCCCAGAGCGACCAGCGGACCAACGACCTGAAGGAGGCGCTGGCCCGGAC
Organism: Streptomyces sp. NPDC003016; assembly: GCF_053591455.1. Taxonomy (NCBI): domain Bacteria; kingdom Bacillati; phylum Actinomycetota; class Actinomycetes; order Kitasatosporales; family Streptomycetaceae; genus Streptomyces; species Streptomyces sp. NPDC003016. The sequence goes on from NZ_JBSFTV010000037.1 coordinate 54,323, forward strand.
GCAGCGCGAGGTGCTGGCGCTGGTGAAGCGCAATCGCGCGACGCCGACGCCACCGGCCGCTCCCCCGGCCACGCGCCCCGGTGACGTACCGCTCGACACCCCGACGAGCCACCCGCCGGTCCCCGAGCAGACGCCGGACGCGCGCCCGGCCGTCCCGGGACGGGTGAAGCGCTCCGGCGGCGGACGGACGACCGCGGCGAAGGCGGCGGCCGAACTCCAGGCGGAGATCGCGGAGCTGGCGGCGCGCGAACCCGGCACCGAGGTCGAGATCACCTGGCGGGTCGTCGAAGGATGAGCACGGCGACGACCAGCGCGGTCGCGGTACGGCTGAACCTCGCGACGATCACCCAGTACCTGTCCGCGCAGAGCTCCCTCGCCGACACCCTCGCGGGCCGGGACCGACGACGGGCCGTGCTGTTGCGCTCCGCACCGCAGTGGGACGGTCCCGCCGAACACGCCTGGGGCGACGGGTTGTCGGCGCGGATCACGGCGGCGCCCTCCCCGCTCGCCGTACACGAGCTGCTGCTCGGTCACCTTGCGGACACGGCGACCGGGCCTGCCCTGCTCGTCGTCCTGACCGACCGCGAGCAGAACGAGCTCGACCCCGCCATCCTGGCCCGCGCCCACAAGAAGCGCATCGACACGGTGGACAGCTGGGATGTGGTGCGGGACGCCTTCGGGGCACATCAGGTCGACCAGCGGCTCAGGGACGACAAGTGGGCCGCGGAGGCACTGCTGGACGCGGCGCCGCCGAGGGGCGGCTGGCCCCGACTGGGCGGCGGAATCCTGTCGCGCGGCACCGCGCTGTCCGCGCTCGCGCTGCGACGGCTGCGGCTGGGCCGCTACCAGGACGAGGCAGCCCGTCAGGACCACACAGCGTCCGCCGACCGACTGGACACCCACGCCCTGCTGGGCTGGTCCCTGCTTCCGGGGCGTCCGGAGCGGTTCCTGGCACTGCGCGGACCCGAACGTGCCGGCCTCGCGGAGTTCCTCGGCGAGAAGGACCGGGCCGGACTCGCCGGGCGTGCGCTGCTCGCCCTGGTCGAGGCCGAGCACGGGCCGGACGCGGTGGCCTTCGGGCTCGTCTGCGCCGCGCTGTGGTGCCATGCCCCACCGGACGCGGCCGTCTACACGGCGCGCGGTCGCGCGGAGCGCTGGTTCGGTGAGCGCCCCCCGGCTCGAGGTGAACAGCTCGACGCCATGTCGGCAGCCTTCGGCCGCGCCTCGGAGGAGTACATCGGCACGCTGCTTGCCGAAGCCGCCAGGGAGGGCGTCACGGGCCGGGAGGAGGCCCGCGAGGCCCGCCGGACCAGCGACACCGTGCTGGAACGTGCCACGGTGCTGGTCCGTCAGTTCGGCGCAGAAGCCGCCGCCCGGACCAGCCCCCTCCTGCCGGTCGGCCTGGACGCCAGGTTCACGGCCGTCGGCGCGGCCCTCGCGGCCGGTGATCCGGAATCCCTCGACGCGGCCGTGCGCTCCCTGAGCGAGCACCGGCGGGCCCAGGGAGCGGAGATCCGGGCACGGATCGAGCGGACCCGCATGGCCCAGCGGCTCGTCCAGTGGCTGGCTTCCGAGCCCGCCGTCGAGGTGTTGCACGTCGGGGGTGCCATAGAGCGCCATCTCGAAGAGACCGGCTGGGTGGACCGCGCTCTGGAGCACATCGAGGCCGGTGGGGACCCCGACGAACAGTTGAGAGCCGCCTACGACGGGCTGGCCGCGCGCGTACGTGAACGGCGCCACGAGATCGACCGCGCATTCGCCCCGGTCCTGGCGACCTGGATCGCGTCCGGTACCGATCCCGGCGGGATGCTGACGGTGGAGTCTTTCCTGGAGCGGGTGGTGAAGCCGGTGATCCGGCAGGCGCCCGACCGGCGGGTGCTGCTGATTGTTCTGGACGGAATGAGCGTGGCCATCGCCACCGAACTGGGCGAGGAACTGCGCGCGTCCTGGGCAGAGTTCGATCCGGTGCCCGAGGGAGCGCCGCGCCGCCGCGCCATGGCGGCGGCCCTTCCCACCGTCACGTCCGTCTCCCGCACCTCGCTGTTCGCGGGCAGGCTGGCCCAGGGGTCGCAGAACGACGAGGCCCGGCTCTTTCCCGCCCTGCCGCTCTGGAACGGAGCGCCGGCTGCAGTGTTCCACAAGGACGACCTGCGGGCCGACAGCGCGGGGGACACGTTCGGGCCGGCGCTCACCGAAGCGCTCATGGACGGCCGTACGCATGTGGCGGTCGTCCTCAACGCGATCGACGACCGGCTGGCCAAGGAGCAGAAACTGGGGGACGGCGCTTGGCAGGCCGGGCACATCCCCGGCCTGCCGGATCTGCTGCGGATCGCCGCCTCGCAGGGCATGGCAGTGGTGCTCACCAGCGACCACGGGCATGTCGTCGACCGGCACGGTGCGAAGGTCGAGGCCAACGCCCCGCTGTCCGCCCGGCACCGTGGCCCCGAGGGCGAGGTGGGCCCGGCCGAGGTAGCACTGCACGGCACCCGGGTGGTCGCACCGGAGCCTGGGGGCTCGATCGTCGCGCTGTGGGACGCCGACTCGCGGTACACGGCCCGCAAGGCCGGCTATCACGGCGGGGCGTCCCTCGCCGAGTTCACGATTCCGGTCCTTGCCTTTCTGCCGTTCGGGGCACCGCCTCCCCCGGCGTGGCGGGAGCTCGGCGATCAGCGACCCGTCTGGTGGTCGCTGGAAGAGCCGTCGTCCAGTCCAGCCTCCGCTGCACCTCTCGACGCGGCAGCCGCTCCCAAGCGGCCGGCACGACAGAGGCCGGGCAACTCCCGAGCGCGACTGGCCCGTACTCATGACTCATTGTTCGACGTCGCCATGATCCCTGCCACGGAGGACGAGGACACGCTGGTGACCGCCGCCCTCGTCAGTCCTGGTGACGCCCTCGTCCCGGCGCTCTTCGGTTCGGAGGCGTTCCAGGGCCAGATCGGTCTCCTCGCGCGCAAGCCGCCGATGGACAAGGTCGAAGGAGCGATCCGGGCCCTGCTCGACGCCGGAGGCACTTTGCCGGTGACCGCACTCGCCCAGCGTGTGTCCTATCCCGTCACTCGCGCGGACGGGTTCGCCGCGATCCTGCGCCAACTGCTGAACTACGACGGGGTGCAGGTTCTGGAGACATTGCCGGACGGCCGTACCGTTCGTCTCGACCTCTCCTTGCTACGGCTGCAGTTCGATCTGACCTGACGTTCCGTCCACCGTGTCACCCACCGATGAGCCGGGAGCCATGAGCGCCAACGACCGTGTACTGATCAACCAGATGATCGAGGAACATCGCAACACCCGCGCCGTCCCTCTCTCGTTCGACGCGGCCTTCGAAAGGTTCGCCAGCGAACACGCGCTGCACGGCTTGGGTCTCTCCGAGGAAGAGATCGAAGCCGGTGTGATCGGTGGTGCGAACGACGGCGGCATCGACGGGGCGTACGTCTTCCTCGGTGGCCGGCTCCTGCACGAGGACAGCGAGATCCTCCATCAGAGTTCCGCGGTCTCGAACGTCGAGGCCGGAACCCAGCTGACGCTCTGGCTCGTTCAGGCCAAGACCAGTCCCGGTTTCTCCGAAACAGCCCTCGACAAGGTGGCGTCCACGTGCGCGAACCTCCTGAACATGGAGGTGGACGAGGCCACCGTCGGGATCCTGTACACGGAAGACCTGCTCGCCCGTTTCAGGCTGTTCAGGACGGCATTGATGCGGCTCCTCTCCCGCCATCCGAGCGTGGTGATCAAATTCTCGTACGTGACGCGCGGCGAGGCGAGCGAGGTACATCCCAAGGTTCAGGCGAAGGCCAAGATCCTGGAGGCACAGTTTTCGAGCGCCTTCGCCATCTCCACCGGTGAAGTCGAGTTTCTGGGTCCCGCGGAACTCTGGAAGCGCGCCAGCACCCTCCCCTCGTACACCCTGGAGCTTCCCTATCGGGAGAGCATCACCCACGGCACCAGCCACATCGCGCTCGTGTCGCTGGGCGAGTACATCGACTTCCTCAGCGACGAAAGCGGGGCGATCAAGTCCCACATCTTCGACTGGAACGTCCGTGACTACCAGGGAAACGTCGAGGTGAACCGGGAGATCACGGCATCCCTCCAAAACCCCGGCGCGCCGGAATTCTGGTGGCTCAACAACGGCATCACCATCGTGTGCTCGCAAGCCACCTCGGTCGGGAAGCGGCTCAGCCTCTCCGACGTGCAGATCGTCAACGGTCTCCAGACGTCGTACACGCTCCATGAGACGCTCAACGACCTCTACCTGAGGGATCCCGCCGACCCTGTCTTCGACAGGTTGGTGCAGGTGCGCATTCTGGTCACCGTGGACCAGGCGGCCCGTGACTCCGTCATCCGCGCCACCAACCGGCAGACGAGCGTGCCGGTCGCCTCTCTTCGGGCCACGGACGACATCCAGCGGCAGATCGAGTCGTACTTCCTCGAACACGACTGGTTCTACGACCGGCGCAAGAACTTCTACCGGAACCAGGGCAAGTCGGCCGACCGTATCGTCAGCATTCCCCTGCTCGCGCAGTCCGTGATGGCCATGGCGCTGGGACAGCCCGACTACGCCCGTGCGCGCCCTTCGAGCCTGCTGAAGTCGGACTCGGACTACCGCCGCGTCTTCTCCGACAAGACCGAACTCCCCGTCTACCTGTGGCTGGCCATGGCACAGCGACAGGTGGACGAGTTCCTGCAGTCGATGTCGGATCCCGCGTCCCGCTCACTGCACACCAACCTTCGCTTCCACCTCGCCATGCTCAGTGCCGTGGACCTCATAGGCCGCGTGTTCAGCAAGCCGGAAACCCTGAACAACGCCGCCCGGGAGGGCGTCTTCCCGACCCCTGCCCGCCTCGAGTCGTTGTGGACGTCACTGCAGGAACAGTTCGAAAGATTCCAGCGGGAGAACCGGTCGAACCCCGACAAGACCGCAAAGAGCAGCGACTTCGTCAGCTATCTCACGGACAACCTCGGATACGGCAGACTCCGTCGCAGATGACCTCGGAGCACGACCTCCGGCGCGGCGCAGATGGGACAATGCGCGAGTGATCGATCCTCGCCCTTCTCCCGTCTCCGCCGCCCGGCGGCGCACCGCCCTCGACGCTCTCCGTCGGGGTGCGGTGCCCGAGAGCGGCCTGGATCTCCTCGCCACCGGACTCGACCGTTTCGAGTCCGCGCTCGACGCGGAACTCGACGCGGTCGCTTCGGGAGCCTCGGTCTTCAAGGCCGTACGGGGCGAGTACGGCTCCGGCAAGACGTTCTTCACTCGCTGGCTCGGGGAACGCGCCAAGCAGCGCAACTTCGCCGTCTCAGAGATCCAGATCTCGGAGACGGAAACCCCACTGCACAAGCTGGAGACCGTCTACCGGCGCCTCACCGAGCGGCTGTCCACACCCAGCTTCCCGCCGAGCGCGCTCCGTCCTGTGGTGGACGCCTGGTTCTACGCCCTCGAGGAGGACGCTCTCGCGGCGGGGGCGGACGAGAACGATCTGAGCGGCGCGGTGGAGCAATTGCTGACCGCCCGTCTGACCGAGGTGTCGCGGCATGCCCCGTCCTTCGCGACCGCGCTGCGCGGATACCGCTCCGCGCTCGCAGAGGGCGACGAGCCGACGGCGGCCGCCATTCTGGCCTGGCTCGGCGGCCAGCCCCATGTGGCAGCGGCTGCCCGCCGGTCCGCGGGGGTGCGCGGCGACCTGGACCACTTCGGGGCCCTCGGCTTCCTGCAGGGGCTGCTCACCGTGTTGCGGGACTCCGGCCACCGGGGACTGTTCGTCGTACTGGACGAGGTGGAGACCCTGCAGCGGGTTCGGTCGGACGCCCGCGACAAGGCGCTCAATGCCCTCCGACAGCTGATCGACGAAGTCCACTCGGGACGGTTCCCCGGCCTCTATCTGGTCATCACCGGAACACCCGCGTTCTACGAAGGTCAGCAGGGTGTTCAGCGGCTCCCGCCGCTCGCCCAGCGGCTCGCGACGGACTTCACCACCGATCCCCGTTTCGACAACCCTCGGGCAGTGCAGGTACGCCTGTCCGGGTTCACCCTGGAGTCGCTGACGGGGCTCGGGGTGACCATCCGTGACCTCTACACATCGGGGGCCGACTCACCCGACCGGATCAGATCGCTGGCCGACGACGCGTACATCGCCGACCTCGCCCGTGCGGTGGGCGGAGCTCTCGGCGGGAAGGTCGGCGTCGCGCCACGACTCTTCCTCAAGAAACTGGTCGGCGACGTCCTGGACCGTATCGACCAGTTCTCGGACTTCGACCCACGCCGGCACTACCGCCTGACGGTGGGCAGCAGTGAACTCACCGACGTCGAGCGGAACCTCGCCGAATCGTCGAGGGCCGACGACATCGACCTGGAGCTGTGATGGTGTCGGGCGCGGACCCCGTCGACCGGCTCGATCCCGTCATCCTGCACCACGTGGTGAACACGCTCGGCTGGCCCGACCTGCGGCCACTGCAACGGGCCGCGATCGATCCGGTGATGGACGGAGAGGACGCCGTACTGCTGGCGCCCACCGCGGGCGGCAAGACCGAAGCAGCCTGCCTGCCAGTCCTCTCGGCCATGTCCGGCCAGGGCTGGACCGGCACCTCGGTCCTCTATCTCTGCCCGCTCAAGGCACTCCTCAACAATCTGGTGACCCGCATCGACGGGTACGCCCAGTGGCTCGGCCGCAGTGCGGCTCTGTGGCACGGAGACACGAAGGAGTCCCAGCGCCAACGCATCCGTACCGACAGACCCGACATCCTGCTGACGACTCCCGAGTCGCTGGAGGCAATGCTGATCGGCGTGAAGACGGATCACGCGCATCTGCTGGGCGGGATTCGCACCGTCGTCGTCGATGAGGTCCACGCGTTCGCAGGCGACGACCGAGGCTGGCACCTGCTCGCGGTACTCGAACGTCTGCAACGGGTCACGGGACGCCCCATTCAGCGGATCGGACTGTCCGCGACCGTCGGGAATCCCCGGGAGCTGCTCACCTGGCTCCAGGGGGCAGGTGCCGGCCGGCGCCCGGGACAGGTCGTCTCACCGGGACTCACAGCCGCCTCGTCCGGCCGGGCGTCGGCCGCGGGCGTCACCGCCCTGCCGCCCGGAGAGATCGAACTCGACTACGTGGGCTCGCTCTCCAACGCGGCCAAGGTCATCGCGGCCCTGCACAAGGGCGAGAAGCGATTGGTGTTCTGCGATTCCCGGCGTCAGGTCGAGGAATTGGGTGCCGCGCTGCGGGCGCGTGAAGTCAGGGTCTTCCTGTCGCACGCCTCGCTCTCCGCCGACGAGCGGGCACGATCCGAGCAGGCTTTCGCCGAAGCCCGAGACTGCGTCATCGTGGCCACCTCGACCCTGGAACTGGGCATCGATGTCGGCGACCTGGACCGCGTCATCCAAATCGATTCGCCCAGCACCGTCGCCTCGTTCCTCCAACGTGTCGGACGCACCGGGCGCCGGGAGGGAAGCACCCGCAACTGTCTTTTCCTGGCCACGCAGAGGGCCACCCTGCTGCAGGCAGCCGGCCTGTTGCTCCTCTGGGGCCGCGGCTGGGTCGAACCGGTCCTCCCACCACCCGAGCCGCGTCACCTGGTGGCCCAGCAGTTGCTCGCCGCCACACTCCAGGAACACGAACTGGGCGACCGACTCTGGCCGGAACAGTGGAACGGCCTCGCGCCCTTCGACCGTTCGGCCGCGCCCATTCTGCGTCACCTGACGGAGCAGGGCTTCCTGGACTCCGACGGAGGCATGCTGTTCATCGGCCCCGAGGCCGAACACCGCTTCGGGCGGCGGCACTTCATCGAGCTGACTGCCTCCTTCACGGCACCTCCCCAGTTCACCGTGTTGTCCGGGCGCACCGAGATCGGCCGGATGGACCCCTCCGTACTCACCGAGGAACGACCAGGACCACGACGCCTGTTGCTGGCCGGCCGCAGCTGGCAGGTGACGTTCACCGACTGGGGCCGTAAACGAGTGTTCGTCGAGCCCGTCGACGGGGGCGGGGTCGCCAAATGGTCGGGTGGCACGCTCGTCGGTCTGTCGTACGCGCTGACTCGCGCCATGCGGGAGGTCCTCCTGGGCGCCGAACCTCCTGTCTCCCTCACCCGGCGAGCCGGTGTCTGCCTTCAGAAATGGCGTGACGAGGAGGCGCCCCGACTCGTCCACCCCGGCGGGACGCTGGTGACTCGGCAGGGCGACGACGTCCGTTGGTGGACGTGGGCGGGGTACCGCGCCAATGCGACGCTGGGCGCAACGCTGGCGTCGATCGGCGATCCGGTACAGCGTCCGTCCGACTGCTATCTGCGCCTACGCCAGGATTTGACGCTGGACCTCTGGCGCGATGCCCTTGAGTCCGAGCCGGCGCTCGTCCTGCCCGATGTGGACCCGCGAGCAGTGCGCGGCCTCAAGTTCTCGGCGGCTCTCCCCCCAAGCCTGGCCGTAGCGACGCTCGCAGCGAGACTCGCCGACTTCGACGGCGCACGCGCTGTCCTGTCGGAACCGAAGCGCTTCTCCACCGAGCGGGCAACCTGAGCGCCTTTCGGCCTGCGTCTGTTGCACGGTGAAGGCGACGACGCAGGCCACCGTACTGTACGCACTGTCACCCGGCGTCAGTCGCAGCGACGGAAATCATCTGGCATACGCACGCACCAGTCAGTTCTTCACCGTGGATGTATACGGATCCGATCACCGCTGAAAGCGGACGTCATCTGGGCGTCAAGAGTAATGAGACGTGCGGTGTGGCATGAGTGGCTGCGCTCGCTGGTTCGCGAGAAACCAGAGGTCAGGACAGCTTCTCCGGACAGGCTGTCTGCTCGACCCGTTGCCTGAACGGAAACAGGCCGAGCAACCCGGGCCAGGTGGGAAACAGCACGTCAAGCACCCTTGATGGCAGGCTCCAGAATCGCCACGCACTCCACGTGGTGCGTCATCGGGAACAAGTCGAACGCGCGCAGCGTCCGCACCTTGTAGCCGTTGTCCGCGAAGTACGCCAGGTCCCGGGCCAGTGCCGCCGGGTCGCAGGCCACGTACGCGATGCGGCGGGCGCCCAGGGTGGCCAGGTGCTTGACCGTCTGCTTGCCGGCTCCCGCGCGGGGCGGGTCCAGGACGATCAGGTCGACGTCCGTGATTCCGGTGCGCGGCAGGACCTGGTCGACCTTGCCCTGCTCGATGCGGACCCGCTCGAAGCCCTGGAGGTTGTGGCGGGCGTCCTCCACCGCGCGCTTGCTCGTCTCGATGCCGAGCACCGCGCCCTGGTCGCCCACCCGGTCGGCGATCGCACCCGCGAAGAGGCCGACCCCGCAGTAGAGGTCGAGGGCCGAGTCGCCCTTGCGCGGCAGCAGGCCCTGCATGACGGCACGCATCAGGGTGTCCGCGGCCTGCGGGTGGACCTGCCAGAAGCCGCCCATGCCGACGCGGTACGTACGGCCGTCCGCCCGCTCGCGCACGAAGGCGCGGCCGTGCACCCGGTGCACTCCGCCGTCCTTCTCCTCCACGCGCAGGACCGAGACCGGCTTGTCCAGCTCGACGAGGGGGAGGCGGCCGCCGGGGCGCGGGGTGAGGACGACCTGGCGGTCGCTGGAGCCGGTGGCGGCGATCGCCTCGACCGATGCCATCTGGGGCCAGTCCTGCTGCTCGATGCCGAGTTCGCTGACGCCGGGTGCGGCGATCATGCAGTGGTCGATGGGCTGGACCTCGTGCGAGCGGTGCTTGCGCAGTCCGGCGCGGCCCTCGGCGTCGACGGCGTACTGCACGCGGGTGCGCCACGCGGGCACCTCGCCCTGGGGCAGCTTGTCGCCCTCCGCCGGCATGACGGTGCCGTCCCAGCCCGCCTCCTCCGGGGTGAGGCCCGCGAGGCGCATGAGCTGCTCGGCGATGACCTCGCCCTTGAGCCGCCGCTGCGCGCCCGGCTTGGCGTGCTGCCAGTCGCAGCCGCCGCACTTGCCGGGTCCGGCGTACGGGCAGGGGGCCTCGATGCGGTCCTTGGACGCCTTCATGACCTCGACCGCGTCGGCGCGCAGGTAGCGGGAGGTCTCCCCGCCGTCCGTCACGCGGGCGCGGACCTTCTCGCCGGGCAGCGCGTGCCGTACGAACAGCACCCGGCCCTCGTCGGTGCGGGCGATGCAGTGGCCGCCGTGGGCCACGGGGCCGACCTCGACCTCGTACTCGGTCCCGACCAGGGACTGGTCGGCCGCTTCCTTGGATTCCTTGGATTCTGACTGCATGACGGGGTGACTCCAGAGATCAAAGGGGTACGGCCGGACAACAGCCCACCAGTCTACGTGGGAGTCGTCCGGCCGTTCACCACAGCGAAGCCGCAGCGGGAGAGAAGGGGGAAGGAAGAGGGAGGGAAGAGGGGAGCAGTGTCAGCGCTTGCCGCTGGGCTCCTTGGGGCGGCGGTCGTCCACCGGGCCGCGCCGCACCGCGCCCGGCGGGTTCCACTCCTGGCGCTTCTTCGCCCGTTCCTTCGCGAGTTCGGAGGACCGCAGCTGGTACGGCACCGAGGTCACCATCACACCCGGCGTGAACAGCAGCCGGCCCTTGAGCCGCAGCGCGCTCTGGTTGTGCAGCAGGTGCTCGTACCAGTGCCCGACCACGTACTCCGGGATGTAGACGCTGATCGCGTCCCTCGGGCTCTCGCGCCGCAGGCTCTTCACATAATCGATGATCGGCCGCGTGATCTCGCGGTACGGCGAGTCCAGGATCTTCAACGGCACGTTGATGCCGCGCCGCTCCCACTCCTCCTTGAGCGCCTTCGTCTCGGCCGGGTCGACGCTGATGCTCAGCGCCTCCAGCTTGTCCGAGCGCGTCAGCTTGGCGAAGGCCAGGGCCCGCAGTGTCGGCTTGTGGACCTTGGAGACCAGGACGATGGAGTGGACGCGGGACGGGCGGACGCTGTCGTCGGAGGGCCCCTCGTCGGCGGCGATCTCCTCGGCGACGCGGTCGTAGTGCTTACGGATCGCGGTCATCGTCCCGTAGAAGATCACCATGCCGAGCAGCGCGACCCACGCGCCGTGCGTGAACTTGGTGGCCAGTACCACGACGAGCACCAGGCCCGTGAAGAACGCGCCGAAGGCGTTGATCGCGCGGGAGCGGACCATGCGGCGGCGCGCGGCCGGGTCCTTCTCGGTCCGCAGGTGGCGGTTCCAGTGCCGCACCATGCCGATCTGGCTGAGCGTGAAGGAGACGAAGACGCCGACGATGTAGAGCTGGATGAGCCGGGTCGAGTCGGCTTCGTAGATCCAGACGAGCAGGATGGCCGCGCCCGCGAGCAGCACGATGCCGTTGGAGAAGGCGAGGCGGTCGCCGCGGGTGTGCAGCTGGCGCGGCAGGTAGCGGTCCTGCGCGAGGATCGAGCCGAGCAGCGGGAAGCCGTTGTACGCCGTGTTCGCGGCCAGGAAGAGGACGAGCGCGGTGGCCGCCGCGAGCAGCACGAAGAAGAACGTGCCGTCGCCGAAGACGGCGGCCGCGACCTGGGAGATCACCGGGTCCTGGACATAGTCCGGGCCGACGGCGACGCCGTTGTGGATGAGGTCCTCGGCCGGGAACTCCGCCATCTTCACGTCGGTGGCCATGGCGAGGCCGATGATCCCGCAGAACATGGTGACGGCCAGCGCGCCCATCAGGGCGAGCGTGGATGCGGCGTTCTTGCTCTTGGGCTTGCGGAAAGCGGGCACGCCGTTGCTGATGGCCTCGACGCCGGTGAGCGCCGCGCAGCCGGAGGAGAAGGCGCGCAGCAGCAGGAAGACCAGGGCGAAGCCGGCCAGGCCCTCGTGCTCGGGTTTGATCTCGAAGTCGGAGGTCGGGGCGTGCATGGTGTCGCCCATGACGATTCCGCGGTAGGTGCCCCAGGCAATCATAGTGAAGACGCCCGCCACGAAGACGTACGTGGGGATGGCGAAGAGCTTGCCCGACTCCTTCACACCGCGCAGGTTCATGAGCGTCAGCAGCACGATGATGCCGATGGCGCACGCCACCTTGTGCTCGACGACGAAGTGGATCGCGGAGCCGAGGTTCTCCACCCCGGAGGAGATCGACACGGCCACGGTGAGGACGTAGTCGACGAGCAGGGCGCTGGCGACGGTCAGCCCCGCCTTGGGGCCGAGGTTGGTGTTGGCGACCTCGTAGTCACCGCCGCCACTCGGGTAGGCGTGCACGTTCTGGCGGTACGAGGCGACCACCGTGAACATCAGCACCACGACCGCGACGGCGATCCACGGGCTGAAGTGGTACGCCGACACGCCCGCGATGGAGAGCACGAGGAGCACTTCTCCCGGTGCGTACGCCACGGACGAGAGCGGGTCGGAGGCGAAGACGGGAAGTGCGATGCGCTTGGGGAGGAGTGTTTCTCCCAGCCTGTCGCTGCGCAGAGCCCGGCCGATCAGGATCCGTTTGGGCACGTCGGTCAGTTTGGACACGGAGAGGATCGTAAGCGTTCGAAAAGGGCACCGCCCAACCACCACCCCCACTTTTACGGAACCTGAACGGGCGGCTCATGCCGGACGTGATCGATGGCACGTTCGGGGTTGACGCTACGGTGGACGAAGACAGGGGCGAGGCAGTACCGGGCACTTTGCCCCGTGCCACCCCCGGTGAGCCGAGAAGGAAGATGTGAGCAGGGTGTTTGTGCAGGTCAGCGGGGCGACCAGGAGTGCGGGGTAACGGGACGATGCACGTCGTCATCATGGGATGCGGGCGAGTGGGAGCCGCTCTCGCGCAGACCCTGGAGCAACAGGGGCACACGGTCGCGGTGATCGACCGGGACCCCACGGCCTTCCGCCGCCTGGGGTCCGGTTTCGGGGGCCGCAGGGTCACCGGGGTCGGCTTCGACCAGGACACCCTCCGCGAGGCCGGCATCGAGGAGGCCGGCGCGTTCGCGGCGGTGAGCAGCGGCGACAACTCCAACATCATCGCGGCCCGGGTGGCCCGCGAGATGTTCGCGATCGAGAACGTCGCGGCCCGTATCTACGACCCGCGCCGCGCCGAGGTCTACCAGCGCCTGGGCATCCCCACCGTCGCCACGGTCCGCTGGACCGCCGACCAGATGATGCGGCGGCTGCTGCCGTCCGGGGCGGAGCCGCTGTGGCGCGACCCGAGCGGCGGTGTGCAGCTCGCCGAGGTGCACACCTCCCCCGCCTGGATCGGGCACAAGATCAGCCGGCTCCAGGAGGAGACGGGCGTGCGCGTCGCGTTCCTCACCCGGCTGGGCGAGGCCGTACTGCCGACGTCCCAGACCGTGCTCCAGGAGGGCGACCTCGTCCACGTGATGATGCGTACGGAAGAGATCGCGAAGGTCGAGGCGGCCTGCGCGCAGGGTCCCGAGGAAGGCGGTCACGCATGAGGGTCGCTATTGCCGGTGCCGGCGCGGTGGGCCGTTCCATCGCGGGCGAGCTGCTGGAGAACGGTCACGAGATCCTGCTCATCGACAAGGCGCCGACCGCCATCTCGGTGGAGCGGGTGCCGCTCGCCGAGTGGCTGCTGGCCGACGCCTGCGAGATCACCTCGCTCGACGAGGCGGCGCTCCAGCGCTGCAACGTGGTGATCGCGGCGACCGGTGACGACAAGGTCAACCTGGTCGTCTCGCTGCTCGCGAAGACCGAGTACGGGGTGCCGCGCGTCGTCGCCCGCGTCAACAACCCCAAGAACGAGTGGCTGTTCACCGAGGCCTGGGGCGTCGACGTCGCGGTCTCCACGCCGCGTCTGATGTCGGCGCTGGTCGAGGAAGCGGTGAGCGTCGGCGATCTCGTACGGCTGCTGCGCTTCAGCCACGGCGACGCCAACCTCGTCGAGCTGACGCTGCCGCCCGAGTCGGCGCTGGCCGGCACGCAGGTCGGGGACGTGGACTGGCCCGAGGACACCTCGCTGGTCACCATCATCCGCGGTACGCGCGTGCTCACGCCGAGCCAGGAGGAGACCCTGGAGGCGGGCGACGAGCTGCTGTTCGTGGCCGCCCAGGCGCGCGAGGAGCAGCTGGAGGACCTGCTGTCGGTCCGCAAGGCGGACACGACGGGCTGACGGCCGTACGTACGCGAGGGGGGCCCGCGGCCGGGGCCGCGCGCGGGCCCCCCCGCGCGCAATACCCCGCGGCTGAACGTCAGTCC
>NZ_JBSFTV010000038.1:0-63748 GCF_053591455.1 Streptomyces sp. NPDC003016
GCGTGAAGGCGATGACTGCGGGCACGAAACAGGCCAGCACGATAACGATCAGCCCTACTGTGCCGAACGGAATGAGCCCATCGACATCCATTGGCGAGAGCGCCGGTTCGTACACCGTGACCCTCGACAGGCCGCGTCCCGTCGAGGCGCTGACCGCCATGACCGAGCCGGGTACGGGCGAGGGCGCGGCCGTCGAGGCCCGGGTCCCGGGCCAGGGCTGGCGGCGGGTCGGCACCCTCTCCGGCAGCGGCTGGACGCAGACGGACGCCAAGGGCGCGCGGGTGGACGCCGTACGCCTGTCCTGGAACGCGGACGGCGACGGCGACAGCGGCGGCGGCGCGCCCGTGGTGCACCGCGTGGTGCCGTGGTTCGCGGACGAGCCGCGCGCCGGGCTGCGCCTGGAGCGCAGCGAGACGGACGCGGAGATCGGCGGGACGCCGCAGCGCGTCACGGTACGGCTGACCGGGCAGCGCCCCGAGGCGGTGCGCGGCCGGCTGACGGCCGAGCCGCCCAGGGGCATCGAGGTGAAGGCCCCGCGGGAGACGACGGTGCCGCGCGGCACGTCCACCGCCGTTCCCCTGGACATCACGGTCGGCAAGGCCGTGCCCTCGGGCGAGTACCGGATCCCGGTCGCCTTCGACGGCCAGGACAGCGTCCTGACCGTGCGCGCCTTCCCGCGCACGGCCGGGCCCGATCTGGTGCGCGGTGCGGGCGTCGAGGTGTCGTCGTCCGGCGACGAGACCGCCGACTTCCTCGCGCCGAACGCGGCCGACGGCGACCCGGCCACGCGCTGGACGTCGCCGATAGGCCCCTCCGCGTGGTGGCAGGCCGAGCTGGCCCAGCCGGTGCGGCTGGGCCAGGTGGTACTGCACTGGCAGGAGGCGTACGCGAAGAAGTACCGCGTCCAGGTGTCCGGGGACGGCCGCACCTGGCGCACGGCGGCGACCGTCAGGGACGGGCGCGGCGGGCGCGAGGCGGTGCGGATGGACGCGAAGGGCGCCCGGTTCGTGCGGGTGCAGTGCGACGAGCGGGCGCTGCCGTACGGCTACTCGCTGTTCTCGGTGGAGGCGTACGCGGTGGGCGAGGTCCCCGCGAAGGCGGACCGGGCGGACGAAGCGGACGGGGCGGACGAGGTCCCCGCGGGGTAGCGGCCGGGCTGCCGGGTCCCCTGGCCGGCACGGCCCGCAGTACGGGCCCGCACGGCTGCCCGGAACAGCACGCGGCGCCGGCCGCGGGGGGACGGAGGGCCGTGCCGCTGTTACGGCCGCCGCCCGAAAACCAGTGCCCCTGATGATCTAAAGTGCGTGCGGCGGGCACGGGCCCGCCGCACAGCGCATTCACAACTTCAGGGGTGGGGATTGAACACTTTGGCATCCGCCGTGTCTTCGGAGCGGCACATACCCTGGGTTCTGCGGCGCGCGGCCGCCGTCGCGGTGGCCGGGGGGATGGCGCTCGTGGGCGTGGGGCTCACGGCGCCGGCCGCGCACGCGGCCGACAGTGACATCACGTTCTCGAACGTCGTGTTCAACAACGGCGAGCCCATCGCCGTCGGCATCAGCGCCGAGGTCGAGGCCCCGTTGACGTACACGGTGAAGAGCAACGTGACGCTCGACAGCTGGTGGGTCAAAGCGTACCGGGGCACCTACGGGACCAACGAGTACAAGCTCTCGGGCATCACGACCCGGTGGAGCTGCCGCGAGTCCTCCGCGGGCGGCTACACGTTCCGCGACTGCGACGAGACGATCAAGGTGGACCCCGACAACATGCCGGGGGGAAACGGCAACCGTCTCGTCAACAGCGACGCCACCGCCTGGAAGACCGTCGGCACGGCCATCAAGAAGGGCGGCGGTTACGACGACGACCTGCTCTCCGCGACGGTCCGCCTCCAGCGCGCCTCGCGCATCGTGAACATGAACGCCTCCCCGGAGCCCGTCGCCCAGGGCAAGCTGATCACCGTCACCGGCACCGTGCAGCGCGCCAACTGGAGCCTGCACCGCTACGACAACTACGGCGGCCGACTGGTGAAGCTGCAGTTCAAGCCCGCGGGATCCAGCACGTACACCACGGTCAAGGAGGTCACCGCGAGCAGCACCGGTCACCTGAAGACCACGGTGACCGCCTCCCAGGACGGCACGTGGCGCTGGCGCTACAGCGGCAACACCACGTCGGGCGCCGGCAACTCCTCCGGTGACTACGTAGACGTGCAGTAAGCAGTCCCCGGTCCCGGCCGCGGGTGCCCGTACTCCGCTCCAGGGGTACGGGTACCTCGGCGTACGGGTACCTCGGCGTACGGGCACCTCGGCACGACGGGGCCGCGTGCAAGGTGGTGATCACCGGGGCGCCGACGGCCGGTGCCGGCGCTCACCGTGCCCAGCGCATGATCGACACGCTCCGGGACAGCGGTCCGGGCCCTCAGGCGGAGACGCCGTCGATCCGGGCCAGCGCGTCGTCCGCGCCGAACGGCTGCAAGTACGGCAGCCACCGTGGGTCCCGGTGCCCGGTCCCGATGATCCGCCAGGCCAGCCCGGACGGCGGGGCGGGCTGGTGGCGCAGGCGCCAGCCGAGCTCCATGAGGTGCCGGTCGGCCTTGACGTGGTTGCAGCGGCGGCAGGCCGCCACGACGTTCTCCCAGGCGTGCTGCCCCCCGCGACTGCGCGGAACGACGTGGTCGACGCTGGTTGCGACGCCACCGCAGTACATGCAGCGCCCGCCGTCCCTGGCGAAGAGCGCACGGCGGGTGAGGGGGACGGGACCCCGGTAGGGGACCCGCACGAACCGTTTCAGCCGGACGACGCTGGGGGCCGGGACGGCGCGGGTCGCGCTGTGCATGAAGGCGCCGGATTCCTCGAGGCAGACAGCCTTGTTCTCCAGGACGAGGACGAGCGCGCGGCGGAGCGGTACGACGCCGAGCGGCTCGTACGACGCGTTGAGGACCAGGACATGCGGCACGGATGCCTCCTATAACGCCGGCGGCGCGTGGCTCGCGCCGGGACGATCTGCTCTCAGTCTCCCCTCATGCCTGGTCGAAGCGCCACCACGTCCGGGTAACGGGCTCGGAGTGTTTTCGACCACACGGCCTTCATGACCTTCATGCCCTGGTGAGCCTTGTCTCTCCCTCGAACATCGCACCGGACTACGCCGGATGCCCCGTTAGTGTGGTTGGTCCCCCTGTCTTCCGCCTGGAGGTCCCCGCCGTGCTGTGGTCCGTTGTGTCGGCCGCCGATCCGACGTCCGAACCGGTCACCCTCGACGAGGCGGCGCAGCAGGCGACCGACGCCGCGAGCTGGGTCGAGGAGAACTGGTCCACCTGGCTGAGCGTGGGCCTGCGCATCCTGCTGATCGTGGTGATCGCCGCCGTGCTGCGCACGGTCATCCGCCGCTCGCTCACCAAGCTGATAGCCCGGATGAACCGCAGCGCCCAGGCGGTCGAGGGCACCGCGCTCGGCGGCCTCCTGGTGAACGCCGAGCGGCGCCGCCAGCGCTCGGAGGCCATCGGCTCCGTCCTGCGGTCCGTCGCGTCGTTCCTGATCCTCGGTACGGCCGCCCTGATGGTGCTCGGCGCACTCAACATCAACCTGGCGCCGCTGCTCGCCTCGGCGGGTGTGGCCGGTGTCGCGCTCGGTTTCGGTGCGCGCAACCTCGTCACCGACTTCCTCTCCGGCGTCTTCATGATCCTGGAGGACCAGTACGGCGTCGGGGACAGCATCGACGCGGGTGTCGCCTCGGGCGAGGTGATCGAGGTCGGCCTGCGCGTGACGAAGCTGCGCGGCGAGAACGGTGAGATCTGGTACGTCCGCAACGGCGAGATCAAGCGGATCGGCAACCTCAGCCAGGGCTGGGCCACGGCCGGGGTCGACGTACAGGTGCACCCCTCCGAGGACCTGGACCGGGTGCGCGCGGTCATCGTCGAGACCTCCGAGGAGTTCGCCAAGGCCGAGCCGTGGAACGAGATGCTGTGGGGCCCGGTCGAGGTGCTGGGCCTGGACTCGGTGCTGCTCGACTCGATGGTGGTGCGGCTCTCCGCGAAGACGATGCCGGGCAAGGCGCTCGCGGTGGAGCGGGAACTGCGCTGGCGCATCAAGCGGGCCTTCGACGGGGCGGGGATACGGATCGTCGGCGGCCCGGCGCCGCTCGGCCAGGGGGACGCGCTGGCCGATCCGACGGCGGGCATGTCGGCGCCGTCCGCGCTGGCCAGCCCGACGTCCCCGCAGTCCCTCGCCGCGTCTCCGATCCCGCCGTCCACGAACCTCAGCAAGTAGTCCCGTCCGTCCGTCCGGCGCCCCCGCGGGTAACGCTTCGGTTGCCGCGGGGGCGCCGTGCGGGGACGGCCCTTGACGCCCGGCTCGCGCGCGCCCTACTTTCACCACACCTAACAGGAAACTTTCCTAACAGTCGTGTGGGGAGAGTGGGCAACCGAAGGGCGGGTGCTGTGCCGTGGCCGGAACACCGGGGACGCCGCGCGTGCTGCGTGCGATGAACGACCGCGCCGCACTCGACCTGCTCCTGGAGCACGGGCCCCTCTCCCGCGCGAAGATCGGCAAGCTCACCGGTCTCTCCAAGCCCACCGCGTCCCAGCTGCTCGCCCGCCTGGAGACCGCCGGCCTCGTCGTCGCCACCGGTACGACCGAGGGGCGCCCGGGACCGAACGCGCAGCTGTACGCGGTCGACGCGCGGGCCGCGCACGTCGCCGGCCTCGACGTGACGCCCCGGCGCATCCGCGCCGCCGTGGCGGACATCACCGGCCGGACCGCCGGCGCGTTCGAACTGGCGACCCCGCAGAGCCGCGCCGAGTCCGTCGTACGCCAGGTGACCGAGGCGCTCGACGGCGCGGTGCGGGCCGCCGGGCTCGTACGGTCCGACGTGCACCGCGTCGTCATCGGCACCCCGGGCGCCTTCGACCCCGGCACCGGACGGCTGCGGTACGCCTCCCACCTCCCCGGCTGGCACTCCCCCACCCTCCTCGACGACCTGGCGGCCGCGCTGCCCCTGCCCGTCGAGTACGAGAACGACGTGAACCTGGCCGCCGTCGCCGAACAGCGCCTCGGCGCGGCCCGGGGCCACCAGGACTTCGTACTGCTGTGGAACCACGGCGGTCTCGGCGCGGCGCTGGTGATCGGCGGGCAACTGCACCGCGGCTGGACCGGCGGCGCCGGCGAGGTCGGGTTCATGCCGGTGCCGGGCACCCCGCTCGTGCGCCGGGTGACCAGGGCGAACTCCGGCGGTTTCCAGGAGCTGGCGGGCGGGCGGGCCGTGACCCGGCTGGCCCGGGAGCTCGGCATCTCGGTGCCGGCCGGGGCGACGTACACCGATGAGGCGATCGCGCTGGTCGGTGAGGCGTCCCGGGCGGCCGGCGGACCGTACGGGGAGCTCCTCCGGTCCTTCGCGACCGGGATCGCGACCGGTCTCGCCTCCATGGTCGCGATCCTCGACCCCGAGCTGATCGTGCTGTCCGGCGGGGTCCTCGCCGCCGGCGGCGAACCGCTGCGCGCGCTGGTCCAGGCGGAACTGGCGGAGCTGGCCGCGCCGCGGCCCCGGCTCGTCATCGGTTCCGTACAGGAACGGCCCGTACTGCGCGGGGCGCTGGAGAGCGCCCTCGCCACCACGCGCGACGAGGTCTTCGACACCACCTCCCGCTGATCCCTTCTCCCCCTCTTCTCTTCTGCCGTCCCACTTCTCTCCTGCCGTCCCACCCACCCCGTCCCTGCCCCTGGGAGCTCCGCCATGCGCTACGCCTGGAACGACCACTTCGGACCGCAGATCTACGCCTCCGAGAACCCGGCCGCCTGGAGGCTCTCGTACGGACTCGAATCGTTCAAGGGCGCGCACCACACCGACTGGAACCTGACCATGGCCGCGACCGTACTGGTCATGGCCCCTGTGATCGTCGTCTTCTTCTTCGCCCAGAAGGCGTTCGTCGGAGGCGTCACACTGACCGGAGTGAAGGGCTGACAGGGCTGATGACGATGACCGGCATGAAGCTGGCAGTAGTGGGTGGCGGTTCCACCTACACCCCCGAATTGATCGACGGCTTCGCCCGTCTGCACGACACCCTGCCGATCGGGGAGCTCGTCCTCGTCGACCCGGCCGCCGACCGCCTCGACCTGGTGGGCGGGCTCGCCCGCCGCATCTTCGCCAAGCAGGGCCACCCGGGGCGCATCACGACCACCTCCGACGTCGAGGCGGGCGTGGCGGACGCCGACGCGGTGCTGCTCCAGCTGCGCGTCGGCGGGCAGGCCGCCCGCAACCAGGACGAGACGTGGCCGCTGGAGTGCGGCTGCGTCGGGCAGGAGACGACGGGCGCGGGCGGTCTCGCGAAGGCGCTGCGTACGGTCCCGGTCGTCCTGGACATCGCCGAGCGGGTCCGCCGCGCGAACCCGGACGCCTGGATCATCGACTTCACCAACCCGGTCGGCATCGTCACGCGGGCGCTGCTCCGGGCCGGCCACAAGGCCGTCGGCCTGTGCAACGTCGCGATCGGCTTCCAGCGGAAGTTCGCGAAGCTGCTGGAGGTGGCGCCCGCCGACGTACACCTGGACCACGTCGGCCTCAACCACCTCACCTGGGAGACGGGCGTACGCCTCGGCGGCCCCGAGGGCGAGGACGTGCTGCCGCGGCTGCTCGCCGAGCACGGCGACGCGATCGCCGGGGACCTGCGTCTGCCGCGCGCGGTGCTCGACCGCCTCGGTGTCGTCCCCTCCTACTACCTGCGCTACTTCTACGCGCACGACGAGGTCGTCCGGGAGCTGGGCACCAAGCCGTCGCGGGCGGCGGAGGTGGCGGCGATGGAGAAGGAACTCCTGGCCCTGTACGGCGATCCGGCGCTCGACGAGAAGCCGGCGCTGCTCGCCCGGCGCGGCGGCGCCTTCTACTCGGAGGCGGCGGTGGACCTGGCGGCCGCGCTGCTGGGCGACGGCGGCAGCCCCGTGCAGGTCGTCAACACGTACAACAACGGCACGCTGCCCTTCCTCGCGGACGACGCGGTCATCGAGGTCCAGGCGCGGGTCGGCAGGGCGGGCGCCACGCCGCTGGCCGTGCCGGAACTGGACCCGCTGTACGCGGGGCTCGTCGCGAACGTGACGGCGTACGAGGACCTGGCCCTGGAAGCGGCGCTGCACGGCGGCCGCGAGCGCGTCTTCAAGGCGCTGCTCGCCCACCCCCTGATCGGCCAGTTCGAGTACGCCGAGGGGCTCACCGACCGCCTGGTCGCACACAACCGGGAGCACCTGGCGTGGGCGTGAGCGCGACTGTGCTCGCCATCGACGCGGGCAACAGCAAGACGGACGTGGCGGTGGTCGGGCCGGACGGCTCGGTCCTGTCGGCCGCGCGGGGCGGTGGCTTCCAGCCGCCGGTGACCGGGGTCGGACCGGCGGTCGACGCGCTGGCGGAGACGGTGGCCCGGGCACTGGCGGAGGCGGGCGCGGCGGACGCCCGGCACGTCTCCGCCTGCCTCGCCAACGTCGATCTCCCGGTGGAGGAGGAAGAGTTGGGGGCCGCCGTCCACGCGCGGGGATGGGGCCGTACGTCGGACGTCCGCAACGACACCTTCGCCGTGCTCCGGGCGGGGGCCGACGAGCCGCGCGGCGTCGCGGTGGTCTGCGGCGCGGGCATCAACTGCGTCGGCATGCTCCCCGACGGCCGCACCGCCCGCTTCCCCGCGATCGGCCGGCTCTCCGGGGACTGGGGCGGCGGCGGGGGCCTGGCGGAGGAGGCCCTGTGGTGCGCGGCGCGGGCGGAGGACGGCCGGGGCGAACCCACGGAGCTGGCGCACGCCCTTCCGGCGCACTTCGGCCTGGAGTCGATGTACGCGCTGATCGAGGCGCTGCACCTGGGGCGCATCGCGCCTGCCCGCCGGCACGAACTGGCGCCCGTGCTCTTCGCCGTCAGCGCGGAGGGGGACCGTGTCGCCCGGTCGATCGTGCACCGCCAGGCCGAGGAGGTCGTCGCGATGGCGACGGTGGCGCTCGGGCGCCTGGGGCTGCTCGCCGAGGAGGCGCCGGTGCTGCTGGGCGGCAGCGTGCTGGCGGCGCACCATCCGGAGCTGGACGACCGCATCGCGGCCCTCATGTCCGAACGGGCCCCGAAGGCGGTCCTGCGCGTGGTGACGGCACCGCCGGTGCTGGGCGCGGCGCTGCTGGGTCTGGACCGTACGTCGGCCCCGGCGAAGGCGCATGAACGGCTGCGCGCGCATTACGCGTAGGGGGCCGGGCGGGGGCGCGGGGTCCTGCGGTGCTTTCCTCTGCCCGCCCCTCCCCGGGCCGGGCAGCCCCGGGAACCGAACAAACCTCCGCCGCGTGTACAGGGCGGGGGGATCAGCACGTGCGAGACCTTGATCGGTACAAGATCCAGTCAATCCTGGTGTGGATACCGGTGCCTGCGGCCATACTGCTTGCCGGGCACCGTCCCCCCGACGCACCGGGAGACGACAGGCCGTCCATGACCGAGGGGGAGGTCACGTGGCACACCCGTCGAACGGGCACGGGGCGCAGCCGCCCGCGCGGAGCACCGCGTGGTCGGAGGGCGTGGCCCGGTTGCGCGCCGGGGCGGCGACCGAACCCGGCCGGCTGCGCGTCATCGGCGCCTTCGTGGCCGTACTCGTCGTGGCGTTCGGAGCGGTGACGGCCTGGGAGATCTCGGACCGCGCGGCGGCCGCCGACGACGTGGTGAACCGCAGCCAGCGTCTGAGCGCGGACGCCGCGAGCATCTACCGCTCGCTGGCGGACGCCGACTCCGCCGCGGCGAGCGGCTTCCTCGCGGGGGCACAGGAGCCGCCGGACGTGCGCGAGCGGTACGAGAAGGACATCTCGACCGCCTCGGCGCTGCTCGTGAAAGCGGCGGCCGGCACGGACAGCGCCAGCGCCTCCGGACGCGAGATCGCCGCGCTCAACGAGCAACTCCCCCAGTACACCGGCCTGGTGGAGCGCGCCCGCGCCAACAACCGCCTCGGCCTGCCCCTGGGCGGCGCCTATCTGCGGTACGCGAACGAGCGGATGACCACCGAGCTGCTGCCCGCCGCCGAGCGGCTCTACACGGCGGAGACCGGCCGGCTCGGGAAGGACTACGACGACGCCCGGGCGTGGCCGTTCGCCGCACTCGGGCTCGGGGTCCTGGCGCTGGGCGGCCTGTTCCGGGCCCAGCGGCGCACCTACCGGCGTACGAACCGGGTGTTCAACCCCGGGCTGCTGACCGCGAGTGTCGCCTCCGCCGTCGTCCTGCTGTGGCTCGGCGCCGGGCACGCCGTGGCGCGGGCCGGGCTGGAGGACGCCATGGCGCACGGCCAGGAGTCGCTCGAGGTGCTCAACGACGCGCGCATCCACTCGCTGAACGCCCGCGCCAACGAGAATCTGACCCTGGTCGCGCGCGGCGCCGTACTGGCCGAGGACGGCAAGCGCGACCTGTACGAATCGCAGTACGCGAACGGCATGAAGGTCCTCGGGCAGCGCCTCGGACAGGCGCGCGGGCTCGCCGACGACCCCGAGGGCAGGGGGCCGGTGGCGCGGGCCACCACGAAGGCCGAGGAGTGGCGCGAGCGGCACGCGGCCGCGCGCGCGACCGACGACGGCGGCGACTACGAAGGCGCCCTGGAGAAGGTCATCGGGGACACGGGCTCCACGGGCGCCTCCTTCAACGCGGTCGACGCGTCGCTGGGGAAGGCGCTCGCCCACGAGCAGGCGGAGTTCACCCGGGCCGCCGAGAGCGGGCGCGGCGCGCTCACCGGGCTGCCGCTGGGCGCCGGGGCCCTGGCGGTGCTCGGCGCGACGGGTGCGGTGCTCGGCATCGGACGCAGGCTTTCGGAGTACAGGTGACAGGGGTGGGAGGAGGCGCGGTGGCCAAGGCGGGCAGCAGGACCGGGACCGGTCCCGAGAGCACGGCCGGCTCCGAAACCGGCCCCGGGGGCAGCGGACTGCGCGGCTGGGGCGGGGTGGCCGGGATGGCCGCGGCCTGCGCGCTGACGGCCGCGGTGACGCTGCTGCCGCTCTCCCACGGCGCCGGGGACGGCGGGGCGGGGGCGGCGGGGCAGAGCGTGGCGCGGGCCGACGCCGCGCGGGCGGACACCTGCGAGGAGCCGGAGCGCAGCCTGCGGCCCTCGGACGCGGACGGCCCGGCGATCGAGAAGATCAAGGCGCGCGGCAGGCTGATCGCGGGCGTCGACCAGAACAGCTTCCGCTGGGGTTACCGCAATCCGGCCGTCGGTGCCACCGGTGGCCTCGAAGGCTTCGACATCGACCTCGTGCGCGCCATGGCCGAGGACATCCTCGGCGACCCGGACAAGGTCACCTACCGTGCGATACCGACCAACCAGCGCGTCCTCGCCCTCCAGGAGGACAAGGTCGACGTCGTCGTCAGGACGATGACGATCAACTGCGCCCGGATCAAGGACGTCGCCTTCTCCACCGCCTACTTCCAGGCGGGGCAGCAGGTGCTGGCCCCCAGGAGGTCGACGGTCAAGGGCTACGACGAGTCGCTCGCCGGCAAGAAGGTCTGCACGGCGAAGGGCTCCACGGCGTACGACGCGCTGGCCGCGAAGTCGTTCGGCGCGCGGTTCGAGGACCTCACCGTCTCCAGCCAGCTCGACTGCCTGGTGCGGCTCCAGCTCGGCGAGGTGGACGCGGTGGTGACGGACAACGCCCTGGCGGCCGGGCAGGCCGCCCAGGACCCGGCGGTCGAGTTGAAGGGCGAGCCGTTCACCCGGGAGTTCTACGGCGTCGCGACGAAGCTCGGCAACGACGACCTGGTGCGCCGGATCAACCGGGTGCTCGACGACTACCGCAGGGGCGGCGCCGACGGGCCGTGGATGCGGGCGTACGGCAAATGGCTGAAGGACGACCTGCCCGGCATCAGGAAACCGCCGGAGCCGAAGTACCGGGACAATTGACCCGGTTGATTCCTGGGCAGTGACTCCTGGCACGACCACACGGGGCAGCGGAAGAGCGGAGAGGTGATCGATGGGCGTGGCGGGTGCCACCGGGCCGGTGATGGACCGGGACGAGGTGGACCGTGCGCTGGCGCGGCTCGGCGCGGAGTACGAGGCGATCGAGAGCTCGCTCCTCGCGCTGCAGGACCACGCGGGCCGCAGGCTGCTCGAAGGCGCCGAGCTGACGGGCGTCACGAAGGACCGCTGGGTCGCCGCCGAGCAGGCCATAGCGCTGCTGTGGTCGTACTTCGACGCGTACACCGCCGCCCTGCGCGGCGCCCGTGAGCTGCGGGCGAGGCGGCGCTGGCCCAGCCGCGAGGACCTGGCCGAGCTGACCGACGTACTGCGCGGCGAGAGCGTGACCGTCGCGGGCGGCACGGCGGTGGCGGCCGCCCCGTCGCCGGATCCGTCGTCCGCACCGCCGATCACGGGCCCCGCGAAGCTCTCCGAGCGGTTCACCCTGGCCGCGCTGGTGTCCCGGATGAACGACCTGTACGCCCACTCGCTCGACATGGTCGTCACCGCGGACGCGGTGTGGTCCGCGCTGCCCGCCCGGATCGACCTCCTGGCGGCGGAGCTGCGGCGCACCCGTTCGCTGGCCCACTCCGTCGGCGTACGGCCGGGCGAGCACCCCTCGGGCGACGACCTGGAGTCGATCACCCATGAGCTGGCGGTGCTGCGCGCCCAGGTGGTGACCGACCCGCTCGCCTTCTGGCGCCCGGGACTGGGCAGTTCGGCGCCGGGCGGCGGCCGGCCCGACACCGAGCGCTACGACCGGGCCGCCCGCGCGCTGGAGGACGTCCGGCGCGAGATCGAGGCGGTGCTGACCGTACGGCAGGACGCCGAGCAGCGGCTGGTACGGCTGCGCGACGTGCTCTCGCGCGCGGACCGCACGCTCACGGAGGCCAGGTCGGCGCGCGGCGAGGTGCTGGCGAAGATCGCCGCCTCCGAGGTGCCCGCGGTCGGCGGCCCGCCCACCGCGCTCCAGGAGCGGCTGGCGCTGGCGGCCGACTACCGCAGGCACGCCCAGTGGCACCGGCTGTCGCCGCTCCTGGAGTCCCTGGAGCGCGAGGCCGAGGACGAACTGCTGCGGGCGCGCGAGTCGTTGACCGCGGTCACCGCGCCGCTGGCGGTCCGCGCGGAGCTGCGCGGCCGGCTCGACGCGTACAGGGCGAAGGTCGCCCGGCACGGCATGGCGGAGGACCCGCTGCTGATCGAGCGGTACGACGCGGCCCGCCGGATGCTGTGGAGCGCGCCGTGCGATCTGCGCGTCGCCGAGCAGGCGGTGCTGCGGTACCAGCAGGCGGCGGCGGAGCTGCTGGTACCGCGGCAGTCCGGCCCCACGGACCACAGGGACCACAGGGACCACAGGGGGAGAACACCATGAGCGAGTGTCAGCGCCCCGGATGCCCGGGGTCGTACGAGGACATGGGCGGCGGCGAGGTCTACTGCGACACGTGCGGGCTCGCACCGGTCGTCTCGCCGTCCGGCCTGCTGTCGTCGCCGCCGACCGGCATCGCGGCCGGCGGGCGCGGCAGCGCCTCCGCCCGGAGCGGCTCCCGGTCCTCGGCCCGCTCCTCCTCCGGCTCGTCGCGGTCCTCCACCTCGCGCCGCTCGGTCTCCGGCCGCCTCTCCCGCTCCCTGCCGGGCACCGCCGCGTCCCGGTCGGCCCGGTCGGTCTCGGCCCGCAGTTCCGGTACGCCGTCGGGCTCGTCCGGGCGCAACCGGCTGGGCGCGGGCCTGGTCTCCGTACCGGAGGTGCCGCGCCCCGATCCGCGGTCCGCGGTGATGGAGAACCCGGAGGTTCCGGAGCGCAAGCGCTTCTGCTCGCGCTCCGACTGCGGGGCCCCGGTGGGGCGTTCGCGCGGGGAGCGGCCCGGACGCACCGAGGGGTTCTGCACCAAGTGCGGGCACCCGTACTCCTTCGTGCCCAAGCTGGGCACGGGCGACATCGTGCACGGTCAGTACGAGGTCATGGGCTGCCTGGCGCACGGCGGTCTCGGCTGGGTCTACCTCGCGGTCGACCGCGCGGTCTCGGACCGGTGGGTCGTGCTCAAGGGCCTGCTCGACACCGGCGACCAGGACGCGATGGCGGCGGCGATCTCGGAGCGGCGCTTCCTCGCCGAGATCGAGCACTCCAACATCGTCCGCATCTACAACTTCGTCGAGCACCTCGACCAGCGCACCGGCTCCATGGACGGTTACATCGTCATGGAGTACGTCGGCGGAAAGTCCCTCAAGGAGATCGCCAACGAGCGGCGCGGCGCGGCGGGCCGGCGCGATCCGCTGCCGGTCGAGCAGGCCTGCGCGTACGGCATCGAGGCGCTGGAGGCGCTGGGCCACCTGCACAGCCGCGCTCTGCTGTACTGCGACTTCAAGGTCGACAACGCCATCCAGCAGCAGGACCAGCTGAAGCTCATCGACATGGGCGCGGTCCGCAGGATGGACGACGACGAGAGCGCGATCTACGGCACGGTGGGGTACCAGGCGCCCGAGGTCGCGGAGGTGGGCCCGTCGGTCGCGTCCGACCTCTACACGGTGGCGCGCACGCTGGCGGTGCTGACCTTCGACTTCCAGGGCTACACGAACGTCTTCGTGGACAGCCTGCCCGACCCCCACCACATCGAGGTCTTCCGGCGGTACGAGTCCTTCTACCGGCTGCTGGTCCGGGCGACCGACCCGGACCCGGCGCGGCGGTTCGCGTCGGCGACGGAGATGGCGGAGCAGCTGACGGGCGTGTTGCGGGAGGTGGTGGCCCTCCGGACGGGCCGCCCGCGTCCCGCGCTCTCCACCCTGTTCGGGCCGGAACTGCGGGTGACGGACACGCAGTTGTTCGCGGAGCTGACGGGCGACGCGTCGCAGCTGGGCGGCCGGACCGCCCCGGCGGGCCGGTGGACACGCCGCGCGGCCGCGGGCACGCGGGGCGGCGGTGCCGGTGCGCAGGGTGGCGGGGCCGGGGCCGGTGCCGGAGTGGCGTACGCCGCCACCCAGGGCGGCGTGCCGGCGCCCGTGACCGTACCGGGAGCCGTAGCGCCGCCGGGGGCCGCCCCCGGGGTCGGGCCCGGCGGCGTACCGGCGCTGTCGCCGTACCTCGCGCCCCTGAGAACGGCGGCCACCGCGCTCGCGCTGCCCGTGCCGCGCGTCGCCCCGGACGACCCCAACGCCGGGTTCCTCGCCGGCCTGCTCGCCTCCGCGCCCGCGGAGCTCATCACCGCGCTCCGGTCCGCGCCGGGCGACTCCGTCGAGCTCCGGCTGCGCGAGCTGCGCGCCCGGCTGGAGACGGACGAACAGGGCACCGCCGCCGAGGTGCTGCACGCCCTGGAGCTCCGGCACCCGGACGACTGGCGGGTCGTCTGGTACCGGGGCATCGCCTCCCTCGTCTCGGGGGACGACGAGGACGCCGCACTGTCCTTCGACGCGGTCTACGACGCGTTCCCCGGTGAGGCCGCGCCGAAGCTCGCCCTCGCCGTCTGCGCCGAGGTCCTCGGCCAGCTGGACAACGCCGCCGAGTACTACCGCCTCGTCTGGGTGACCGACCCGGGGTACGTGAGCGCCGCTTTCGGCCTCGCCCGCGTCCAGCTCGCAGCGGGCGACCGGCCCGGCGCCGTACACACGCTGGAGTCCGTGCCCGAGGCGTCGATCCACTACACGGCGGCGCGCGTGGCGGCCGTACGGGCGCGCCTTCGCCGACGCGCCGCGCAGGACCCGCTGATCGACGACCTGACGGCGGCCGCCGCCGAGGTGGAGGCCCTGCGGGACTTCGGACTCGACGCCGTACGCCGGGAGCAGCTGTCCACCGAGGTGCTGGGCACCGCTCTGGACTGGGTACTCTCCGGTGGGCGCGGGGCCGGCCCCGCGCAGACCGCGCTGCTCGGCAGTGAACTGGACGAGCGCGGCCTGCGCTTCGGCCTGGAACGCTCGTACCGGGTACTTGCCCGGCTCGCCCAGCGCGGTGAGGAAAGGATCGACCTGGTGGAACGGGCCAACCGTTTCCGCCCCCGGACCTGGGTGTGAAAGATGTCGCAGATGCGCCAGCTGCCTGCTGAGCCGACCTGTCCCGGCTGCCACGAGCCGCTGGAACCGGGCGACTTGTACTGCGGGGCGTGCGGGTACGACCTGTCGGCCCTGCCGCAGGGGCCGACGGAGCCGCAGGGGCCGCAGGGGCCGACGGAGCCGCAGGGCCGCACCGCGGCGCACCGTACGGAGCCGGGCGCGGACCTGCCCCCGGCCGGAGTGCGGCACGACGGCCCGCTCCGGGCGGCACCGGGGAGCGACGACTTCACGCTCGCGGCACCCGCCCCGACACCGCCGGCCGCACCCGCACCACCACTCGCGCCACCGCAGCCCGCCGACCCCCGCTCCGCCGAGCCCGAGCCCGAACCCCCGGCCGGCCCGCCCGCCAAGGTGTGCGTCGCCTGCCGCGCCGGCCGGATCGACGCGGACGGCTACTGCGAGAACTGCGGCCACGCACAGCCGCGCGAACGCGACCACCTGGAGCAGGAGCTGGACGCGGTCGCCGCGGTCAGCGACCGCGGGCTGCGCCACCACCGCAACGAGGACGCGTTCGCGGTCTCGTCGGCGGCCCTGCCCGACGGTTCGCCCGCCGTCGTCGCGATCGTCTGCGACGGCGTGTCCTCGGCGACCCGCCCCGACGAGGCGTCGGCGGCCGCCGCGAGCGCCGCCAACGAGGCACTCCTGGAGTCACTGCCGCGCGGCACGCACCCGCAGCAGGCCATGCACGAGGCGATCGTGGCGGCGGCCGAGTCCGTCAACTCCCTGGCCGACGACTCCCCCCACTCCGTGGAGCACGACCCGGGCCGTCACACGAACGCGCCCGCCTGCACCCTGGTCGGCGCGATCGTGGCGAGCGGTCTGCTCGTCGTCGGCTGGGTCGGCGACAGCCGCGTCTACTGGGTGCCCGACGACCGCACCGCGCCGCCCGCCCGGCTCACCGAGGACGACTCGTGGGCGGCCCAGATGGTGGCCGCGGGCCTGATGAACGAGGCGGAGGCGTACGCCGACGAGCGCGCCCACGCCATCACGGGCTGGCTCGGCGCCGACGCGTACGAACTGGAGCCGCACACCGCGTCGTTCAAGCCGGACCGACCGGGTGTGGTGGTGGTGTGCACCGACGGCCTGTGGAACTACGCGGAGGCGGCGCAGGAGATGGCCCGGGCCGCACCGGCCGATGCCGCCGCCCGGCCGCTGCACTGCGCCCAGGTACTGGTGGGGCACGCGCTCGACGGCGGGGGCCACGACAACGTAACAGTGGCCGTGCTGCCGTTCGCCACGCCGGAGCAAGGGGCAGGATCGGCCCACGGCACGGCGTAAGGCCCGGCAAGGCCCGGGGCAAGGCCCCTGTGTTCCGACCGCTGCACGTCACTCTTCCCACGCCTGCACCGCCTCCACCGCCTGTTGCGTGGAGTCGAGTCCCGAGGAGCCGATGGACCATGGCCAACTTCTCCAAGTCGAACGTGCCCCAGTTCTCCGTCGACGTGTACCAGAACGAGTACCTGCCGGAGGGCGGCCGCGAGGTCAACGCCATCGTCACCGTGACGTCCACCGGGGGCGGCACGAGCGGCGGCCCGCTCCGGGCCGGGGCCGACGCCTCGCCCGCGCGCATACCGGGGCAGGGGCCGGGCGCCGCCGTCGTGATCATGGTCGACTGTTCGGGCTCGATGGAGTACCCGCCGGCCAAGATGCGCAACGCGCGCGAGGCCACGGCAGCCGCCATCGACACCCTGCGCGACGGCGTCGCCTTCGCGGTGGTCGGCGGTACGCACCTCGCCAAGGAGGTCTACCCGGGCAACGGCCGCCTCGCGACCGCGAGCCGGCTGACCAGGGCCCAGGCCAAGGAGGCCATGTACGGGCTGAGGTCCGGCGGCGGCACGGCGATCGGCGCCTGGCTGCGACTGGCCGGCCGGCTGCTCGGCACGGCCGGAGTCCCCATCAGGCACGGCATCCTGCTGACCGACGGACGCAACGAGCACGAGTCCCCCAAGGACCTCCAGGCCGCGCTCGAAGCCTGTGCGGGCCGCTTCACCTGCGACGCGCGCGGTGTCGGTACGGACTGGGAGGTCAAGGAGGTCACCGGCATCGCCTCGGCGCTGCTCGGCACAGCCGACATCGTCGCCGATCCCCACGGCCTGTCGGCGGACTTCACGCAGATGATGGAGAACGCGATGGGCAAGGAGGTCGCGGACGTGGCGCTGCGGCTGTGGACGCCCGTCGGCACGGAGATCAAGTTCGTCAAGCAGGTGGCGCCGGTCGTCGAGGACCTGACCGGGCGGCGCACCGGGGCGGGCCTGCGCGCCGGGGACTACCCGACGGGCTCCTGGGGCGACGAGTCCCGCGACTACCACGTGTGCGTACAGGTGCCGGAGGCCGGCATCGGCCAGGAAATGCTGGCGGCCCGCGTCTCCCTCGTCCTCCCCGACCCGTCGGGCGGCCCGGCGCAGAGGCTCTCCCAGGGGCTCGTACGGGCGGTGTGGACGGACGACATGGTGGCGTCCACCTCCATCAATCCGCAGGTGGCGCACTACACGGGGCAGGCCGAACTGGCACAGGTCATCCAGCAGGGACTGGATGACCGCAAGTCGGGCAACCTCGACGGGGCGACCGCGAAACTCGGCCGCGCGGTGCAGCTGGCCGCCGCTTCGGGCAACGCGGACACCGCGAAACTGCTTTCGAAGGTGGTGGACGTCGTCGACGCGGCGACGGGTACTGTGCGACTCAAGGCGAAGGTCGCAGAGGCGGACGAGATGACCCTCGAAACGCGCTCGACCAAGACAGTTCGCGTCAAGAAGTAACCACGTTTTTACGTGAAGTGACGATTTGCGGCCTTCGGGCCGGACGAGAGAGGGGGAAGCGCCGACATGCCGACCTGCCCGAACGGACACCAGTCGGGTTCCGACGACTGGTGCGAGGTCTGCGGCCACCGCATGGCCGGCGCCGCGCCGCCGCCTCCCCCGCCGTCCGCTCCCGGTTACGGATACCCGCAGGGGCCCGGCCCTGGTTCCGGCCCTGCGGGTCCCGGCCCCGCAGGTCCCGGCTCGGGATACGGCTTCCCGCCGCCGGGTCCGGACGCCACCGCCCAGGCGGAGATCTGCCCGCAGTGCCGCACCCCGCGCGAGGCCATGGCCCCGTTCTGCGAGGAGTGCCGCTGGAACTACCTGACGAACACGGCGACCTCCTACACCCCGGTCGCCCCGCAGAACTCCGGTCCTGCCCCCGGCCGGGGGCCCGGTCCGGGCCCCGGCCTCAATCTGCCGCCCGGGTTCCAGGCGCAGGCGCAGCGGCCTCCGCAGGCCCCTGATCCGTACGAGTACCAGAGCTCACGGCCGTCGCAGATGAACCGGCCGGCCGAGCCGCTGGCACCCGAGCAGTCCGGCCGCCAGGCCCCGCCGCACCCCTTCCCGCAGCAGGCCCCTTTCCAGCCGCAGGATCCCTTCCAGCAGCAGCCGGGTCCGCCGCCGCCCCCGCCGTTCCAGCAGCCGCCGCCGGCGCCCCCGCGGCGGGACAACGACGGTGACGACGACTGGACGCTGCCCCCGCCGTCACAGCCGCAACAGCAGAACCAGCGGCAGGCACCCCAGCAGCCGCAGCAACAGCAGCCCCAGCAGCAGTACCAGCAGCCGCCGCAGCAGCAGCAACCGCCCCAGCAGCAGTACCCGGCGCCCGCTTCCGCCGGCTGGACGGCGACCGTGGGCCCCGACCGCGAGTACTTCATGGCGATGATGCAGCGCAGCGGCCCCGACGCGGCGGGCCTCAACCTGCCGGCGTACTCGCCCGAGCAGCACCGCCCGCTCACCGGCAACCAGGTCACCATCGGCCGCCGCCGCCACAGCACGGGCGAGGCCCCCGACATCGATCTGTCCGTACCGCCGGAGGACCCGGGCGTGTCGCACCAGCACGCGGTCCTGGTCCAGCAGCCCGACGGCTCCTGGGCCGTGGTCGACCAGAACTCGACCAACGGCACCACGGTGAACGGCGCCGAGGACCCGATCCAGCCCTACGTTCCGGTCCCGCTCCAGGACGGCGACCGCGTCCACGTGGGCGCCTGGACGACGATCACGGTCCGCCGGGACTGAGCGGCTCCGGGGCCGGCGACCGGGACAGGCCCCGGCAGGCCCCGGTCAGGCCCCGGCCGCCGCCAGCGGCCACGCGTACGGTCCCTGCGGATCGTCCAGCCACGCCCACTCGCCGTTCTCGGTGACCGTGACGCCGAAGCGCTCGCGCCGGGGCCGCTTCTCGCGGTGCCACAGCGTGAGCGCGTCGTGCGGGTCCAGGCTGCCCGCGGTGAGGGCGAGCAGGAACCGGAACAGCTCGTTCTCCAGCGCCCGGCGCGGCAGGCCCCCCAGGTTCCGGAGCGAGGGCCCCGCCGGGCCGCCGCGCAGCGGGACGAAGTACGCGGGGGTGTGCAGGAAGCGTCCCTCCGCGTGCGAGGCGTCCCGTACGTCCAGCGCGATCAGGCCGGTGACCAGCGGCGCCAGGATCCGCGCCCCGGGCCGGCACTGGGCGAGCCAGGTGCGCGGTACGGACGGCAGCGCGCAGGTCGCGATGATCCGGTCGAAGGGAGCGCGGGCGGGGCAGCCGCGCGCGCCGTCGCCGGTGATCACCGCCGGGTGGTACCCGGCCGCGTCCAGGTGCCTGCGCGCCGACTCCGTGATCTCCGGGTCGAGGTCGACCGTGGTCACCAGGCCGTCGCCGAGGCGGTGCGCGAGCAGGGCCGCGTTGTAGCCGGTGCCCGTGCCGATCTCCAGTACGGCGTCCCCGTCCCGTACCTCCAGCTCCTCCAGCATCCCGGCCATCAGCGACGGCTGGCTGCTGGAGGAGATCAGCTCGCCGTCGCGTATGCGGGTGGCCAGCGGGGTGTCCTCGTAGACGCCGTCGAGCCAGCGCGCCCGCCGTGCCGGCTCGGGGTCCTCGCCCCACAGCCGCCGGTAGCCCGCCGCCCCGCCCGCGAAGTAGTACGGCACGAAGAGGTGGCGCGGGACCTCGGCGAAGGCCGCGCGCCAGGCCGGGTCGTCCAGGGCCCCGGCCGCCGTCATCTTCCGCACCAGCGCCGCGCGGGCCCCGGCGTACGCATCCGCGTCTGCGCCCATACGCCCACTGTCGCGCGGCGCGCTCCGGGAGGCGAGTGGCCGGGGGCCCGGAAATCCGGGCGCCGGAGCCCCGGGCGGGCGTGGTCCTAGGCCCAGGGACCTCGGCCGCCCGGTCTGAGACGATGGACGGGTGAACGAGATTCCGCGCGGCACGCTTCAGGAGCAGACTTTTTACGAACAGGTCGGCGGCGAGGAGACTTTCCGGCGCCTGGTCCACCGCTTCTACCAGGGGGTCGCGGAAGATCCCCTGCTGAAGCCGATGTACCCGGAGGAGGATCTGGGCCCCGCCGAAGAGCGGCTCGCGCTCTTCCTGATGCAGTACTGGGGCGGACCCCGCACGTACAGCGACGAGCGCGGCCACCCGCGCCTGCGGATGCGGCACGCGCCGTTCACCGTCGACAAGGCCGCGCACGACGCCTGGCTGAAGCACATGCGGGTGGCCGTCGACGAGCTGGGGCTGTCCGAGGAGCACGAGCGGCAGCTGTGGAACTACCTGACGTACGCCGCCGCTTCGATGCTGAACACCGTTCCTGAGCACTGAGTTTCAGTGAGTCCTGCTGTCCGGACCGCTGGCCGGTGGCGCGCCCCGGACGGTGTGGGGCGTGCTGGGTTTCCGCTTTCTCGTCCCGCTCGGCGGCGGCTCTCTTCGGGGCCGGTCCGTGGTGGGTGGGCGGTTTCCCTCGCGTCCCGGGGTCTTCGGTCGGGCCTGGGCGGTCCGATGCCCCACACGGTCGCTCTGGTCGTGCGGGGGCGGTGCCGTCCGCCGCCGGATCGGGTGTCCCTGGGCGCGTCGCCCGATCGCGACGCTCGCGGCACCGTGTCGGGACGGTGTGCGGCGGGGCGTCCCCAAGGGCTGCTGCCGTTGAGCACGTGCAGGCGTCGGGACTCGGCATGCCACTCGGTACCCGAACCATCACCGCGCGGCACGCCTTGCCGCTGGTTCGCCTTCGCCCCAGCGGCTGTGCCAGCCGTGCCTCGATCGCCGCAATGCCTGCCCGTAGCTCTGGCAGGGCTCGAACAGCGGGCGGCGAGCCGCCGCGACCGCCCGGCGTACGGTCACGGCGCGCTGATCTCCTGCGACCGCCTGGTGCGCGTCTTCACGACGGACGGGGTGGAGGTGCAGGCGCTCCAGGGCCTGGACCTCCTGGTCGAGGAGGGCGAGCTGATGGCCCCGGTGGGCGCGTCGGGCAGCGGCAGATCCACCCTGATGAACATCCTGGCGGGCCTCGACGAGCTACGGCGGGCGCGGTGAAGGTGGCGGGGTGCGACCTGTTGGCGATGGACGCGAAGGAACGGCTGCGCTACCGGCGGGACGCGGTGGGCTTCGTCCGGCAGCAGACGGCCCGCAACCTTCTCCCCTGCCTGACGGCGGCGCAGAACGTGGCGCTGCCGATGCAGCTGCGCGGCCGGGGCCGTACGGTACGCGCCGACGCGCTCCTCACGATGCTGAAGGCCGCCCACTGCCGCGACCGCCGCCCGCACCGGATGTCCGGCGGCGAGCAGCAGCGCGTGGCGATCGCGGTGGCCCTCGCCGACAGCCCCTCGGTCCTCCTCGCCGACGAGCCGACCGGCGAACTGGACTCGTCGGCCGCGGAGCAGATCTTCGAGGCGTTCCGTACGGCGAACGAGGAGCTCGGCACGACGATCGTGATCGTCACGCACGACCAGCAGGTGGCGGGCGAGGTCCGCCGCACGGTGGCCGTCCGCGACGGCCGCACGTCGTCCGAGGTCCTGCGCCGTACGGAGGTCGACGCGACGACGGGCCAGGAGCCGGTGGTGGCGAGGGAGTACGCGATGCTGGACCGGGCGGGCCGCCTGCAACTGCCCGCCGAGTACATCCAGGCCCTGGGCATGGAGCACCGGGCCGTGCCGGAACTGGAGCAGGACCCCATGGAGATCCACCCCGACAGCGCCCCGACAGCACCGCCGGGCTGAGCAGGCTGGGAGAAACCACTCCGGCCGCATCTGCGCCACCTGCACCGGGGCCACCTACACCGGGGCCACCGAAAGCACCCCGAGCCCCGCCCGCCGCACCGCGATCGAGCCGTACGGCGTACGCAGCCGAAGCCAGCCTCCCGCGGCCAGCAGCGCCACCGCACCTGCGGTCGCGGTCGCATCCGCGCCCACCGGCCCGGTCCGCAGGAACCCCAGCGACTGCGCCGCGTGCACCGCACGCAACGGCAGCTCCGTGTCGCCCAGCGTCCGCGCCCAGATCTCCCGGCCGATACGGTCCCGCGCGGCCCGCGTCCGCTCCGCCGGCGCCAGCGCCTCGTCCCGCGCCCGGAACTCCGCGACCGCCGCCGCGAGCGCCGCCCGCATCGCTTCGGGCTCCGGAAGCCCCGGGACCTGCCGCCAGCCGCCGCGCGGCGGCAGCACACCGGCCCACGGCGGCCCCGTGACCGCGCCGGGCACCGCCACGGTCCCCGTGGACTCCTCGATGCCTTCGAGAAGCTCCCCGGCGGACACGGTGACGTCCAGCTCGTCCGCGCCCGGGTCCACGCCCGTGCCCGGCCCCGCGCCGACGCCCGCAAGCCTCGACGTCCGCACGGCCAGCACCTCGAACGCCGGCGGCCGCCCGAAGACGGCCACCGCCCCGTCGCCCACCTGGAGACGGACCGCCGCGGCCCGGTCGTAACGGATCAGCCGCCCGAGGAACGCGGCGAGATCCGCCGCCTCCCCCGCGTCGGCAAGCGCCAGCCGCCCGAGCGCCGTCATGCGGCGACAGCCCTCCGCCGGCCGCCGTGGTCGCCGTCGTCCAGGTACTCCTGGAGGAACGCCTTCTCCTCGGCCGAGATCCGCCGCGGCCGGGCCGCTTCGAGGTCGTACGGCACCACGACGGTCGAGGCCCGGACGTACACCCGCTCGGAGCCTTCGGCGTCCTTCACCTCGTACGCGATCGTCAGCGACGCCGCGCCGATCTTCGTCACCCACGACTCGACGGTCACCGGCTCGTGCCGGTGGACCAGCGGCAGTTTGTAGTCGATCTCGTGCCGGGCCACGACGGACCCGCCGGCGAACGACGGCGAACCGTCCCCCGGCGCCAGCCGGAACATGAAGTCGATCCGCGCTTCCTCCAGGTACCGGAGGAAGACGACGTTGTTGACGTGCCCGAAGGCGTCCATGTCCGACCAGCGCAGGGGACAGCGGTAGATATGGCGGGACAAGATCAGCCTCGCGTCAGCTTCTTGTACGTCGCACGATGCGG
Organism: Streptomyces sp. NPDC003016; assembly: GCF_053591455.1. NCBI lineage: Bacteria > Bacillati > Actinomycetota > Actinomycetes > Kitasatosporales > Streptomycetaceae > Streptomyces > Streptomyces sp. NPDC003016. The sequence goes on from NZ_JBSFTV010000038.1 coordinate 23,222, forward strand.
ACGCGCCGCGTCCGCGCCGAGGCGCTCGATCTTGTTCTTCTCGTACGACTCGAAGTTGCCCTCGAACCAGTACCACTTGGAGTCGCCCTCGTACGCGAGGATGTGCGTCGCCACGCGGTCCAGGAACCAGCGGTCGTGGGAGATGACCACGGCCGCGCCCGGGAACTCCAGCAGCGCGTTCTCCAGCGAGGACAGGGTCTCGACGTCCAGGTCGTTCGTCGGCTCGTCGAGGAGCAGCAGGTTGCCGCCCTCCTTGAGCGTCAGCGCCAGGTTGAGGCGGTTGCGCTCACCACCGGACAGGACACCGGCCGGCTTCTGCTGGTCCGGGCCCTTGAAGCCGAAGGCGGAGACGTACGCCCGCGAGGGCATCTCGACCTGGCCGACGTTGATGTAGTCCAGCTCGTCCGACACGACCGCCCACAGCGACTTCTTCGGGTCGATGTTGGAGCGGTTCTGGTCGACGTACGAGATCTTGACGGTCTCGCCGACCCGGATCGCGCCGGAGTCCGGCTTCTCCAGGCCCTGGATCATCTTGAACAGCGTGGTCTTGCCGGCGCCGTTCGGGCCGATGACGCCCACGATGCCGTTGCGCGGCAGCGTGAAGGACAGGTCGTCGATCAGGACCTTGTCGCCGAAGGCCTTCGACAGCTTCTCGACCTCGACGACGATCGAGCCCAGACGCGGGCCCGGCGGGATCTGGATCTCCTCGAAGTCCAGCTTCCGCATCTTGTCCGCCTCGGCGGCCATCTCCTCGTACCGGGCGAGACGCGCCTTCGACTTGGTCTGGCGGCCCTTGGCGTTGGAGCGGACCCACTCCAGCTCTTCCTTGAGCCGCTTGGCGCGCTTCTCGTCCTTGCGGCCCTCGACCTTGAGGCGGGAGGCCTTCTTGTCGAGGTACGTGGAGTAGTTGCCCTCGTAGGGGATCGCGCGGCCGCGGTCGAGTTCGAGGATCCACTCGGCGACGTTGTTCAGGAAGTACCGGTCGTGGGTGACGGCGACAACGGCGCCCGCGTACTTCGAGAGGTGCTGCTCCAGCCAGTTCACCGACTCGGCGTCGAGGTGGTTGGTGGGCTCGTCGAGGAGGAGCAGGTCGGGCGCCTCGATCAGCAGCTTGCAGAGCGCGACGCGGCGCTTCTCGCCACCGGAGAGGTTGTTGACCGGCCAGTCGCCGGGCGGGCAGCCCAGCGCGTCCATGGCCTGCTCCAGCTGGGCGTCGAGGTCCCAGGCGTTGGCGTGGTCGAGGTCCTCCTGGAGCTTGCCCATCTCGTCGAGCAGCGCGTCGGAGTAGTCGGTCGCCATGAGCTCGGCGACCTCGTTGAAGCGCTTGAGCTTGCCCATGATCTCGGCGGCGCCGTCCTGGACGTTCTCCAGGACGGTCTTGGACTCGTCGAGCTTCGGCTCCTGCATGAGGATGCCGACGCTGAAGCCGGGCGACAGGAACGCGTCACCGTTGGAGGGCTGCTCCAGACCCGCCATGATCTTCAGCACCGTGGACTTACCGGCACCGTTGGGCCCCACCACACCGATCTTCGCTCCCGGCAGGAAGCTCAGCGTGACGTCGTCAAGGATCACCTTGTCGCCGTGCGCCTTGCGCGTCTTGCGCATCGTGTAGATGTACTCAGCCAAGAGAAACCGTCCGGCAATCGATGTGTGGGCAGATACACCCCATCTTGCCTGACGTCCACCCCGGGACGGAAACGGGTTCCGCCGGGGGCCCGTCACCTGGACGTTCGCTGGCCGCGCGGACAGCTGACCTGTCACTGTTTGTCGCCGTTGGTCGCTGCCGAGCGGCCTCGCACGGCCCATGGACGGCCCAGATGTGATCAGCCGCTAGGTGCCAGCAGGACGTATGTTGGCCCGCAATGATCGAGAACTATCCACGGTTCCCTGAATTCAAGATTCCGTGTACTTTCGCGGTGTGCTGACTGTTGCTTCCGACATCGAGGTGCTGGCCCGCTTCGGCCGCGCGCTCGCCGACCCGATCCGCTGCCGCCTCCTGCTGGCTCTGCGCGAGGCTCCCGCCTACCCGTCCGACCTCGCCGACACCCTGGGCATTTCCCGCACCCGCCTGTCGAACCACCTGACGTGCCTGCGGGACTGCGGCCTGGTCGTCACCGTCCCCGAAGGCCGACGCACCCGCTACGAGCTCGCCGACGAACGCCTCGGTCACGCTCTGGACGACCTGCGCACCGCAGTCGTCGCGGTGGAGACCGACCGTACTTGCCCGGACGCCGAGACAAAGGGCTGCTGCTGAGATGACTGCCATATCCCTGGGCCCGTCCCCGGCTCGCCGCGACGTGCTGGCGAAGCGAATACGACTGCTGGTCGCAGTGACGATCACCTACAACGTGATCGAGGCGGTCGTCGCCATCACGGCCGGCACCCTGGCTTCCTCCACCGCGCTGATCGGCTTCGGCCTCGACTCGATCATCGAAGTGTCCTCCGCTGCTGCCGTCGCCTGGCAGTTCTCCGCGACCGACCACACCGTCGGTGAAGCCCGCGAGAAGACCACTCTGCGGATCATCGCGGTCTCCTTCTTCGCCCTCGCCGCCTACGTCACGATCGACTCGATCCGCGCTCTGACCGGCACCGGCGAAGCGGAGCACTCCACCCCCGGCATCGTGATCGCCGCCCTTTCCCTGCTGGTCATGCCGTTCCTGTCCGCCGCACAGCGCAAGGCCGGACGCGAACTGGGCTCCGCCTCCGCCGTCGCGGACTCCAAGCAGACCCTGCTGTGTACGTACCTCTCAGCCGTTCTGCTCGTCGGCCTGGTCGCCAACAGCCTCTTCGGCTGGACCTGGGCCGATCCCATCGCCGCCCTCGTCATCGCCGCAATCGCCCTCAAGGAAGGCCGCGACGCCTGGCAGGGCAAAGGCTGCTGCGCGACACCTCCCACCGCCACACCGGTACTCGCTGCCGAGCCGGACGCCTGCGGCTGCAAGCCTGGATGCTCCTGCTGTTGAGCGCAGCGGCAAACTCGACGCCCGCTGTGAGCCACTAGGTCGGTGGAGCGGCTTTGGGCTGGAGCTGCTTTGGGGCGAGTGATCATGGCCCCTTACGCTGGCCGCGATTCGGGCAGCACCTAGCCTGCCCGCAACAGCCCGAATCGGGGCCATGACCTTAGAGGCTCGCCCCAAAGTGGCTGCCTAAAGCCGTGGAGCCGACCGCCCCAGCCACAGAAGGGTTTCCTACCCACTACCCACCCCCCAGCACGCAGCGCACCGCCGGGGCGCGGCCGGCCGGGGCGAAGACAGGAGGCGGGCCGCGCCGCAGAGGCGGCGCGCCCCGCGCCGTGCGCGGGGTCTTGATGAAGTAGGGAAACTCTTACCGCGCTGCTCTCGCACTCAGATGGCGTCGAGTAGCTCTGTCATGTTCTCAATGACCACGGTTGCCCCTGCACGGGTCAACGCCTCGGACTTGCCGGGCTTGTTGGCGTAGCCGATCGACAGCCCCCCGCCGCACGGGCAGCTTGGATGTCCGTCACTGAGTCGCCGACGAGCAGCGCGCGCCCCGGCTCCACTCCGTGAGCATCGAGTGCCAGGAAGACCATGTGGGGGTCAGGCTTCATCTGCCTCAGTCGGGACGGTTCGCGGCCGATCAGGGGTACTACGTACTGATCAAGCCCTCGGCTCGTGAAATACCGCTTCAGGGCCGAAGTGCTGTTGTTACTGACTGCCGCCAGTCGGCGCGAGTCGTTGTGGAGCGCCTTGATGACGTCCTCGGCGTGAGGCGTAGCGTCCGCTTGGTCGGCGGCCGTGACTTCGAGATCCGTCAGCATGGCTTCAAGCTCACTGACCCCCGGCAGGTCCTGCTCGCTTGCGGCCTTCACCACTCCCAATGGGTCATCCCCTGGGCTGAGCAGTGAGGCAGACCCGTGAGCCTCGGCGTATGCGCGGCGCAAGGACCGGGCTACCTCTGCGGCAGGCACGGTGGAGAAGACACGGCAGATCGGTCCATCGAAGTCGAAGAGGACGGATTCGACCCCGCCCAAAACCCGACGGATCTCCGTGAGTTCACTCACGGCTGGAAGTCCTCACCCAGGTTGTCCCAAACGCTGTCGAACCAGAGCTGACCTTGATCCGGAGGTGTCGGCCGCGCTGGCCACTCACACGCAGCGCTTCCCGCCGGCCGATGTGACCCTGCCCTGGTTGACGCCTGCAGGCCCGAAGGTCACGAAGCGGCTCATCTTCACGAACGGCTCGGGCAATGCCCTGTGGAGTAACGCCTTCAACGATCGGGCCTGGAAGCCCGCTCTGGCGGCTGCGGGGATCATCCCGACCCCTGAGAGGGGAGCGCGCTACGCGGCAGCCAGAGAGCACGGCATGCACGCGCTGAGGCACTTCTACGCTTCGGTCCTCCTCGATGCCGGGGAGAACATCAAGGCGCTGAGCCTCTATCTCGGGCACAGCGATGCGGGCTTCACGCTCCGCGTCTACACGCACCTGATGCCGAGCAGCGAGACCCGGACCCGGAAGGCGATCATTGCCATGTACCGGGCCGCCGGTCACGCCCATGACGGCCCAGACACGGCCCAGGCTGCCTGACACGGCCCCTCATCGACGGGAACCCGCTGGTGAGGGGCTGTTTCATGCGCCAAGTCGGCAAGTAACACCCCATCTCGCCTGACGTCCACCCCGGGACGGAAACGGGTATGCCGACGGCCCCGGTACGCCGAAGCACACCGGGGCCGCAGTAACCGCTCGGCGATCGGATGTCGCCGTGTCCGTTCCTCTTTACTCGGCGCCCGGACCCGGGGCGGACTCCTTCTTGCGGAAGAAGAAGACCGCGGCGCCGCCGAGGACGACGAAGACGGCCGCGATGCCCAGGATCATCGGTGTGGCGTTGGAGCTGCCGGTCTCGGCGAGGTCCGGACCGTCGACGACGGCGGCGGGGGCGTCACCGGCCGCGGCGGGGCTGGGCTGGTTCTGGGGCTCCTCCGTGGTGCCGACACCCGTGGCGGCGGAGGTCTTGCAGTCGAGGATGCCCTTGAAGTTCTTCTTCAGGCCGCCGGGACCGCTGATCGTGAAGTTGTACGGCTGGTCCTCCTGGACCGGGACGGTGACGGTCTGCGACTGACCGGCCTCGACGGTGTGCTCGGTGCCTATCAGCTCGAAGCTGAACGGCTCGTCGCCCTCGTTGGTGGCGGTGACGTCCACGCCGCCCTTCGCGCAGTTCTTCTTGGCGGAGAGCGCCGGAATGGCTCCCTTCTTCGCCCACGTGGCGGTGGCACCGGCGGAGACGGTGGACTCGCTGGAGCCGGCCAGGATCTGGGTCTGGCTCTGCGTGACACCGGTGAAGGCCCGGCCGACCGGCACCGGGGTGGTGGCCTGCACGGTCAGCGCGGACGAACCGTCGGCCGCGGCGGCGGGGACGTCGAAGTACAGCTCGCTGCCGTCGGCGGCGGCGGTGACGGGCTTGCCGTCCTTTCCGACGACCTTGACGCCGCTGGCGGCGGCGTCGGCGGGCGGGGCCACGGTGACGCGGTCCGCGTTGGTGCGGACGGTGACCGGGCCGAGCTTCTCGCCGGCCTTGCCGGAGACCGCGTTCGGCTCCAGGGTCAGGGACGGCCTGGGCTCGGCGGCGTCGCGCGCGTTCTTCTCCAGGTAGTCGGCGAGCTTCTCCGCCTTCGCGTCGAGCGCGTCGACCTTGACGTGGTCGGAGTACCGCCAGATCGCGACCTGCGTGCCGGCCGCGGCCGTCTGCTCGGTGAGTGAGTCGACTCCGGCCTGCTCGGCCAGCGCGCTCAGGTCGTCGACCTGTGGGTAGGAGTGCTCCAGGATCCAGCGGATCTTGCCGGCGTCGCCGTTCGTGCCGAGCGACGTCTGGCCCCAGGAGGTCTCCAGGTACTTCGCCTGCTCCTGCGTCGGGCGGTGGATGTCGATGCAGTACGTCTTGAGGGTGCCGCCGCCGTCGACGGTCATCTCGAACAGACCGGCGGGAATCCGCTGGTCACCGCCGTCCGTGTGGATGACGGCCTTGTCATAGGTCTTCAGCCCGTCGAGCGTGGCCGCCGCACCGCCCTGGTGCTGCGGCGCCTCCTCCGCGGCTGCGGGGCCCGCGGTGGCCATTGCCCCCACGGCGAGGAGGCCCGAAGCCACGGCCGCGGCGGTGAGACGGGCGGAACCCCGTCTCCGTACGGAGAACGCGCGATACGCGGAAGGCGCAGAAAATCCAGAAAACGCAGAGAGCGAAGCAAACACAGAATTCCCCTTCGGGCGAGGCTCCCTCGCATGGTGCGAGTGTGGGGAGGGCCTCGCCGGCAGACTCAAGTGCCCCGTGAGTATGCAGAAATCCTAGAGACGCGTGGAACGGCAGCGCCCTGTCATGCCGTCAGACGGGCATTCCGAATCGGAATCGTTATCGCTCCTCGCTTCCCTGAACTGATGCTGTCGACAAATCACCGTACGAATCAGCCGAGTTGTGGCCTTCTGTCACCGGGCGCCGCGTCAGGGCCGGATCTCCCTTCACCACCCGCCTGAACGCGGATGTCCCGCGCGTCATGTCGTGTCCCACCGCCAGTGCCTCGATGTCCGCGGAGAATCTGCGCTGCCCGTCCTTCTCCTCGTCCCGGACCCTCAACCGCCCGTGCACCAGCAGCGGTTCACCGATGGAGAGCGAACCGGCCAGGTTCATCGCCAGTGACCTCCGCGCCCATACCGTGTAGAAGCTGGAGTGCCCGTCCGCCCAGCTCTCCTTCCGGCGGTCCCAGTGCCGCGCCGTCACCGCGAACCGGAAACGGGCCACACCGCCCGCCGCCGAATCCCGGTAGTCCACGCCGGTCGCGGCATTGCCCACCAGCGTCACCCAGGTGTCACTCATCCCAGCACCCCTCACCGCTACACCCTCGGCCGTCTCGGCCGGCCGTTCCGACCGGCCGCTGGTCCCATGCTGGACCGGACACGGCGAGCCCGCCGGGGCCTGTGGACTACCGGCCGGTTGTGGACACTCCCGTCACCGCCACGTACTGCTCGCGCACCTCCCGGTACCGCAGCAGCTCCGCCGACACCGGATCCAGTACGCGCGCCCGGCCGCACCCGGCGGCCGCCTCCCGCAGCCGGCGTTCGGCGTCCTGCCCGTACCGCCGTGCCGGCCCCTTGGCCGCCGCCGAACACGCCCACTCCACCAGCGGGCCGCCGATGATCCCGGCGAGCATCACCAGTACCGGAGGCAGCAGTTCCGGCTCCAGCACGCCCACGATCTGGCCCACCAGCCACAACCCGCCGAAGACCTGGAGCAGCGTCATCGATGCCTGGGTCAGCACCGCCGCAGGCCACCACGCGGGCCTCGGGGGCCTGCCGAGGGGCACTCCGGCCCGTACCGCCAGTACGTCCAGCTCCTCCGGAAGCCCGGCCGCGCCGCGCACCGCGGACTCCCGCACCGCCTGCGCCCAGGGGGCGGGCAGCCCGGCGGCGGCCTCGTCCGCCACCGCGCGCACGGCCTGCTCCACGCGCTGCCTGGCGGTGATCTCCCCCTCGTCCCCCTCGTCCTGTGCCCGCCTGTCCACCGGCTCGATCCCGGCCCCCGGCGTGCGGCTCTCCTCGTACCAGCGCCACAGCCTCAGCCACGGTGTCCCGCACGCCTTCCCCGCGTTCCTGCGCCACTCGCGCTCCGCCGCCTCGCCCACGGCCGCCGCGCCCACCGCCTCCGCCAGCCGGTCGGTGAACTCGGCCCGGGCCCGCTCGTCGAGCCCGGGCCGCCGCCCGTCGGCCACGTAGACCGGGCGCAGCCGGGCCGCGGCGCCGTCCACGTCTGCGGACAGCCGGCGCGCGGCGGCGCCGCGCTCCTGCACGAACTGTCCGAGCATGTCGCGCAGTTCGCCGACGCCCTCCCCGGTCATGGCGGACAGGGCCAGCACCGTGGCACCGGGTTCGCCGTGTTCGCCGAGCGCCATGCCGTCCTCGTCGAGCAGCCTGCGCAGGTCGTCGAGGACCAGGTCGGCTGCGTCGCCCGGCAGCCGGTCCACCTGGTTGAGCACCACGAAGGTGACCTCCGCGTGTCCGGCGAGCGGCCGCAGATAGCGCTCGTGCAGTACGGCGTCGGCGTACTTCTCCGGGTCGACGACCCAGATCACCGCGTCGACGAGCGTGAGCACCCGGTCCACCTGGTCCCGGTGGGCGGTGACGGCCGAGTCGTGGTCGGGCAGGTCGACGAGCACGAGCCCGCTGAGCGCCTCGTCGCGCAGGCCGCCGTGCAGCGGCCTGCGGCGCAGCCGCCCGGGGATGCCGATCCGGTCCAGCAGTCCGGCGGCGCCGTCGGACCAGCTGCAGGCGATGGGCGCGGACGTGGTCGGCCTGCGCAGTCCCGTGTCGGAGATCTGGACGCCCGCGAGGGCGTTGAAGAGCATCGATTTGCCGCTGCCGGTGGCGCCCGCGACGGCGACGACGGTGTGCCGGGCGGAGAGCCGCTGGCGGGCGGCGGCCTCGTCGAGCACGCGGCCGGCCTCGGCGAGCGTGCTCGCGTCGATGCGAGTACGGGAGAGCCCGACCAGCTCGCGCAGGGCGTCGAGCCGTCCGCGCAGCCGGCCGCCGTAGGCATCGCCGTGAGCACCGCCGTGCGGCAGGCCGTCGTACTCGTCGGGCTCCTGCGGCTCCTGCCGGTTCCGCGGCTCTTCGGACCGGGGCCGCTCGGACGGCTTGCCCCTCGCCGCGCGCGCGGCGGCGCGCCGGGCGATCAGCCCGTCGTCCCACCGCCCCTCGCTTCGGCGGGCCCTGTGTCCCTCAGCGGTGTCGTCCGTGTCATCAGTCACAGCAGTCACGTTCCCGGTCACTTTTCCTTCTGCAGTACGGAGAGCGCGGCGATCAGCGCGGCCTGCGGCTCCGGAGTCACTTCGAGGGCGTCGACCGGCGCGAGCCGCCGGTCCCTTTCGGCGTTCAGTACGCGGTCGATGTACGCCGTGAGCAGTTCCCCGCCCTTGTCGCGCAACCGGGTCGCGGCGACCGCGCCGATCCGCTCGGCGAGCCGCTCCCCCGCGTTGCGCGCCCGGCGCCCGCCCAGCAGCGCGGCGGCGAGCAGGGCGGCGACGGTCTCGGAGTCGGGCGCGGGGGGCCGCTCCAGTTCCCGTACCTCCTCGTCGGCGAGCTCTTCGAGCACCCGGCGCCAGCGCCGTGCGGCCAGCCCGATCCGCTCGCCCGCCTCCCGGTCGGGGACGGCGAACACCAGCCCGTCCGCGGCGGGTTCGCTCCGCCATGCCTCGTGGACGTGCTCGTCGGCGGCGGCGACCGCGCACTGCAACAGCGCCGTGAGGCTCTCGACGAGCGAGTCGAGGAGCTCACCCGCCGAACTGTCCAGCGGATAGCCGCGCCAGCGGGTGAGGGCGTCCCCGGACATGACCGCGCCGCGCCGGAGCCGTTGGCGCACCCGCTCGCCCTCCTTCTCGTACGCCTCCTCGACATCCGTGATCAGCCGTACGGACGCGGCGTACTGGGCGGCGACGGCCCCGGCGAGTCCGGGCATCCGGGTGTTGAGCGACTCGATGACGCCGGCCGCGGTACGGCCGATGGCCTGCTGCCGGGCCGCAGGATCGTGCACCCGGTGCGCCAGCCAGGCGCGCAGCGGCTCGACGGCGGTGTCGGGCAGCAGACCGGTGCCGCCGCCCGCCGATTCGGGCAGCTCGGGGATGGTGAACCGGGGCACGTCGCCGAGCCCGGCCTTGGTGAGCAGCGCCCCGTACTGGTGCGACACCTCGCCGACGACCTGGTGGGGCACCCGGTCGAGGACGATGACGAGGGTGGCGTCGTACTCCTTCGCGGTACGCAGCAGGTGCCACGGCACCGCGTCGGCGTACCGGGAAGCGGTCGTCACCATCACCCAGACGTCCGCGGCACAGATCAGCTCGGCGGCGAGCACCCGGTTCCCGGCGACCAGCGAGTCGATGTCGGGGGCGTCGAGGAGCGCGAGTCCGCGCGGCAGCGACCCCACGGTCTCCACCCGCAGCGAACCCCCGGCCTCTTCGCCACGGTCCGCCGCCGCTTCCGCCGCCGGCCCTCTCCCCGTCTCCTCCTGGTCCTCCTCCTGCCGCGGCAGCCACACGCGCGTGAGCTGCGGCAGTACGCGGAGGTTCGCGAACCAGTGGTGATCGTCCGGGTGGCACACGAGCACGGGCGTCCGGGTGGTGGGCCGCAGTACGCCGGCCTCGCTGACCCGTCTGCCGACCAGTGAGTTGACGAGCGTGGACTTGCCGGCTCCGGTGGAGCCGCCGACGACGACGAGCAGGGGCGCCTCGGGCTGTTTCAGCCGGGGCAGCAGGTAGTCGTCGAGCTGCTCCAGCAGCTCCAGCCGTGCCCGTCGCGCGCACGGAGCCCCTGCCAGGGGGAGTGGAAGGCCCACGGCAGCGACACGGTCGCGCAGGGCGGAGAGTGCGTCGATCAGCTGAGGCCGTGCGTCCAAGGTCACCACATGCGAAGAATGCCCAATTTTAGAGTCTTTTAGAAGCTTAAAGGCACCTCTGCGCGCCGATTGGCGGCCAGGGACAGGCGGTACGAGTGAGGTTCAGGCATAACGAGTGCACAACACCCGGGACGGGAGACGCCAAAAGCGGTGCGCGATTCGCACTCGCCTGCGATTATCAGGTTCGCTTCACTGAACCTCCACATCGTGCCACGCAGCTGAAGCAACCGGCCCCAGGCGATCGGAGCTCTATCCTTGTCCCCGGCAAGGCCCAGGACTCTCCCAGCCCGGGGCTCCAGGCCGACCGGCCACGATCCGGCCCCCGTAGCTCAGTGGATAGAGCAGGCGCCTTCTAAGCGCTTGGCCGCAGGTTCGAGTCCTGCCGGGGGCGCAAACCCACCCTGACCAGCGGAAGCGCTGGTCATTTCCTTTTCCCCCGCTCCCCTGCATCGCTTATGCGCCGAGCGCCTTCACGCATGGGCGCGCCGCGAATGGGCACGCACGCGTCATGGCCGGTGACACGGACAGGGACGGGCAGGAGGACCGGCGCCCGGGAGAGGGCGGGCACCGGACGGTGCCGCACACGGCCGACCTGCGCGTCGAGGCATGGGGAGCCGGCCGCGAGCAGTGCCTGGTGGAAGCGGTGCTGGGGATGGTGGAGAGCTTCGCCGACCTCTCCGGCGTACGGGCGAGCGCCGTACGGCAGGTGCGGGTGGCCGAAGGCAGTGACGACGACCTGCTGGCCTCGCTGCTGGACGAGGTGGTGTTCCGGCTGGAGGTGCACGGCGAGGTGCCGGTCGACGTCGAGGCGGTGCCGGTCGACGGCGGGCTGGAGGTCCGGATGGCGGTGGCCGACGTGCGATCGGTGCCGATCACCGGTGCCGTGCCGAAGGCCGTGTCCTGGAACGAGTTGCACCTGGCCCCGGACCCGTACGGATGGTCGTGCGCGGTGACGGTCGACGTCTGAGGCGGCGCGGGCACCGACCGGGCATCCGGCGCGGCGCCGCTCGCGTCCGGCGCGGCGCCCCTCACCCCTTGACCACGCCGAGCGGGACCAGGCGGGCCACCTTGCGGCACAGCCCCGCGCCCTCGCTCGCCTCCACCACCGCGTCGATGTTCTTGTACGCCTCCGGGCTCTCCTCGGCCAGACCCCGCCAGGACAGCGGGCGCACCGCGATGCCGTCCGCCTCCAGCCGGGCCCGCAGTTCCTTGCCGCCGACGGTGCGCGCGGCCTGGTGCCGGCTCATCACGCGGCCGGCGCCGTGGCAGGTGGAGTGGAAGGCGCCGCCGCCGGTCACACCGGTGAGGACGTACGAGGCGGTGCCCATGGTGCCGGGGATGAGCACCGGCTGCCCGACGCCACGCAGGTCCTCGGGCAGGTCGGGGTGGCCGGGCGGGAAGGCCCGGGTGGCGCCCTTGCGGTGCACGCACAGCCGGCGCGCCTCACCGTCCACCCGGTGGGTCTCGGTCTTGGCGAGGTTGTGGGACACGTCGTACACCAGCGTGAGCCGGCTGCCCGTCTCGCGGCGGAAGACCCGGCGGGCCGCCTCGGCCAGCAGCTGGCGGTTCGCGCGGCCGTAGTTGGCGGCCGCGGCCATCGCTCCGAGGTAGGCGCGGCCCTCCGGTGAATCGACCGGGGCGCAGGCCAGCTGCCGGTCCGGTACGTCGATTCCGTACCGCGCCATGGCCCGGTCCATCGCCCGTACGTGGTCGGAACAGATCTGGTGCCCGAGCCCGCGCGAACCGCAGTGGATCATCACGCACACCTGGTCGGCGGCGAGCCCGAACGCGGCGGCGGCCGGCTCGTCGTAGACCTCCGCGACCTGCTGGACCTCCAGGAAATGGTTGCCGGAGCCGAGGCTGCCGACCTGGCCGAGCCCCCGCTCGCGCGCCCGCTCGTTCACCTGGCCGGCGTCGGCGCCGGTGACCGCCCCGCCGTCCTCGCAGCGCCGCAGGTCGCGCTCTTCGCCGTGGCCCTGCTCCACGGCGTACCGGGAACCGCCCTCCAGGACCCGTTCCAGCTCCCGGTGGCCGCTCAGCCGCCAGACTCCGCCCGGCCCGGCGCCGCGCGGGGTCACCCGGCCCAGGCCGTCCATGAGCGCGGGCAGCGCCGGCTCCAGCGCCCGCCGGCCGCAGTCGGCGGCCAGCAGCCGCACCCCGCAGGAGATGTCGAAGCCGACACCGCCGGGCGAGACCACACCGCCCGCGTCGATGTCGGTGGCGGCCACTCCGCCGATGGGGAAGCCGTAACCCCAGTGGACGTCCGGCATGGCGTACGAGGCACCCACGATGCCCGGCAGCGTCGCCACGTTGACGACCTGCTCCAGCGACTTCCCGGCATCCCGCAGCAGCTCCCGGGACGCGAACACCACTCCCGGCACCCGCATCTCCCGCCGCGGGTCGATACGGAAGCGGTAAGGACGCTCCTCCACGAGTTCCATCGCAGCCTCCTGGGTTCACCCGCCGGCAGCCGCCGGCGCCCCGGCCAGTTCCCCCCTGTTTCCAGGATGACGCACACAGAAACCGCACGGCCCGCGCGCCCGCCTCCGCCCCATCCGCATCCGCATCCACACAGGCGGTACTCGTCCACCGGTGCCCGGTCTTTCCCACGGAATTTTCCATACAAGCGGATCAAAATCGTGAATCCCTGATGTCCGCCTCGCCCGGATGCGGCGATGCCATACATCAGCGCACGACTGCGGACGAAATCCTTGGACACCCGGGGGATTCACGGCCGAGCATCTCCAAACCTCCCCCTCCACTCTCCGAAGCGCCGACACCGACACCCTGAACAGGCATTACGCGCAGACGGGCGAATTCTTCTTCCTCATTTCGGCGGAACACCCTGCGCCAACGTCAGGGGCAAACAATCCCGCGAGGGAGTGAATCTCGCCTCCTGCCGCGACCAGTTCGCGATGGACGCGTTAGATATTTCATCGGCGCCTCCGCGGCGCCGGGACTTCCCCTCCTTTTGAAAGGCTAATCGCATGAACGCCAAGAAGGTCCTCACCGGCTCCCTGCTCACGCTTGCCGCCACCGGCTTCGCCGCCTCTCCGGCCGCGGCCTACGGGGACCCGGACCACAAGAACGGCGGCGCGTCGTTCTCGCAGAACATCCAGGTCATCGACGACGTCTGCCCGACGATCCAGGACATCGACGTCATCAACGTCGTCGAGCTGCTCGACGAGGCGCGCGTCAACCAGTGCAACGAGCTCAAGGGCCACTCCGCCATCGTCGACAACTCCGACGCCCCGGCGCTGGCTCTCCTCGGCGGCGTCAGCTAAGACGCCCAGTCGCAGCACTGTTTCCTGGGTCGCCAGGAATGACGCCGGGCCTCGTGGACCCTTCCACGAGGCCCGGCGTTCGTCATACCCGCTCCACACGACCGGCCGGGAGAATGGCTTTCCGGCAGGGCCGACCCAGTGTAAAACCAGTGGCGAATGGTGGAATTCGCGCGTCCCGGCCGCAACCCTCTCGGGATTTCCACGTTATGTATTGCATCGGCGCCTCCGCGGTGCCGGAACTTCCCCCTCCTTCCTGAAAGGCTAATCGCATGAACGCCAAGAAGGTGCTTGCCGGCTCCCTGCTCACGCTTGCCGCCACCGGCTTCGCCGCCTCTCCGGCGATCGCCACCGACGAGCCGTCGTACGAGTCGAACATCCAGATCATCGACGACATCTGCCCGACGATCCAGGACATCGACGTCATCAACATCGTCGAGGCGCTCGACGAGGCACGCGTCAACCAGTGCAATGAGCTCAAGCACCACTCCGCCATCGTCGACAACTCCGACGCCCCGGCACTGGGCCTCCTCGGCTCCGTCAGCTAAGACAGCCGAAGCAATAGCGCTCAGTCCCGGGTTCCGCCCGGAGAGACCCCGGGTTCCGTGGATTCCTTCCACGGAACCCGGGGTCGTCGCGTTCGAGGCGGGGACGGATACGAGTCGGCCGGCCCCGTGAGTTCGCCAACCGGCTCAACCGCCTCTCCGTGCTTCCTCACCGCCCGGCGAAAGCGACTCGGCGGCCCCGGGAAGTCCGAAACAACGGAGGGCGAGGACCGTACAGCGGTCCACACATGAAGCAGACTACGATGTTCGTGAGATAAGCGGAGAAGCAGCGAATGGTGGAATTCGCGCGTCCCGGCCGCAACCCTCTCGGGATTTCCACGTTATGTATTGCATCGGCGCCTCCGCGGTGCCGGAACTTCCCCCTCCTTCCTGAAAGGCTAATCGCATGAACGCCAAGAAGGTGCTTGCCGGCTCCCTGCTGACGCTTGCCGCCACCGGCTTCGCCGCCTCTCCGGCGATGGCCAGCGACGACCTGTCGTACGAGTCGAACATCCAGATCATCGACGACATCTGCCCGACGATCCAGGACGTCGACGTCATCAACATCGTCGAGGTGCTCGACGAGGCACGCGTCAACCAGTGCAACGAGCTCAAGCACCACTCCGCCATCGTCGACAACTCCGACGCCCCGGCGGCTGCCATCCTCGGTGGCGTTTTCTAAAGCCCCCTGAAGCGCCGAGCCGCCGGCGCTGCAGTGACGACGCTTTCTCCTCCGAGGGCCCCGGATCCCGTGATTGTTCACAGGATCCGGGGTCTTTTTCTGCCTGCCCGCCGATGCCGGTAAATGATCCGGTCATTCAGCCTTCCATCCTTGCTGCAAACGGGTTACGTGGAAAGTAATTCTTTAGCAACGGTGCCCCGTCGCGCATTCCCTGCGGCGGGGCACCGTTTTCTCCCGTGGGGGGTCGGCGGTGGAACGAGGAGCCGAGGGCGGCTCCGGTGGCGACGGTGCCCAGTGTTCCCGCGCCGAAGGTGCGGGAACCGGTGGCGGCGATACCCGCCGTGGTGCCGGGCAGGACCCGGACGGAGCCCGCGCCGGCGTTCTCGCCGGGGGCGCCCGCGATGAGTTCGGCCCGGCCGTCGCGGTCGGTGTCCACCAGCCTCGTCGCAAGGCCGAAGCGGTCTCCGGTCTCGGCCGCGCCACCCACCCCCGGGGTGCCCTGGTGGAAGACCTGGGAGCCGGTGCCGATCGGGCCGGTGACCGAGCCACGCATGACGACGGCCGACCGCGTGCGGCTGATCGTGCCGGGTGACTCGCCCGAGACGTCGCCCGAGACGTCGGCCGAGATGTCGCCGTGACCGCCGCCGTTCACGTCGGCGACCGACACCGAAGTGCCGAAGGCGTCGCTCGCCTCGGCGGCGCCCGGGATGCCGGGGCTGTCCTGGTCGAAGACCTGCTTGGACGCGGTCTTCAGACCGTTCGCCGAGCCGTACACCACCGCGACGTAGCCGGCCTTCGCCTTGCCGTTGACGGTCGCCGACGGTGCCGTGAACACCACGTCCGCGTGCCCGTCGCCGTTGAAGTCGTCGCCTTTTGGCGGCCGTGGGGGCGGCGGGCGCGGCGTGGGCCGCCGCCGGGAGGGCCACGACGGCGGCCACGCCGGCTCCTTCAGTGCGGGATGCGATGCAGCGGAGCAGACAGCTCTCCGTACACGCCTCGCCAGACACTCGGGCTCCGCAGATGGTTCCCCTGAGGTCGACTGTCCGCAGCCGGGCGGCTTTCCCTGACGCCGCTTCGCGGCCCGCCGTCATGCCAGCGAGGCACTCACCACCAGGGCGAAGCCCGCTGTGACCAGCAGTGTGCGCACCAGGTGCAGCCTGTTCCACCGTGTCTCGAAGGCCGCGCGGGCCTCGCGGTCGGCAGTGCCTGTCCGCTCGGATGCGGCCAAGGCAGTGTTGAGGGGGATGTTTCCGGCAATCGTGATCAGGTGGTTGAGGATCACGAACCCCAGGCCGGCTGCCAGGAGGACCCACTGCGCGGCTGACCGGCCGCCGTCGCCCGGGACCGCGAGCGCGGCCGTCGGGAAGACCACCGAAGCGAGCATCACCGACACGAACACCCCACGCGGTACGTCTTCGTTGACGCGCCGCATCGCCGCGACGAACTGCTCGTCGGTCAGCCGTCCCAGGGCGGGCATGACACCAATCAGGAAGATCAGCATGAACCCGGCGTACAACCCGGTGGCGACTACGGCGAGGGCGATCAGGAGAGTGGCCATGACGCACATCATGGCCGACCCCCCGTCAGGAAACGATGTCCTTCCGGCCGAATCCGCGGAAGGCGAGGGCGAAGAGCACGAGTGCGTACGTCACCGACACCGCCGCCCCCTTGAGCATTCCGCCCCACTCCAGCTGCGGCTGGAGCGCGTCCGCCCACGCGAACTGCCAGTGCGCGGGCAGGAAATCGCGCCAGGAGCCGAGAGCCGTCACCGCGTCCAGGACGTTGCCCACGATCGTCAGGCCCACCGCGCCGCCGACCGCGCCCAGGGGCGCGTCGGTCTTCGTCGACAGCCAGAACGCCAGGGCCGCGGTCACCAGTTGGGAGACGAAGATGAAGGCGACGACGAGCGCGAGGCGCGGTACGGCGTCTCCCGCGGGCAGGGACCCGCCCGTCGGCAGCTCCAGCGGGCCCCAGCCGTACGCGATCGAACCCGTCACCAGTGCCACGACCGGCAGCAGCACCATCGCCGCCAGGCTGAAGCCCAGAGCCACCGCGAGCTTGCTCCACAGCAGCCGGGCGCGCGGCACCGGCGCCGCGAGCAGGTACCGCAGCGAGGACCAGTTGGCCTCGGAGGCCACCGTGTCGCCGCAGAACAGCGCCACCGGCACCACCAGTAGGAAGCCCGCGGAGACGAACAGACAGGTCGCGGCGAAGTTGGCGCCGGACGCGGTGGCGGTGTCCATCAAGGTCACCCGGCCGCCCTCCCTGCCGGGGGTGCCGCCGATCGCGAACGCGGCGATCAGGATGAGCGGCAGGGCGCCCAGCACCACGGCCATGACCATGGTGCGCCGCCTGCGCCACTGCCGCATCGCCTCGACGCGCAGCGGGAGCGTGTGACCGGGACGGTAACCGGGGGCCGAGTCGGTGGCCGGCTCGGTGATGTTGGTGCTCATGCGGAGGAGCCTCCGATCAGGGTGAGGAACGCGTCCTCCAGGCGGCGGTTCGGTCCGACACCCGTCAGCTGGACGTCCAGGCGGACCAGTTCGCCGATGAGCGTGCTGGGCGACGCCCCGTCCAGCCGTACGAGCAGGCCCTCGTCGGTCCGTACGGCGGACCCGATGCCGGGCAGGGCGCCCACCTTCTCGGCCAGCGCCTGGCTCACCTCGCCCTCCACCGTCACGAGCAGCGTGTCCGTCCCGCCGGTGATCTCCGCGACGGGTCCGGCCTGCATCAGCCGGCCCCGGTCCATGACGACGAGGTGCGTGCAGGACTGCTCGACCTCCGAGAGGAGGTGGCTGGAGACGATGACGGTGCGCCCCGCCGCCGCGTACCGGATCATCACGTCGCGCATCTCACGGATCTGCGGCGGGTCCAGGCCGTTCGTCGGCTCGTCGAGGATGAGCAGGTCCGGCATGCCGAGCATGGCCTGGGCGATGGCGAGCCGCTGCCGCATGCCCTGCGAGTACGTCCGCACGGCCCGCTCCAGCGCGTCGCCGAGCCCCGCGATCTCCAGGGCCTCCTCCATGCGGGAGTCCTCGACGGGCCGGCCGGTCGCCTGCCAGTACAGGTCGAGGTTGGCGCGCCCGGTGAGGTGCGGCAGGAAGCCGGCGCCCTCGACGAACGAACCGACGCGCGACAGGACGGGCGAGCCGGGCCTGATGGCGTGCCCGAAGACCCGGATCTCGCCGCTGTCCGGCGTGATGAGGCCCATGAGCATGCGCAGGGTGGTGGTCTTGCCCGCGCCGTTCGGCCCCAGGAGCCCGAGCACCTGGCCCTTCTCGACGCGGAACGAGAGGTCCCGTACCGCATAGCGGTCGGCGGACTTGGCGTACTTCTTCGTCAGGCCGGTGATCTGGAGCGGCACCCCGGCGAGCGCCGGGTCCGGCGCGGGCGCGGCGGCCCGTCGCCGGGCGGTGAGCAGCAGCGCCACGGCCAGGGCGGCGCCGATCGCCGGCAGTCCCCAGACCCACCAGGGCAGCGGGGCCGCCTGGGTCTTCACACCGGACGCGGTGGGCACGGTGAGTGCCCCGTCCCCTTCGAGGGTCACGGTGTACGCCGTCGGGTCGGCCGGGGAGGCGTACCCGAGGTCGGTGGCGGCGAGGACGACGCGCAGCCGGTGCCCGGCCCTGACCTCGTGGTCGATCGCCGGGAGCCGCAGCTCGACGGTGGCGCCGTCCTTCGCGCCGGCGCCGGTGACGCGGACGGGCGAGACGAGCTGGGAGGGCAGCACCTGCTGGCGTCCGTCCGCGCTCACGTCGTAGACCTTGCCGAACAGCACGGCGTCCTCGCGGTCCGACTTCACCGTGACCCGGACGGTCGGCGAGCCGGTGACGCGCAGGTCCGAGGCGAGCTTCGCGGTCTCGAAGCGCGCGTTCTGGCCGGGGAAGTCGAGGGAGAGCCCGACGCCGAGCCCGGAGAGCCGGGACAGCGCCCCGACGCCCGCGACGCCCGGTACGGAGGAGATGGCGGGCGGGTTCGCACCGGCCGGGCTGGCGAAGCGCTGCTCGCGCCCGCCCGCCAGCTTCAGCTGCCGCTGCCCGGCTTCGAGGCCGGGGTAACGGTCGCCGGTGGCGCCCCGCAGCTGGGCTCCGCCGTTCGTGGAGTCCACGCCTCCGGTGCGGGTGACGCGGAAGGCCGGTCCGGTGTCCGTGCCCTTCTCGTCCTTGAGGTAGCGGTCGAACCAGTCGGTGATCCGGCCCTCCACGCGGGCCGTCTCGCGGTCCCCGCCGTCGTGCCCGCCCGCGATCCAGTCGACGGAGACGGGCGCGCCGTTGGCTTCGATCGCCTTCGCCATGGCGTCGGCGTGGTCGAGCGGGAAGAGCGAGTCGTTCTGTCCCTGCACGATGAGCGCGGGAACCTTGATGCGGTCGCCGACCGCGGACGGGCTGCGCGCCTCCAGCAGGTCACGGGCGGCGGCGTCCGGCTCTCCGGCGACCGCGACCCGTTCGTACATCGCGCACAGCCGCTTCTCGAACCTGTCGCAGCCACCGCCGGTGTTGATGAAGAGTCCGGCCCAGAGCTTCTTGAAGACGCCGTGGGGGAAGAGGGCGTCGGCCAGGTTCCAGTAGGTGATCTGGGGGGCGACGGCGTCGACGCGCCGGTCGTGGCCCGCGGCGAGGAGCGAGACGGCGCCGCCGTACGAGGAACCGCTGACGCCCACGCGCGGATCGCCGTCCGCGTCGAGCCGCACCTCGGGGCGCCCGGCCAGCCAGTCGATCAGCCGCGACACGTCCTTGACCTCACCGTTCGGATCGTTCAGCCCGATCTTCCCGGTGGACTTCCCGAAGCCGCGCGCGGACCAGGTCAGTACGGCGTACCCGTCCCGGGCCAGCTGCTCGGCCTGCGCTTGTACGTCGCGCTTGCTGCCGCCGAAGCCGTGGCCGAGGAGGACGGCGGGACGGCGCTCACCGCCCGCGCCGTCCGCGCCGTCCGCCGTGAAGAACGAGGTGTCGATCCTCACCCCGTCCATGTTCATGATCCGTTCCTCGCGGTGCACCGCGGGCGCGTCGCCGTCGGAGGCGACGGCCGTCCACGTACCGCCCCCGACGAGGACGGCGAACGCGGCGGCCGCGCCGGCGAGCGCCCGGCTGCGGGGAATGCGTAGCTTCATACCTGAACCCTAGGTCCCCGGTACGACAGCCGATGCGGCCCCCGGGTGGACCTCGTCGGGGTACGCGAGGAGTACGGTGCCCTCGCCCCGTACCGCAGCCGGAGTATGCAGAGGGAGCCCTCATGGACATCCACCCGGTCGTCCGGCGCGCGACGACGGTCGCCGAAGTGACCGCCGCCGAGCACCTCTACGACGGCCCGGCGCGCCCGGACCGGGCCGAACGGTTCTTGGTCGCCCCCGGCCACCTGATGCTCGTCGCGTACGTCGACGGAAAACCGGCCGGGATGGTCTCGGGCATCGAGATGACCCACCCGGACAAGGGCACCGAGATGTGCCTGTACGAACTGTCCGTCGACGAGGCGTTCCGGCGGCGCGGCATCGGCCGCGTCCTGACGCGGGCGCTGGCGGAGGTGGCCGAGGAGCGCGGCTGCTACGGCATGTGGGTGGGCGTGGAGCGCGACAACGACGCGGCGCTGGCGACGTACCGCTCGGCGGGGGCCGGGGACGACGGCGACTTCGCGATGCTGACCTGGACGTTCGGGTGAGCATCGGTCTCTGACCGGCGACGGGCCGGCACTCGCCCGAACACTTCCGCGCCGCAGACGACCCTTTGGCGGAATCCTGCCCGTAACACGACCCTGTGCACTTGTGTGTCGCACGAGACGCTGTACTGCGCATCCGCGCCACTCGCATGCCGAAACGAAGACCGACTTCGCGCCCGAGTCACCGATCCGGCAGTGGACCGTTTACCCGGCCAAGACCGCGCGACAAGCCACCAGCCGGGTCATCCCATCGACGATCCCCAGCGACATCGACCTGTCGCGGAACACTCTCGCGGGGCCGTGCGACGTGAACCGTCCAGCGCACGTCCAAGAATGGCGACTACTACGGGGAGACCTACGGCACACACCCCGTGCAGCAGCGCTCCACGCTCAGCGTCAACGCCTCGCCGGAGCCGGCCCGGGTGATCGCGACGGCCAGGACGGTCTCCTGGTCCTGCTTCGCCCCCAGCCTCAGCGGTACATCATCCACAGGAACGCCAGCTTGATCCATGCCAAGCCGTGTTCATAGCTCTTTGAGCCCGAACACCATGGCTCACCCCCGGCTCGTGCTGAACCGGGGGTGAATGTTAGTGGCGACTAGAGACTGCGGCGGCTCTTGACGGCGCTGATGAAGGTGCGCCACTGGTCGACAGGAAAGATCAGGGCGGGTCCGTTCTGGACCTTGCTGTCACGCACAGGCACGACACCGGCGAAGCCGTCCGCTACCTCCACACAGTTGCCCTGGTCGCCGCTGTAACTGCTCTTCCTCCAGGCCGCGCGGCCGAGGTCCACACCCTGCCTGTCTTCGTGCTTCACGTCAGTTCCCTTATTTGGCGCGCGATCTTGTCACGCGAAGGATCTACGTCCAGAGCGGCCGCGCGCAACAGGTCGAACGTGCGGCTGTAGGCGATGCGATCGTCGTCCCGCTCAAGGTAGACGCTACTCGCAAGCCCTTCCGAATACACCACGTCGAGTTCGGCCTGCACCGGGAACTCAAGGATGACGAACGGCCCCAACATCCCTGCGTGTGCGCCGGCCTGGAACGGCAGTATCTGGAGAGTGACATTGGGCTGATCGGCGACGTCGGCCAGTCGCCTGAGCTGCTTCACCATGGTCGATGTCCCGCCTACGGTTCGATGCAAGATCGACTCGTCCAGGATGGCCCAGAGTTGCAGGGGCTCTTCGCGGTTGAGTGCTGCGTTTTGGCGTGCCAATCGCACATCCACCAGCGCATTGACCTCGTCCGATTCCCGCTCCGGCTTCAGCGCCCGGATGACGGCACGCGCGTAGTCCGGGGTTTGCAAGAGGCCGGGCACAAGAGTGGTTTCAAAGCTGCGCGCCGCCGACGCTTCCGCTTCGAAGCTGATGTAGTCCAGGTAGCGGGGGGTGAGTACGTCGTTGTACGGCTGCCACCAGACGCGACGCTTGCCTTCCCTGGCGAGGGTTTCGAGCCCGGTTCGGGCCTCCTTGTCGCGCACCTCGTAGAGGTCGAGGAGCGCGGTCACTTCATGGGCCCGCAGTCCGCTGCGTCCACTCTCGATGCGGCTGATCTTCGACGGATGCCATCCCATCTTCTCGGCTGCACTCTCCGCCGTGAGTGCTTGGCGCTCTCTGATCTTGCGGAGTTCTGCGCCGAGCATCCGGCGGCGCATTGTCGGAATGGCGGCCATCTGCCTCCCCTAACTCTCGGCTGGTCACAGTATGTCGCCCTCTGGCGATCGACAGTCACCCGTAAGTGCACGTGCACTTCGCTGCAATGGGTTGCGCATTCGTGGTGGAGGGGAGCATTCTGATGGAGCTAGTTGCTCGCTGTGACCGCAAGGTCACAAGCGGGTGATCTTGCTGATTCCCCATGCTCACGCGGTGGTTGCGTGTCGTGGTGGTGAAAGTAAGGACCCCCGCGACCGCGCGAACGGTCCGGGGGCATGGTCAACGCTTGTAAGGAGCGCCGACGTGCTGAACCCTATCGTCCGTCTCTTTGAACCACTTCTGCGGTTACTGTTCCCGCCTGCGGGGCGCCATCGGCAAGGAGACCTGAACGCCTGTCCGGCGTCTGACGCCCGGCGTCGACGGGTAGTCTCCTGCTCTGCCTTGCCTCTCACCTTGCCCACCCGAGGTGGGGTGAGAGGCCCCCGCGTCCGGTCGCGTGCCCAGGCTGCTCATGAGCGGTGGGAGCGTGCGGATCTGCGGTTGCGTCGGCAGCGGCGCCGGGCTCTGTGGCTGGCCGTGCACGGGGTCGACGTCGGGCCGCGTGTCATTCATGGGGTGGCGGTCCCCCGGTGAGAGCGAGCAGCGAACGGCCGTTGACCGTCGACGAGCTGTCCGGCGCCGGCCCCAGCGCGGGTGACGCGGTGGTACGGCGGTGGGCTGATGACCCCCGCTGCGTCGGGCAAGCGCGGGCCGCATTGCGTGAGGCTCTGACGGCGTGGGGGCTCTCGGCCGTCGAGGACTCCGCGCTGGTAATCCTCTCGGAGCTGCTGACCAACGCCGGCCGTCATGCCCGCGTACCGGGGCAGGACATCGAGACGCGCTACCTCCCGACGGCCGGTGGGCTGCGTATCGAGGTGCGCGACGGTTCCTGCGAGCTGCCGAGCTTGTCGACCCCTCACGGTGATCACGGCAGCGGGCGCGGGCTGTGGCTGGTCGATGTGCTTTCTGACCGGTGGGACGTCAGCGAACGCGCGGGGTTCGGCAAGGTCGTATGGGCTGAGATCTCGGCGCCTGCTGGGGGCGGTGGTCAGGGTGGTGAGTGAGCGACAGGTGATTGCGCTGCGGCTGCGGCGTGGGGACTGGGTGTGTGTCCGGGGCCGGTGGCATGAGGTCGTCGCCGTACGTGCGCACCGGTATGCGGCGGGCGGCCTGGTGCTGGTGCTCGTCTTCGACAAGGCGCCCGCAGTGCGGGTGTACGGCGCGGACACGATGGTGGTGAAGCGGTGAAGGATCACGGTCACGCGCGGGTCGGGACGGTGCTGCGCTTCGCGGATTGGACGCTGAGCCTGGATGGCTCGGGCAGTAAGTCGATCCATGAGGTGGAGTGCACCACGTGTCATGGGGCTCCGAAGCCCGGCGAGCGGAGCATCTTGGAAGAGTGGTGTCTGCGGCACGCGGGCCGTACCCGGCACACCGGATCCCGGGCCGTCACGACCGCGTTCTTCCGCGCGACGTGTCACGAGTCGCTGCCGGAGGTGGCCGATGGCGGCGCGTAAGCGGATGGTGTCGCTGCTGCCGGCCGTGGACGCGGGCCGCTGGTGGCTGGCGGACTCGGCGCGCAGGGGCCTGCGGTCCGCCATGAGGCGTCTGGACGAACGGTGGTACGGGTTCCATCAGTGGGCGCTCGACCGCCTCGGCCCTGCGCCGGATTCCTCGCCTGCCGGGCACGCCATGGACCGCCTCATCCAGCATGAAAACGCCGAAGCCGAATGGGAGTCGCTCGTAGCGCGGCTGACTCAGGGCGCGGGCGGGGACGGGCACCGGCCGCCGTAGGGCATCAACTCCGCTCCGGCCGTCAGCCGGTGACGGCCGGAGCGGGCCCGGCGTAGCGCCGGTTCGTGCAAGTCGCTTGCTTCAAGGGTGTCTTGGCGCTCCTCCCCTCCTGCCGGACGACGCGGCAGCGGTCACGCACCGCCCAGCGGAGCGAGCAGTTCCGCGCCCGCCGGGTAGGCCCTCTCGCGCGGCAGCAACCGCTCGGCCGCAGCCACGTTCCCGCCCCTCACCAGCGCGTGGATCTCGTGGGCGAGCGGGGTGACGTCGGTGATGGACACCGTCCACTCGTCGGCGTACCGCCCCGCCGCCTCGCCCGCCAGCCCCAGTTGGAGCGAGCGGTACGGGAGCGGATTCAGCCGTACGTCGCGCTCCGGGTCCCACTGCACACGGGCGGGCGCCTGCCGCAACCGGCGCTTCCAGTCGGCCTGGTCGGCGTGGACGCCGGGTGCGTAGTGCGACAGACAGGCGTTGCGCAGGGCCCAGTCGAAGCCGTCGCGGGTGATCTCGACGGCCAGGACGGTCTCCTGGTCCTGCTTCGCGCCCCAGCCGCAGCGGTACATCATCCACAGGAACGACGGCTTGATCCACGTCATCCGGTCCCGCTTCCAGGCGGCGGGGAAACGGCCGTCGCGGGCGGCCGGGACGCCGATGGCCGGGGCGTACGCCTGGTAGACGGTGACGGTCGTCTCCGTGTGGAGGGCGCGTATCTCGCGCATCAGAGAGCGAGGTGCATGATGTGCAGGCCGACGTAACCGCGCGTGGGGTGTTCGAACCCTTCCGGGAGCGTCCCGATCACGTCGAAGCCGATCGACTCGTACAGCTTCACCGCGTGGACGTTGGTCTCCACGACCGCGTTGAACTGCATCGCCCGGAACCCCGCCTCCCTCGCCCACGTCACGCTGTACTCGCACAGCGCCCGCCCCACGCCCTGCCCCGAGTGCCTGGGGTCGACCAGGTAGGTGGCGCTCGCGATGTGGGAGCCGTTGCCCATGTGGTTGCGGTTCATCTTGGCCGTGCCGAGGACCGTACCGGCGTCGTCGACCGCGACGACCGTGCGGTTCGGGGCGGCCAGGTACCACCACTCGCGGGCGTCTTCCTCGCCCAGGTCGAGCGGGTAGGTGAGAGTTTCGCCCGCTGCGACGATCTCGTGGAAGAACGGCCAGATGGCGGGCCAGTCCTCCGAGGTGGCTTCTCTGATCAACATCCGGCCAGGATGCCGGTACGGGGCCGTGTCCCGCCAGGGATTTTGTCACGGGCAGGACCCCCGCCGGCCGTGGCGGGGGCCCTGAGCGTCGCCGGTGGATCAGTGGTTGCGCGGGAAGCCCAGGTCGACGCCGGCGGGCGCGTCCGCCGGGTCCGGCCAGCGGGTCGTGGTGACCTTGCCGCGGGTGTAGAAGCGGATGCCGTCGTTGCCGTAGATGTGGTGGTCGCCGAAGAGCGAGTCCTTCCAGCCACCGAAGGAGTGGTAGCCGACCGGCACCGGGATCGGCACGTTGACGCCGACCATGCCGGCCTCGATCTCCAGCTGGAAGCGGCGTGCCGCGCCGCCGTCGCGGGTGAAGATCGCGGTGCCGTTGCCGAAGGGCGAGGCGTTCATGAGGGCGACGCCCTCCTCGTACGTGTCGACGCGCAGGACGCACAGGACCGGGCCGAAGATCTCGTCGCGGTAGGCGTCGGAGTCGGTGGAGACCTCGTCGAGGAGGGACAGGCCGATCCAGTGGCCGTTCTCGAAGCCCTCGACCGTGTGGCCCGTGCCGTCCAGGACCACCTTCGCGCCCTGCGCGGCCGCGCCCGTGACGTACGAGGCGACCTTGTCCCGGTGGGCGGCGGTGATCAGCGGGCCCATCTCGGACTCCGGGTCGTTGCCGGGGCCGATCTTGATCTTCTCGGCGCGCTCGCGGATCTTGTCGACCAGCTCGTCGCCGACCGCACCGACCGCGACCACCGCGGAGATCGCCATGCAGCGCTCGCCTGCCGAGCCGTAGGCGGCGGAAACAGCGGCGTCCGCCGCCGCGTCGAGGTCGGCGTCCGGCAGGACCAGCATGTGGTTCTTCGCACCGCCGAGCGCCTGGACGCGCTTGCCGTTGGCGGAGGCGGTCCGGTGGATGTAGCGGGCGATCGGGGTCGAGCCGACGAAGGAGACCGCCGCGACGTCCGGGTGGTTGATGAGGCCGTCGACCGCGACCTTGTCGCCGTGCAGGACGTTCAGTACGCCGTCGGGCAGACCGGCCTCGGACGCCAGCTCGGCCAGCCTGACCGACGCGGACGGGTCCTTCTCGCTCGGCTTCAGTACGAACGTGTTGCCGCACGCGATGGCCAGCGGGAACATCCACATCGGCACCATGGCCGGGAAGTTGAACGGCGTGATGCCGGCCACGACACCGATCGGCTGGCGGATCGAGGAGACGTCCACGCGGTTCGACACCTGCGTGGACAGCTCGCCCTTGAGCTGCGTCGTGATGCCGCACGCCAGCTCGACGATCTCCAGGCCGCGCGCCACCTCGCCCAGCGCGTCCGAGTGGACCTTGCCGTGCTCGGCGGTGATCAG
This sequence comes from Streptomyces sp. NPDC003016, assembly GCF_053591455.1. Classification (NCBI taxonomy): domain Bacteria; kingdom Bacillati; phylum Actinomycetota; class Actinomycetes; order Kitasatosporales; family Streptomycetaceae; genus Streptomyces; species Streptomyces sp. NPDC003016. The sequence goes on from NZ_JBSFTV010000038.1 coordinate 49,799, forward strand.
CGCGGCGATCTCGTCGCGGTGGGCGTCGAGCAGCGCGCGGTAGCGGAAGAGGACCGTGGTGCGGGCGGCCAGCGAGGAGGTGCCCCAGGTCGCGTACGCGGCCTTCGCCGACGCGACGGCGGTGTCGACCTCCTCGGCCGAGGCGAGCGCGACCTGTGTGGTCACCTCACCGGTGGCCGGGTCGGTGACCGGGCCCCAGTTGCCCGACGCGCCCTCGACGGTCTTGCCGCCGATGAAGTGGTTGACGGTCTTCATCCCAGAAACTCCTTGTGTTGCAGCGGGGGCGGTCAGAGATGGCGGCGTCGCGCAGCGGCTTGACGGTCGTACTCCTCCCGGGCCTTGACCGTCGACGGGCGGGTCGCGGTCTCGGCCACGGGAACATCCCACCACGCCTGGGCGGCGGGCGCGCCAGACACTGTGTCGGGCGTTCGTGTCTCGACGTAGACACATGTGGGGCCGTCGCAGGCGCGCGCCTGGGCCAGGGCTTCCCGCAGGTCACGCACGGTCTTGGCGCGGAGGACCCGCATGCCGAGGGAGCCCGCGTTGGCTGCCAGGTCGACCGGGAGCGGCGCACCGGTGTACGAGCCGTCGGGCTCCCGGAAGCGGTACGCCGTACCGAAGCGCTCGGCGCCCACGGACTCGGAGAGGCCGCCGATGGAGGCGTAGCCGTGGTTCTGGAGGATGACGACCTTGAGGGGGAGGCGCTCCTGCACGGCGGTGACGATCTCGGTGGGGTTCATCAGGTACGTACCGTCGCCGACCAGCGCCCACACCGGGCGGCCGGGCGCGGCGAGCTGTACGCCGATGGCGGCCGGGATCTCGTAGCCCATGCAGGAGTAGCCGTACTCGACGTGGTACTGGTCCCAGGAGCGCGTCCGCCACAGCTTGTGGAGGTCGCCGGGGAGGGAGCCGGCCGCGTTGATGAGGATGTCTTTGTGGGTGACGAGGGTGTCGAGTACGCCGAGGACCTGGACCTGGGTGGGGCGGGCGTCCTCGTCGGGGGCGGCGTAGGCGGCGGTGACGCGCTCCTCCCAGCGCGCCTTCGCCTCGGTGTACTCGGTGACGTAGGTGTCGGGGACGCGGTGGCCGCGCAGGCTGATCCTGAGGGACTGGAGGGCGACGCGGGCGTCGCCGACCACCTGCTGGGCGCCCAGCTTGTGGGCGTCGAAGCCGGTGATGTTGAGGTTGACGAAGCGGACGTCCGGGTCCTGGAAGAGGGTCGAGGATGCGGTGGTGAAGTCGGAGTAGCGGGTGCCGACGCCGATCACCAGGTCGGCGGTACGGGCGAGTCCGTCGGCGGTGGCGGTGCCGGTGTGGCCGATGCCGCCGACGTCCGCCGGGTGGTCGTACGGGAGCGAGCCCTTGCCCGCCTGGGTGGAGGCGACGGGGGTGCCGGTCGCCTCGGCGAAGATCTTCAGGGCCGTCTCGGCGCCGCTGTGGTGGACGCCGCCGCCCGCGATGAGGAGGGGGCGGCGGGCGGTGCGGAAGGCCCCCACCGCCGCGGCGAGTTGGTGTGCGTCCGGTACCGGGGCCCGTACCTGCCAGACGCGTTCGGCGAAGAACTCCTCCGGCCAGTCGTACGCCTCCGCCTGCACGTCCTGCGGCAGCGCGAGCGTCACGGCGCCGGTCTCGGCGGGGTCGGCCAGGACGCGCATCGCCTGGAGCGCCGCCGGGATCAGGGCCTCGGGGCGGGTGATCCGGTCGAAGTACCGGGACACGGGACGCAGGCAGTCGTTGACGGACACGTCACCGGCGTACGGGACTTCCAGCTGCTGGAGCACGGGGTCGGCGGGGCGGGTCGCGAAGGTGTCGCCGGGCAGGAGGAGGACGGGGAGGTGGTTGACGGTCGCGAGGGCGGCGCCGGTGACGAGGTTGGTGGCGCCGGGGCCGATGGAGGTGGTGACGGCGTGCGCGGAGAGGCGGCCGCACTGGCGGGCGTAGCCGACGGCGGCGTGCACCATGGCCTGCTCGTTGCGACCCTGGTAGTACGGCATGTCGTCCGAGCCGGGTTCGAGGAGCGCCTGGCCGAGGCCGGCGACGTTGCCGTGACCGAAGATGCCCCAGGTGCCGGTGATGAAGCGGTGGCGGATGCCGTTGCGCTCGGTGTGCTGCCGGGTGAGGAAGGCCACCAGGGCCTGGGCGGTGGTCAGTCGTCGGGTGGTCACTGCGTCGGCTCCTCGGGTCCGTACAGCGGCAGCCGGGGATCGACCGGCTGCGAGGGCCAGGTGTCGCGGATCCAACCGTGGTCGGGGTGGTCGCGGATCAGCCACTCCCGCTCCTCCCCCGGTCCCGCCATCACGTTGAGGTAGTAGAGGGTGTGGCCGGGCGCCGCGACGGACGGGCCGTGCCAGCCGTCGGGGATCAGGACGGCGTCGCCGGTGCGGACTTCGGCGAGGAGGTCCGTACCTCCGGGGCGGGACGGTGAGACCCGGTGGTGGCCGAAGCCGCCTTCGCGGTCGGTCTCGAAGTAGTAGATCTCTTCGAGTTCGGACTCGACGCCCGGGTGGTGCTCGTCGTGTTTGTGGGGTGGGTACGAGGACCAGTTGCCGCCCGGGGTGAGGACTTCGACGGCGATCAGCCGGTCGCACGCGAAGACGCCAGCGGCCGCGAAGTTGTTGACCTGGCGCGAGCAGTCGCCGGTGCCGCGCAGTTCGACGGGGACCTCCGGCGCGGGGCCGTAGCGGGCGGGGAGCCGTCGCCCGCACCTCGCTCCTGCCAGGGCGAAGCGGCCTCCCGCGCCGGAGGAGATCTGGGCGTGGGCGTCGCGGGGCACGTACGCGAAGTCGGTGACCGACCCGAACACGCTCTGCCTGCCGAGCAGTTCGAAGGTCTGGTCCTCCACGCGCACCGCGCAGCCGCCGCTGAGCGGCAGCACGATCCACTCGCTGTCGCCGGCCGTGAGCGTGTGGGAGCCGCCGGGCGGCAGTTCCAGCACGCGCAGGCCCGAATAGCGCCAGCCGGCCCGCTTCGGATCGATGTCCAGGGCGTACGGACCCCGCGCGGCGGCTCCCGCGCGAAGTACGTGCCTGTCGTTGTCCGTCATGCCCTCTCCCTACCCGTCGGCCTCGCGCTACAGCAGTCCGACAGCGGTGTCGACCGCCCCCGCCACGTCCCCGTCGGCCGGATAGAGCAGCGACCGGCCGACGACCAGGCCCTGGACGGTCGGCAGCCGCAGCGCCTGGCGCCACTTCTCGTACGCGCCGTCCTGGTCGGCGCCGACCTCGCCGCCCAGCAGCACGGCGGGCAGGGTCGAGGTCTCCATGACCCGCGCCATGTCGTCGGGGTTCTTCGTGACGGGGACCTTCAGCCAGGTGTACGCGGAGGTCCCGGCGAGGCCCGAGGCGATGGCGATGGAGTGCGTGACGGCCTCGGCGCTCAGGTCGTTGCGGACCTTCCCGTCCACCCGGCGGGAAATGAACGGCTCGACGAAGACCGGGAGCCGGCGTTCGGCCATCGCGTCGATGGTGCGGGCGGTGGCGTGGAGGGTGTCGAGCGAGCCGGGGTCGTCGTAGTCGATGCGCAGGAGCAGCTTGCCCGCGTCGAAACCGCGGCGCTCCAGGTCCTGGGCACGGGGGCCCGTGAAGCGGTCGTCGAGTTCGAAGGCGGCGCCGGCCAGGCCGCCGCGGTTCATGGAGCCGACGACGACCTTGCCGTCGAGGGCGCCGAGCAGGAGCAGGTCGTCGAGGATGTCGGCGGCGGCCAGGACGCCGTCGACGCCGGGGCGGGAGAGGGCCAGGCAGAGCCGCTCCAGCAGGTCGGGGCGGGCGGCCATGGCGAGTTCCCGGTCGCCGACGCCGAGGGCGCCGCGGGCCGGGTGGTCGGCGGCGATGATCATGAGCCGTCCGCTCGCGCCGACCAGGGGCCTGCGGGGGCGGCGGGCGGCGGCCTCGGCGATCGCTTCGGGGTGGTGGGCCCGTACCCGTACGAGGTCGCAGACGCGCAGGCCGGCGGTCACGTCGTGGGCTCCTGCGCGGGGACGGGGCCGCCCGCGAGGACCTGTTCCACCTCTGCCGGGCGGGGCATCGCGGAGGAGCAGGCGAGGCGGGTGGCGACGATGGCGCCGGCCGCGTTGGCGTACCGCAGGGTGTGCTCCAGGCCCCAGCCGGCCAGCAGCCCGTGGCAGAGGGCCCCGCCGAAGGCGTCGCCCGCACCGAGCCCGTTGAGCACGTCGACGGGTACGGGCGGGCATGCGGCCGTCGTACCGTCGCGGTGCGCGGCGAACACACCCTTCGGTCCCTGTTTGACGACGGCGAGTTCGACGCCGGTGCCGGCGGCGAGCAGGGCGCGGGCGGCGGCGTGCGGTTCGCGCTCCCCGGTGGCGACTTCGCACTCGTCGAGGTTGCCGACGGCGACGGTGGCGTGGCGGAGGGCCTCGGCGTAGTACGGGCGGGCCTCGGCGGGGTCGCCGCCGGCCCAGAACATCGGCCGCCAGTCCAGGTCGAAGACCGTCGTGCTCCCCGCGCCCCCCGCCTTCCCCGCGTCCCGCGACTCCAGCGCCGCGAGCGTCGCCGAGCGGCTCGGCTCCGCGCACAGGCCCGTGCCCGTCATCCAGAAGATCCGCGCCGAGCGGATCGCGTCCAGGTCCAGGTCCTGGGCCCGCAGTTCGAGGTCGGGCGCCTTCGGCTGCCGGTAGAAGTAGAGCGGGAAGTCGTCCGGCGGGAAGATCTCGCAGAACGTCACCGGGGTCGGCAGGTCCGCGACCCCCGTCACCCAGCGGTCGTCGACGCCGAACTCCCGCAGCTGCCGGTGGAGGTAGTCGCCGAAGGGATCGGTCCCGGTGCGGGTGACGACGGCCGTGCGCCGGCCCAGCCTGGCCGCGGCGACCGCCACGTTCGCGGCCGAGCCGCCGAGGAACCTGCCGAACGTCTCGACCTGCGCCAGCGGGACCCCGGCCCGCAGCGGGTAGAGGTCCACTCCGATCCGGCCCATCGCGATCAGGTCGTGCGGGGCGTGCGGGTCGTAGGGGGCGCACGGGTCGTGCGGCTCGTACGAATGGGGCTCCATGCGCGTCCCTCCGGTCCGGCGGCTGCTCCCAGGTCTAGTGGTCGCCGCTCCACCCTGTCAACGTTTTGTCCTTACATTCGGACGAAGGCTTGACACCTTTCTCGCACGGCCGGAAGGCTGACGCCCATGACCTCTCCCGTACCCGCGCCGACCCGCATCCGGGTCGGTTCCGCCCCCGATTCCTGGGGAGTGTGGTTCCCCGACGACCCGCTCCAGGTGCCCTGGGAACGCTTCCTCGACGAGGTCGCGGAGGCCGGTTACCCCTGGATCGAGCTCGGCCCGTACGGCTACCTCCCGACCGATCCGGCCCGCCTCGCCGACGAGACGCGCCGCCGGGGGCTGTCCGTCTCGGCGGGCACGGTCTTCACCGGCCTCCACCGCGGGCCCGAGGTCTGGGACGCCACGTGGGCCCAGGTCGCGGAGGTCGCCGGGCTCACCAGGGCCATGGGCGCGGAGCACCTGGTCGTCATCCCGTCCTTCTGGCGGGACGACAGGACCGGCGAGGTGCTGGAGGAGCGCACGCTGACGGCCGCCCAGTGGCGGACGCTCGCCCGGCAGACCGAGCGGCTCGGGCGCGAGGTGCGCGAGCGGTACGGGCTGAAGATCGTCGTCCATCCGCACGCGGACACCCACATCGACAGCGAGGAGAACGTCACCCGCTTCCTGGACGCGACCGACTCCGCCCTGGTCTCGCTCTGCCTGGACACCGGCCACTACGCGTACTGCGGCGGGGACAGCGTCGAGCTCATCGAGACGTACGGGGAGCGGATCGGCTACCTCCACCTCAAGCAGGTGGACCCGGAGGTCCTCGCCGGAGTCGTCGCGGACGGGGTGCCGTTCGGGCCCGCCGTCGGGCGGGGCGTGATGTGCGAACCACCGGCCGGGGTGCCGGCACTGGAGCCCGTACTGGCGGCGGCCGGGCGGCTGGACGTGGACCTGTTCGCGATCGTCGAGCAGGACATGTACCCGTGTCCGCCGGACAGGCCCCTGCCGATCGCCCGGCGCACCCGCCGCTTCCTGCGTTCCTGCGGCGCCTAGCCGGGGGCCTCAGGTCTGCGGACCGCGACAGAACACACGCCGCAAACGTCACATTCATTGATCTCCTGTCACACATGTCCCGGTTGCGCGGGTCTTCCGTCACAGGCGTTCGACAGCCCCTCTCCCGCGTCACCCGGCGTCGTTCAACGAACACAGGCTGAGTGATCGCCGGCGTTCCGCGCCCCAGCTCCCCCGACGGCCCCCAGGTCGCCGCTGAGGCGCGCAGGGAGGTGCCACAGATGACTGACCGCAGACTCTGGTCGTACAAGGAGATTGCCGCGCACATCCGGGTCCAGCCGGACACCGTGCGCTCGTACCGCAAGCACGGACTGCTCCCCCCGCCCGACCATACGGAGAACGGCAGGCCCTACTGGTACGCGGACACCATCCGCGTCTGGGTGTCACGCCGGCCGGGCAACAAGGGCCGCAGGGAATGAGGGCGGCGCGGGACGCTCCCGCCCGTTGAGGCACCCCGGGAGGGCGCCCGCCGGGAATCCCCCGGCCCAGTGGCCGGCCACGGCGTCCTTCCGGACTTCTCTCCCCCAGGCCCGACCGACCCCCGGGGACCCCCAGGCCCACCCTTCTCACCGGCGCCCTCACCGGCGAGAGGGGTGGGCCGCCCTCTTCGCGGCCGACGACAGGGGCACGACAGGCGCACGCCCTCGCGTGTGCCGCAGGGGCGTTTGTCCCGGCCTGCCCTCGCCTCCCGCCGGGCGCCGCGCCCGCGCGCGGTGAAATCCCCGCGGGGGCAGTGACATTTCAGTACCCCCTAGGGGTATAGTCTGAACAGCGTCAGGAAGTCACAGCATCCCCACGGCTTTCTGGGGCACCACGCCTGCGTAGGCATGAGAGAGGGAGAACGACATGACCGCCGAGACCGAGACGAAGACCGAGACCACCGCGACCGGCTCCTGCTGCTCGCCGTCCGGCTCCTGCCACGAGACCCCGGCCGAGGTCCAGGTGGGCGCCGTCACCACCGAGTACCAGGTGAGCGGCATGACCTGCGGGCACTGCGAGGGCGCGGTCGCCGGCGAGATCTCGGAGATCCCCGGGGTCACCTCGGTGAAGGCAGTAGCCTCCACCGGCCGGGTGAGCGTCGTCTCCGACGCCCCGCTGGACCTGGAAGCCGTACGCGCCGCCGTCGACGAGGCCGGTTACGAGCTCGTCGGCCGGGCCTGACCCGGACCGCCTTCCCGACCGGGCCGTACCGGACCAGTTCATACTGGCCCCCGTACGGCCCCGTCCGTTTTCCTGGAGCAAGAACATGACCAGCACAGCGCAAGAGGCACCGACGGCCACCGCGGACACGTCCCGGGTCGAGCTCTCCATCGGGGGGATGACCTGCGCCTCCTGCGCCGCCCGCATCGAGAAGAAGCTCAACCGCATGGACGGCGTCCAGGCCACCGTCAACTACGCGACGGCGAAGGCGAGGATCCGTTGCGCCGACGGGGTGGGCGTCGCGGACCTCATCGCCACCGTCGAGAAGACCGGCTACACCGCCGAGGAGCCCCCGCCGCCCGCCGCCCCGGCCCCCGCCGCGCCGGAGCAGGCGGCCGGGCGCGAGCGGGACGATCCCGCACTCGCCCCGCCGCGGCAGCGCTTCCTCGTCTCGCTGGTCCTCTCCGTCCCCGTGGTCGCGCTCGCGATGATCCCCCGGCTCCAGTTCGACAACTGGCAGTGGCTCTCGCTGACCCTCGCCGCCCCGGTCGTCGTCTGGGGCGGGCTGCCCTTCCACCGGGCCGCCTGGACCAACCTCCGGCACGGCGCCGCCACCATGGACACCCTCGTCTCGGTCGGCACGCTCGCCGCGTTCGGCTGGTCGCTGTGGGCCCTGTTCTTCGGACACGCGGGCATGCCGGGCATGCGCCACGGCTTCGAGCTGACCGCGTCCCAGCGCACCGACGGGGCTTCGACGGTCTACCTGGAGGTCGCCGCCGGAGTCGTCACCTTCATCCTCCTCGGCCGCTACCTGGAGGCGAAGGCCAAGCGGAAGGCGGGCTCGGCGCTGCGCGCGCTGATGGAGCTCGGTTCGAAGGACGTGACGGTGCTCCGGGGCGGTACGGAGGTACGCGTCCCGGTCGACGTCCTCGCCGTCGGGGACCGCTTCGTCGTACGCCCCGGCGAGAAGATCGCCACCGACGGCACGGTCGTCGAAGGCACCTCCGCCGTCGACGCCTCCATGCTGACCGGCGAGTCCGTGCCGGTGGACGTGACCACCGGGGACGCCGTCACCGGCGCCACCGTGAACACCTCGGGCCGGATCGTCGTCGAGGCGACCAGGATCGGCGCCGACACCCGGCTCGCGCGCATGGCACGCCTCGTCGAGGACGCCCAGAACGGCAAGGCCGAGGTGCAGCGCCTGGCCGACCGCGTCTCCGCGGTCTTCGTGCCGGTCGTCCTGCTCATCGCCCTGGGCACGCTCGTCACCTGGCTGCTGCTCACGGACGACCCGACCGCCTCGTTCACGGCGGCCGTGGCGGTGCTGATCATCGCGTGCCCGTGCGCGCTGGGGCTGGCCACGCCGACCGCGCTCATGGTCGGCACGGGGCGCGGCGCCCAGCTCGGCATCCTGATCAAGGGGCCGGAGGTGCTGGAGTCGACCCGGCGCGTGGACACCGTCGTACTCGACAAGACGGGGACGGTCACGACGGGGCGGATGGAGCTCAGGGACGTCTTCGCGGCGCCCGGCACCGACGAGGCCCTGCTGCTGCGCCTGGCCGGCGCACTGGAGCACGCCTCGGAGCACCCGGTCGCGCGGGCCGTGGCGTCCGGCGCCGCCGGCCGGACCGGGGCGCTGCCGGAAGTGGAGAAGTTCGAGAACGTCGCGGGGCTCGGGGTGCGCGGTCTGGTCGACGGGCACGAGGTGCTCGTGGGGCGCGAGGCGCTGCTCGCCGAAGCGGGCGTGGAGCTGGGGCGCGAGCTGGCCGGGGCCAAGGCCGCGGCGGAGGCCGAGGGGCGTACGGCGGTGGCCGTGGCCTGGGACGGGTCGGCGCGCGGCGTCCTGACCGTCGCGGACGCCGTGAAGGAGACCAGCGCGGAGGCGGTCACGTGGCTGCGCGAGCTCGGCCTCACCCCGGTCCTGCTGACCGGTGACAACCGGGCCGTCGCCGAGTCGGTGGCGCGTGCGGTCGGGATCGGCCCGGAGGACGTGTACGCCGAGGTCCTGCCCCAGGACAAGGTCGACGTCGTGAAGCGGCTCCAGGCCGAGGGGCGCAGCGTGGCGATGGTCGGCGACGGCGTGAACGACGCGGCGGCGCTGGCCACGGCGGATCTGGGGCTCGCGATGGGCACGGGGACGGACGCCGCGATCGAGGCGGGCGACCTGACGCTCGTCCGGGGGGATCTGAGAGTGGCGGCGGACGCGATCCTGCTGTCCCGCAGAACGCTGGGAACCATCAAGGGCAATCTCTTCTGGGCCTTCGGCTACAACGTCGCCGCCCTGCCGCTGGCGGCCGCCGGGCTGCTCAACCCCATGATCGCCGGGTTCGCGATGGCGTTTTCCTCGGTGTTCGTAGTGACAAACAGCCTCCGGCTGCGTACCTTCACAGGACACACACAAAGTGACGCACGTCACTGAGGTTTGAGGGTAACCATTCTGGCCACCCGCGAGTCTAAGTAGGCGATGCCAAGAACGTCTTGGGGGACGTTCGCGGAATGTCTTGGGGGACGTTCCGGGCAAGCGTTGGCCGGGGCACGTGCACCGGGGAGCTTTGAGCGGCCCTCCCGTACGTACGCGTCCCGGCAGACCGCGCAGGGAGTTGTGCGCCCATCAGACGCCCGGCCGGATCCCGTGGGGGGAATCCGCTCCGGGAAAAGGGAAGCGCCCCGGCCTGCCGACCCGTGGGGGGATCGGCAGCGGGGCGCTTTCCGCTTTTCAGCGGGTGGTGCGGATGACTCGGATGGTGCGGGTGACGCGGTGGAACCGGCGGGGACCGGTCGTGTCAGCGGCCCTCGACCGGGACGAAGTCGCGCAGGACCTCGCCGGTGTAGATCTGGCGCGGGCGGCCGATGCGGGAACCCGGCTCCTTGATCATCTCGTGCCACTGGGCGATCCAGCCCGGGAGGCGGCCCAGCGCGAAGAGCACCGTGAACATCTCGGTCGGGAAGCCCATGGCCCGGTAGATCAGGCCGGTGTAGAAGTCGACGTTCGGGTAGAGCTTGCGCTCCACGAAGTACTCGTCGGCCAGCGCGTGCTCTTCGAGCTTGAGCGCGATGTCGAGCAGCTCGTCGTCCTTGCCCAGGGCGGAGAGGACGTCGTGCGCCGCAGCCTTGATGATCTTCGCCCGGGGGTCGAAGTTCTTGTAGACGCGGTGCCCGAAGCCCATGAGCTTCACGCCGTCTTCCTTGTTCTTCACCTTGCGGATGAAGCTGTCGACGTCGCCGCCGTCGGCCTGGATGCCCTCCAGCATCTCCAGCACCGACTGGTTGGCGCCACCGTGCAGCGGGCCCCACAGGGCGCTGATGCCGGCGGAGATCGAGGCGAACATGTTCGCCTGCGAGGAACCGACCAGGCGCACGGTGGACGTCGAACAGTTCTGCTCGTGGTCCGCGTGCAGGATCAGCAGCTTCTCCAGCGCCGCGACCACGACCGGGTCCGGCACGTACTCCTGCGCCGGGACCGAGAAGGTCATGCGCAGGAAGTTCTCGACGTAACCGAGGTCGTTGCTCGGGTAGACGAAGGGGTGGCCGATCGACTTCTTGTACGCGTACGCCGCGATCGTCGGAAGCTTGGCGAGGAGGCGGATCGTCGAAAGGTGACGCTGCTTCTCGTCGAACGGGTTGTGGCTGTCCTGGTAGAAGGTGGACAGCGCGCTGACCACCGACGACAGCATGGCCATCGGGTGCGCGTCACGCGGGAAGCCGTCGAAGAACCGCTTCACGTCCTCGTGCAGCAGCGTGTGCTGGGTGATCTCGTTCTTGAAGGCCGAAAGCTGGTCGTCCTTGGGGAGCTCACCGTTGATCAGCAGGTACGCCACCTCCACGAAGGTGGAACCGTCGGCCAGCTGCTCGATGGGGTATCCGCGGTAGCGCAGAATGCCCTGCTCACCGTCGAGGTAGGTGATCGCGGATTTATAGGCGGCCGTGTTGCCGTATCCGCTGTCGAGAGTCACCAGACCGGTCTGAGTCCGGAGCTTCCCGATGTCGAAGCCCTTGTCGCCGACGGTGCTGTCGATCACCGGGTAGGTGTACTCGCCATCGCCGTACCGCAGTACTACAGAGTTGTCGCTCACGTCATCCCTCACCGACGTAGTGCCCCTTCTTAGAGGTGCCCTGACTGTCTCTACCATCCCCCATTTGGCTCAGCAGAGTGCACTCGGGGTCGGCCATTAGGCCCATTCGCGGCACTCAGTGCCGCCAACCTGCTCATCCTGCCCCCTTCGCCCCAGTTCCGGAAGTCCGGGGAGACGTTTGCCAGGAACAGTCCCCCTATGGGGCGTTTTACTCCACCGCGCGGTTCCTCTCCACCCGGCCGGCCAGCCGGTGATCCAGCGCCGTACACCGCCGGCCTGCGGAAACCGTACGGACGGCCTGGCCGATCGCCTTGCGGGAGCCGACCAGCACGACCAGTTTCTTGGCCCGGGTGACCGCGGTGTAGAGCAGATTGCGCTGGAGCATCATCCAGGCCCCGGTGGTGACCGGAATCACCACCGCCGGATATTCGCTGCCCTGCGAGCGGTGGATCGTCACGGCGTACGCGTGCGCCAGCTCGTCCAGCTCGTCGAAGTCGTACGGAATCTCCTCGTCCTCGTCCGTCAGCACCGTCAGGCGCTGGTCGTCGAGGTTGAGCGAGGTGACCACACCCACGGTGCCGTTGAAGACCCCGTTCTGTCCCTTCTCGTAATTGTTGCGAATCTGGGTCACCTTGTCTCCGACGCGGAAGACCCTGCCGCCGAACCTCTTCTCCGGGAGGTCGGGCCTGGCGGGCGTGATCGCCTGCTGGAGCAGGCCGTTGAGCGCTCCCGCGCCGGCCGGGCCGCGGTGCATCGGGGCCAGCACCTGGATGTCGCGCCTCGGGTCGAGACCGAACTTGGCGGGGATGCGGCGGGCGGCGACGTCCACCGTGACCCGTCCGGCGTCCTCGGTCTCGTCCTCGACGAAGAGGAAGAAGTCCGGAAGGCCCTGAGTGATGGGCTGGACACCGGAGTTGATGCGGTGCGCGTTCGTCACCACGCCCGACTGCTGGGCCTGGCGGAAGATCCGGGTGAGGCGGACGGAGGGGACCGGTCCGCCGTCGGCCAGGAGGTCCCGCAGCACCTCCCCCGCGCCCACGGAGGGCAGCTGGTCCACGTCGCCCACCAGGAGCAGGTGCGCGCCCGGCGCCACGGCCTTCACCAGTTTGTTGGCGAGGAGCAGGTCGAGCATGGACGCCTCGTCGACGACGACCAGGTCGGCGTCGAGGGGGCGGTCCTTGTCGTACGCCGCGTCGCCGCCCGGCTTGAGCTCCAGCAGGCGGTGCACGGTGGACGCGTCGGCCCCGGTGAGCTCGGCCAGCCGCTTGGCCGCCCGGCCGGTGGGGGCGGCCAGCACCACTTTCGCCTTCTTGGCGCGGGCCAGCTCCACGATGGAGCGGACCGTGAAGGACTTGCCGCAGCCGGGGCCGCCGGTGAGCACGGCCACCTTCTCGGTCAGCGCGAGCCTGACCGCCGCCTGCTGCTCGGGCGCCAGCTCGGCGCCGGTACGGCCCGCCAGCCACGCCAGCGCCTTGTCCCAGGCCACGTCCCGGAACGCCGGCATCCGGTCCTCGGGGGTGCGCAGGAGGCGCTGAATCTGCGCGCCCAGGGACACCTCGGCCCGGTGGAAGGGGACGAGGTAGACGGCGGTGACGGGGTCGCCCTCGCCGCCCTCCGGAGGCGGCACCTTCTCCCGTACCACGCCCTCGTCCGCCGCCAGTTCGGCCAGGCAGTCGATGACCAGGCCCGTGTCCACCTGGAGCAGCTTCACGGCGTCGCTGATCAGCCGCTCCTCCGGGAGGTAGCAGTGGCCCTGGTCCGTGGACTGCGACAGCGCGTACTGGAGGCCGGCCTTCACGCGCTCGGGACTGTCGTGCGGGATGCCGACGGACTGGGCGATCCTGTCGGCGGTGAGGAAGCCGATGCCCCAGACGTCGGCGGCCAGCCGGTAGGGCTCGTTCTTCACCACGGAGATCGAGGCGTCGCCGTACTTCTTGTAGATGCGCACCGCGATGGAGGTCGAGACCCCCACGCCCTGGAGGAAGATCATGACCTCCTTGATGGCCTTCTGTTCCTCCCAGGCGGCCGCGATCATCCTGGTCCGCTTCGGGCCGAGGCCGGGCACCTCGATCAGCCGCTTCGGCTCGGTCTCGATCACGTCCAGGGTGTCGACGCCGAAGTGCGTGGTGATCCGGTCGGCCATCACGGGACCGATGCCCTTGATCAGCCCGGAGCCGAGATAGCGGCGGATGCCCTGGATGGTGGCGGGCAGCACGGTCGTGTAGTTCTCGACGGTGAACTGCTTGCCGTACTGGGGGTGCGAGCCCCAGCGGCCCTCCATGCGCAGCAACTCCCCCGGCTGCGCGCCGAGCAGCGAGCCGACCACCGTGAGGAGATCGTCGGACCCGCGCCCGGTGTCGACGCGGGCGACTGTGTAACCGCTCTCCTCGTTGGCGTACGTGATCCGTTCGAGGACCCCTTCGACGACCGCCGGGACGAACGCTGCTGGACTGGACATGATCCGACGCTACCGCTCCGCACCGACAGTGCCGCAGGGACTGTGGAAAACCTCGGCGGCGATGAAGGGACCTGGCCCACCCCGTTGCCACACCTATCGAATTTCGATAGATTCCCATCGTTGCTCGATAGAGGGAGAGATGATGGGAAGGCTGACCGTGCTCGCGCTGCGCGCCGTGCTCGTGGTGCTGCTCGCCGGCTCGTTGTTCGTACAGACGGT
>NZ_JBSFTV010000039.1:0-57035 GCF_053591455.1 Streptomyces sp. NPDC003016
GACAGGGCGGGCGAGGAGCGACTTCGGTCACTCCTCGCCCGCCCTGTCCTTGCCCGCACTGGCATGCCGGGCCCAGGCCGGCAGCACGAACCAGCACAGCACGAACCAGGTCACCAGCCCGCCGACCAGCCACAGGGCGAGGGTGCTGTGCAGCGCCAGCCGGAGGATCAGCAGCAGCGCCAGCGCCATCGTGCACAGCAGCAGCACCAGCCCGAGAAGGGTCAGCCTGGACGCCCACATCACCATTTGCGGCTTGAGCCGGCGGCCGGTGACCAGGCGGTGGAAGGAGACCGGGCCGACCAGCGAGCCGACCGTCGCCGCTCCGAGCACGACCGTGACGACGTAGATGTTCCGGTCGGTCGTCGACAGGTCGGTGAACCGCGGCTGGAAGACGAAGGTCAGCAGGAAGGCGAACAGGATCTGTACGCCGGTCTGGGCGACCCGCAGCTCCTGGAGCAGCTCCGCCCACAGCCGGTCCGCCCGCTCCTCCTCCGTCTCGTCACGGCCCCGCCGCAGCTTCCGGGAGCCCGTCCCGTCGGTACGGCCCCGCCGGTCCTCCCGGGGCCCCGTATCGCTCATGGTGCCGTCCCGGACCCGCTCTCCAGACGCAGCTGAAGCTCCTTCTCCTGATCGCCGGAGGCGGAGCCCTCCTCGGACACGGAGAACGCCGATGCGAGCTGCTCACGCAGCTGGTCCACCGCCTGGTAGCCGCCCTGGAGGGTGACGGAGACGGGCTCCGTCAGCCGTGCGGGGGCGGCCTGTTCCCGTACGGCGGACACGTCGTAGGTGGCGCTCCACACCATCGGGCGTCCGCCCGTGTCGTCCCGCGGCGCGTCGTCGGACGGGCGGTCGGAGGTGAAGGCGGTGCACAGTGCGCCGAAAACGGCGTTGGCGTCCTCCTTGGAGCTGCCGGTGACTTCGACCAGGACCTGCGTTCCGGTGTGTTCCGTGCTGTTCACAGTGGAGCCTCTTTCTCTCGTCGTCGCCGGTCCCCAGGCTCACCCGGCGGGATCGCGTGCGCGACCGGAGGCCGTGGACCGGTGGGTCCGCGGGCCGGCGGAGCGGCGGTACCCGCAGGTCGGCGCCCGGATGGCTGCGGCGCGGGTACCCGTTCGCGCGGCGGAGATGCGTCCGGCCCGGATCCGGGTGCCGTGACGGTCCGTGTGCCGCCGCATCCCGCGGGTAGGCGGGTGGATGGCCGTCCGGCCGCCTGCGGCGAGTGGGGAGTGGGAAGAGCAGATGACAGTCGCGAAACAGAGCGTTCTCGTCCTGGACTGCGCGAAGCCCGAGGAGCTGGCGGAGTTCTACGCCGCCCTGCTGGGCGCGGAAGCCAGGATCGGGACCAACCCGGACTTCGTGGAGATCGTGGGCCACCGGGGCGTGGAGCTGGCGATCCGCCGGGACCACGGCTACGCGCCGCCCAGCTGGCCGCGCCCGGACGACTCGCTCCAGGCGCACCTGCGGATCCTGGTGGAGCGCGGCGACATGGACGAGGCGGAGCGCGAGGCCGTGAGCCTCGGTGCCCGGCCCGTGGACACGAAGAACAACAGCGGCCCGCGCGACGAACGGGTGTACTCCGATCCGGCGGGGCACTCCTTCACGCTGGCCCATGGGGGCGCTCCGCGCTGACCGCCGCCCGCCCTGCGCCGGTCCTCAGAGCCGGCGCAGGGCGGGCAGCAGCTCCTTCTCCGCCCATGCGATGAACGGCCGCTGGTGGTCGCCGCCGACCTGGACCAGGGCGATCTCGGTGAAGCCCGCCTCGGCGTACGGCCGTACCGCCTCGACGAACGTATCGACGTCCGAGCCGCACGGGATGGACTGCGCGACGTCCTCGGGCCGTACGAACCGGGTGGCCTGGTCGAATCCGGCGGGACCCGGCAGCTCCGAGTTGACCTTCCAGCCGCCGACGGACCAGCGGAACTGCTCGTGCGCCCGCTTGAGCGCCGCGTCCCGGTCGGTGTCGAAGCAGACCGGCACCTGGCCGACCCGGGGCTTTCCGCTGCCGCCGTGGCGGTCGAACGCCTCCAGGAGTTCGCTCTTGGGCTCGGTGGCGATGACCAGGTCGCCGAGGCGGCCGGCGATCTCGCAGGACCGGGGGCCGGAGACCGCGATGCCGATCGGGGGGAGCTGCTCGGGCAGGTCCCAGAGCCGGGCGTTCTCGACGTCGTAGTGCGTGCCGTGGTGGCTCACGTCGCCGCCGGCGAACAGCGCGCGGATGATCTCCACGGCCTCCTCCAGCATCTCCAGGCGGACGTGGGCGGCGGGCCAGCCCGCGCCGACGACGTGCTCGTTGAGGTTCTCGCCCGACCCGAGGCCGAGCCGGAACCGGCCCTGCGCGAGCAGCTGCACGGTCGCGGCCTTCTGGGCGACGACAGCGGGGTGGTAGCGGATTGTCGGGCAGGTCACGTACGTCATCAGCGGAATGCGTGAGGTGGCCTGGGCGGCCGCGCCGAGCACGCTCCAGGCGTACGGTGCGTGGCCCTGTTCGTCCAGCCACGGGAAGTAGTGGTCCGAGGTGACGGAGAAGTCGAAACCGGCACGCTCCGCGGCGACCACATGGTCGACCAGATCACGGGGCCCGGCCTGCTCCGTCATCATCGTGTATCCGATGTGCACCATGAAGGGCGGGTTGCCGATCTCCGGGGCGCAAAACATCCGCCCCACTGGATACAACTGGATACCACCCGCAGGGCATCGAAGAGGTCTTCGCGGACTACGATCTGCGCCCATGGGCGGACTGCGGCAATCCCGCACCGGGCGCACCAGGCGCACCACACGTCCCATGGTGCTGCTGAGCGCCGTGGCGACGCTGTTCGCCGCGCTCTTCGTCTGCCTGAGTACGGGGGCCGAGCCGGGTTCCGAGTCCCGGGAGCGCCACGGGACCGCCGCCGTCGACGTCGCCCTTCCCGTTCCCGTCGCCGCCGCGGCCGCCGCTGCCGCCGCTCCCGCGCAGGACCGGCACGCGTACCTCTGTCCGTACGACTCCCAGCCCTGCGGCGCCTTCCCGCACCTGTCCCCCGCCGTGCTCACCGTGCCGCCGCCGGCCACGCCGGTGACCACCGAGCCGCAGCATGTCGCACCGCGGGCCGCCACCGACCCGGTATGCGGCGCCGGGGCGCTTCCGCGGGCGCCGGGGCGTCATGTCCTTCAGGTGATGCGGACGTAGCCGGGCCGCCCGCGCCGGGCCTCCGCCGCCCCCCGACCCCCTTCAGCAGGCGAAGGACACACACCATGACTTCCCACAAGACCGCAAACGCGTCACGCAAGGCCCGAATAGAGGAGATGCGCCGCGCCGAGCAGTCGCGCGAGCGCCGCAACCGGCTCATCACGATCGCCGTCAGCACGGCCGTCGTGGTCGGCCTGGTCGGATTCGGCTCGTACGTCTTCCTCCAGGAATCGGACAAGAAGGAGAAGGCGGCGGCCCAGGCCAAGGCCCCCGTCAAGGGCGAGAAGTCCTGGGACGCCAAGAAGCTGGGCCGCGAACACGTCACCAAGGACGTCTCCTACCCGATGACGCCGCCGGTGGGCGGTGACCACCACCAGGCGTGGATGAACTGCGACCGGGACGTCTACAAGAAGGAGATCCCCGAGGTCAACGCGGTGCACTCGCTGGAGCACGGCGCGGTCTGGGTGACGTACAACGACAAGGCGCCGGACACCGACGTCAAGAAGCTCGCCGAGAAGGTCGGCAAGACCTCGTACGCGCTGATGAGCCCGGTCAAGGACCAGGCCGGTGCGCTCATGCTCAGCGCGTGGGGCAAGCAGGTGACCGTGGACAGCGCGACGGACCCGCGGGTCGACCAGTTCTTCACGAAGTACGTGCAGGGACCGCAGACGCCCGAGCTCGGTGCGGCGTGCACGGGCGGTATCGGCCAGTGATGACGCGTACGCACTGGGCCGCCGTCACGGCCGTGGTCCTCGCCCTGCTCTTCGCGGCCGGGGCCGTCACCGTCGCCGCCGGGAACGGGAACGGCGGCGACGGCGGTGGCACCGCCGCCGCGGGCCGGACGCCCGCCGGGGACTCGGCGGACGCGGGCTTCGCGCGGGACATGTCGGTGCACCACCAGCAGGCGGTGGAGATGTCGTTCGTCGTGCGCGACCGCACAAAGGACGAAGAGGTGCGCAGGCTGGCGTACGACATCGCCAACACCCAGGCCAACCAGCGGGGCATGATGCTCGGCTGGCTCGACCTGTGGGGCCTGCCGAAGCACTCGCCGGACGAGCCGATGGCCTGGATGGCCGCAGGGGATTCCTCCGGCCAGGGCGACCACGGCGGGCACGGGTCGCACGAGGCGCACGGGGCGCGTGACGGGGTGCTCATGCCCGGCATGGCGACCAGGGCCGAGCTGGCGGAGCTCCGCGCGGCGGACGGCAGGAAGGCGGAGATCCTCTACCTCCAGCTGATGACCGACCACCACAAGGGCGGCGTCGCGATGGCCCAGGGCTGCGCCGACCGGTGCGAGGTCGCCCCGGAGCGGTCCCTGGCGCAGGGCATGGCCGACGCCCAGGAGTCGGAGATCAAGCTGATGGCCGACCTGCTGAAGGCGCGGGGCGCGGCTCCCCGTCCCTGACCGGGCCGCCCGCCCTTCCCCTCCCCCACGGACCGCCCGGACCACCGCGTCCGGGCGGTCCGCCCTGTTGACCCCGCCCACGTCGCCGAACTCCCGTTCGCCCACATCTGAAGGACGCCGGACGACCATGCCCGCCCCGCCCTCCGACCAGAGTCCGTGGGGCCCGCCGCCGACCGGGTTCCAGGCACCGCCGCCTCCGGGCGGAGCGGAGCGCCGGAGCGAGGCGTCCCGCGCAGGTCCGTCCCGACGCCCCCAAGACATCGCGTCAGAGAGACGATAAACTGGGCGCGTGCCTCAACTACGCCTCGCCCTGAATCAGATCGACTCGACCGTCGGCGACCTCGCGGGCAATGCCGAAGCGATCGTCCGCTGGACCCGGCACGCCGCCGGACAGGGCGCCCGTCTTGTGGCGTTTCCCGAGATGGCACTGACCGGCTACCCCGTCGAGGACCTCGCCCTGCGCTCGTCCTTCGTCGAGGCGTCGCAGGGCGCCGTGCGGGCGCTCGCGGCGCGCCTCGCCGACGAGGGCTTCGGGGAGATCCCCGTGATCGTCGGCTACCTCGACCGCTGCGAGAAGGCCCAGCCGCGCTACGGCCAGCCCGCCGGCTCCCCGCAGGACGCCGCCGCCGTGCTGCACCGCGGCCGGGTCGCGCTGTCCTTCGCCAAGCACCACCTCCCCAACTACGGCGTCTTCGACGAGTTCCGGTACTTCGTGCCGGGCGACTCGATGCCCGTTGTCCGCGTGCACGGCGTCGACGTCGCCCTCGCCATCTGCGAGGACCTCTGGCAGGACGGTGGCCGCGTGCCGGCCGCCCGGTCCGCCGGGGCGGGCCTGCTGCTCTCCATCAACGCCTCCCCGTACGAGGTCCACAAGGACGACAGCCGCCTGGAGCTGGTGCGCAAGCGCGCCCGGGAGGCGGGCTGCACGACGGCGTACGTCGCGATGACCGGCGGCCAGGACGAGCTGGTCTACGACGGCGACTCGATCGTCTGCGACAAGGACGGCGAGGTCATAGCGCGCGCCCCGCAGTTCTCGGAGGGCAGCATGCTGCTCGACCTGGAGCTGCCGGCCGCGAGCCCCGTTCCCCCGTCCGGGACGGTCGACGACGGGTTGCGCATCGACCACGTCGTGCTCTCCGAGGAGCCCCTCCCCGCGTACGAGCCCGAGCTGACCGGCGGGTACGCCGAACGCCTGGAGGACACGGAGGAGGTGTACTCGGCGCTGGTCGTGGGCCTGCGCGCGTACGCTGCCAAGAACGGCTTCGGCTCCGTCCTGGTCGGGCTGTCCGGCGGCATCGACTCGGCACTCGTGGCCGCGATCGCGTGCGACGCGCTGGGCGCGCAGAACGTGTACGGCGTGTCCATGCCGTCGAAGTACTCCTCGGAGCACTCCAAGCGCGACGCGGCCGAACTGGCCCGCCGCACCGGACTGAACTTCCGGACCGTTCCGATCGGACCGATGTTCGACGCGTACATGGGCTCGCTCGCCCTGACCGGGCTCGCCGAGGAGAACCTCCAGTCGCGGCTGCGCGGCACCACGCTGATGGCCATCTCCAACCAGGAGGGCCAGATCGTGCTCGCGCCGGGCAACAAGTCCGAGCTGGCGGTGGGTTACTCGACCCTCTACGGCGACTCGGTCGGCGCGTACGGGCCGGTCAAGGACGTCTACAAGACGTGGATCTTCGCGCTGGCGAGGTGGCGGAACAAGGCGGCCGAGGAGCGGGGCCAGACCCCGCCGATCCCGGAGAGCTCGATCTCCAAGCCGCCGAGCGCTGAGCTGCGCCCGGGGCAGGTCGACACCGACTCGCTGCCGGACTACGACGTGCTGGACCGGATCCTGGAGATGTACGTCGACCAGGACCAGGGCCTGGAGTCGATCGTGGCCGCGGGCTTCGACCGGGCGCTGGTCGCGAGGACGCTGCGGATGGTGGACACGGCGGAGTACAAGCGCCGGCAGTATCCGCCGGGCACGAAGATCTCCCCGAAGGGCTTCGGCAAGGACCGCCGTCTGCCGATCACGAACCGGTGGCGCGAGTCACCCGTCTGACGCGGGGGCGAAGGGGCGGGGGCGGGCCGCTGCGCGGGGCCTGTTCCCCGCCCCGCCCCACCCCGCCCCTTCCCGAGCCGGGGACGAGCCCCGGGACGAGCCCTCTGCCCTGGACGCCCCCGGACGCCCTCCGGGCGTGTCCTCGGACGCCGGGACGGGCTGGACAATGCCCGTTGCGGCCACCGTCAGCCCGTCCGGCGTCCGAGGTCGGGGGCCCGGGTCGGAGCCCCGGTCCGGGAAGGGGCGGGCAGGGGGAGGCCCCCGTCAGGCCACCGTGTCGCGCACCGGCTCCCGGGCCGCCGCGCCCCCGGCCACCACCCGCGAGCGGGACGACGCCGGGGTGCGGTCCAGGAGGCCCGCCGTGACGGCGATCGCGAGGCCCGCCGCCGCCAGTACCGCCCCGACCAGCGTCGGGGACATCCAGCCCCAGCCGGCGGTGATCGCCATGCCGCCGAGCCACGCACCGCCCGCGTTGGCGAGGTTGAAGGCCGAGTGGTTGGAGGCCGAGGCCAGGGTGGGGGCCTCCTTGGCCTTGTTCATGACCAGCATCTGGAGCGGTGTCGTGGTCATGAAGCCGACCGCGCCCAGCACCACCACGGTGACCAGCGCCGCCCACCGCACGTGCGCGGTGTAGTTGAACGCCAGCAGGACGACCGCGAGGGCGCCCAGCGAGCCGTAGAGCGTGAGGCGCAGGGCCCGGTCGGTCAGCGGGCCCGCCGCGAGGGCGCCCAGCGTCATGCCGATGCCGAAGAGGGCGAGGACCAGCGTCACGGAGGACTGGCCGAAGCCCATGACCTCGGTCGTCATCGAGGCCAGGTAGGAGTAGACCGCGAAGACGCCCGCGAAGCCGAAGACGGCGGTGAGCAGGCCGAGGAGGACCTGGCGGTTGCCGAGGGTGCGCAGTTCGCGGCCCACGCTCTGCCGGGTGTCCGTCGGGATGTACGGAACCAGGCGGGCCAGCGCCGCCATCGCGACCAGGCCGATCGCCGCCACCACCAGGAACGTGGCGCGCCAGCCGAGGTGCTGGCCGAGCAGGGTGGCGGCGGGTACGCCGACGATGTTGGCGACCGTGAGGCCCAGGAACATCGTCGCGACGGCCCGCGCCTGCCGCCCGTCCGCGACCAGCCGCGCCGCGACCACCGCGCCGACCCCGAAGAACGCCCCGTGCGGCAGCCCGGCGAGCACCCGGCCCGCCACCAGCCAGCCGAAGCCGGGGGCGAGGGCGGAGGCGAGGTTGCCGACCGTGAAGAGGGCCATGAGCAGCAGGAGCATGCGCTGGCGCGGAATGCGCGAGCCGAGGGCGGTGAGCAGCGGGGCGCCGATGACCACGCCGATCGCGTACGCCGACACGAGGTGGCCGGCGGTGGGCACCGAGGTGCCCAGGTCGTCCGCGACATTGGGCAGCAGGCCCATCATGACGAATTCGGTGGTGCCGATGCCGAAGGCACTCACGGCGAGGGCGAGCAGGGCTACGGGCCGGGGCGGCCGGGGCATGGGAGACCTTCCACAAGAGGGACTTCGTTCCTGTACTGAACAAAGTCTCTCAGGTGAAATGTTCCGCGGCGTGAACACGGGGTTGCGGCAGGGCGTGCGGGGGTCGGACCCCGCACCTCGGAGCTCGTGCGTCAGATCTCCACGCGCGCCGCGACCGGCAGGTGGTCGCTGCCCGTCTCCGGCAGGGCCCACGACGACACCGGCGTGATCCCCTTCACCATGATCTGGTCGATCCGCGCCATCGGGAACGACGCCGGCCAGCTGAAGCCGAAGCCGTCGCCCGCCGCGCCCTGCGTGGACCGCATCTGCGAGGTGACGGCGTTCAGGGCCCGGTCGTTCATCGTGCCGTTCAGGTCGCCGAGGAGGACGACCTTGCCGACGGGCTCGCGGGCGATGGCCTCGCCCAGCGCGTCCGCGCTGTCGTCGCGCTGCCCGGCCGTGAAACCGGCGTCGACCTTGAGCCGTACCGACGGCAGGTGGGCGACGTACACCGCGACGTCCCCCGCCGGGGTCGTCACGGTCGAGCGCATCGCACGCGTCCAGCCCATCTTGATGTCGACGGACTGCGTGCCGGTCATCGGGTACTTGCTCCACAGACCGACCGTGCCCTGCACCGAGTGGTGCTTGTACGTACCGGACAGGGCGCTCTCGTACGTCGACACCTCGCTCGCCTTGAGCTCCTGCAGCGCCACCACGTCCGCGCCCGATTCGGCCAGCTCGCGGCCCGTTCCCGCGGGGTCGGCGTTGCCGGCCTTGACGTTGTGGGTGACGACCGTGAGGTTGCCGCCCGCCTCCGACTTGTCGGTGAGCAGGCCGCCGAAGAGATTGAGCCAGACCAGGGCAGGCAGCAGCAGGGCGACGAGCCCGGTCGCCGAGCGGCGCAGCAGGGCGGCCGCGAGCAGAAGCGGAACGCCCAGACCCAGCCAGGGAAGGAAGGTTTCGGTGAGGCTGCCGAGGTTGCCGATCACGTTGGGGATCTGCGCGTGGAAGACCATCAGCACCGTGAGCAGGACCGCGCAGAGCGCGAGGAGGATGCCGCGCCGCCAGATGCCGCGATCGTGACGCAGGCTTTCGAGGCGGCGCCGGAGCCGGGATCCGGAACGCTCAGACCCTGAGCTGCCGTTCCCCGTGTCCGTCATGTACGCCTGCGCCATTCCGCTGTCCTCACTGCCTTGCCGTGCACACCGCCTCCGCCTCAGACCCTAGGCGATGACCGGCGTCTTTCCCCGCCGCCGAACACGACGGCCGTACTGCCACGAGGACGACGGGGCGGCGCGGGGGGTTCCGGGCCGGGCGCGTCGGACGAATGCTGTGACGAAACGCGCACAAACCAGCCAGTGGACGCGTGCGGCGGCGGGTCCCCACTTCCCGGGGCCCCGGTGGGGATGCCACCATGGACGTGGTCCGGGGACGCCGTCAGGGCGCCTCGAGATTTCGAAGGAGCCGTAGGCCATGACGCTTCAGGCTGCCCAGAAGACTTCCGCCGACAGCGCCAAGGCGCTGTACGGCGGCAAGGGCACTCGCCGCATCACCGTCCACGACATCGCCGCCGCCAAGGAGCGCGGCGAGAAGTGGCCCATGCTCACCGCGTACGACGCGATGACCGCCTCCGTCTTCGACGAGGCCGGCATCCCGGTCCTGCTCGTCGGCGACTCCATGGGCAACTGCCATCTCGGTTACGAGACCACCGTGCCCGTCACGATGGACGAGATGACGCTGCTCTCCGCCGCTGTCGTACGGGGCACCAGGCGCGCCCTGGTCGTCGGCGACCTGCCCTTCGGCTCGTACCAGGAAGGCCCGGTACAGGCCCTGCGCAACGCGACCCGGCTGATCAAGGACGCCGGCGTGGGCGCGGTGAAGCTGGAGGGCGGCGAGCGCTCGCACGCCCAGACCGAGCTGCTGGTGAAGGCCGGCATCCCGGTCATGTCGCACCTCGGGCTGACGCCGCAGTCCGTCAACACCATGGGCTACCGGGTCCAGGGGCGCAGCGACGAGGCCGCGCACCAGCTGCTGAGGGACGCGAAGGCCGCGCAGGACGCGGGTGCGTTCGCGGTCGTGCTGGAGCTCGTACCGGCCGAGCTGGCCGCCGAGGTGACGCGCTCGCTGCACATTCCGACCGTGGGCATCGGCGCGGGGCCCGACACGGACGCGCAGGTCCTCGTCTGGACCGACATGGCGGGCCTGACGGGCGGCAAGGTGCCGCGCTTCACCAAGCAGTACGCGAACCTGCGGGAGACCCTCGGGGACGCGGCGAAGGCGTTCGCCGGCGATGTCGTCGGCGGGGCGTTCCCGCAGGAGGAGCACACCTTCCACTAGCCACTGCCCGCACCAGGGACAGCCCGCCGACTTCCCCCATCGGCGGGCTGTCGGTGTTTGTCGGCGGGCTGTCGGCGCGTTGTCAGTGGCGGCTGCTCTCATGGTCGGCATGACGCGATTCGACACGAACCCCAGGGGCGGCGCGGCCAACGCCGTCGAGGTAAGGGGACTGGTCAAGCACTACGGCGGGACCAAGGCACTGGACGGCGTGGACCTGGACGTACGGGAAGGCACCGTGCTCGGTGTCCTCGGGCCCAACG
Organism: Streptomyces sp. NPDC003016; assembly: GCF_053591455.1. Taxonomy (NCBI): domain Bacteria; kingdom Bacillati; phylum Actinomycetota; class Actinomycetes; order Kitasatosporales; family Streptomycetaceae; genus Streptomyces; species Streptomyces sp. NPDC003016. Next base: position 10,689 of record NZ_JBSFTV010000039.1, read on the forward strand.
GCGCCGGCAAGACCACCCTCGTACGGTGCCTGTCCACGCTGGTCCGGCCGGATGCCGGCACGGCCGTCGTGGCCGGGTACGACGTGGTGAAGCAGCCCCGGCAGCTTCGCCGCACGATAGGCCTGACCGGGCAGTACGCCTCGGTCGACGAGAAGCTCGCCGGCTGGGAGAACCTCTACATGATCGGGCGGCTGCTCGATCTGTCCCGCAAGGACGCACGGCGGCGCGCGGACGAGCTGCTGGAGCGGTTCTCGCTCACCGAGGCCGCGAGGAAGCCGGTGATGCAGTACTCCGGCGGCATGCGGCGGCGCCTGGACCTGGCGGCGTCGATGATCGGGGAGCCCGCCGTGCTCTACCTGGACGAGCCGACGACAGGGCTCGACCCCCGTACGCGCAACGAGGTGTGGGACGAGGTCAAACGGATGGTGGGCGAGGGGGTCACCGTCCTGCTCACCACCCAGTACATGGAGGAGGCCGAGCAGCTCGCGAGCGAGCTGACGGTCATCGACCGCGGCCGCGTCATCGCGGGCGGCAAGGTCGACGAGCTGAAGGCGAAGGTCGGCGGCCGCACCCTGGAGGTCCGGCCGGCCGATCCGGCGCAGCTGACCGCCATGGCACGGGTGTTGAGCGAGGCGGGGCTCGACGGCATCGCGGGCTCGAAGACCGACGCCGGCGAGGGCCTGCTGTACGTACCGATCCTCAGCGACGAGCAGCTGACCGCGGTGGTCGGCCTGCTGGGCGCGCGCGGCTTCGGCATCGCGCACATCGGCACCCACCTGCCCAGCCTGGACGAGGTGTTCCTGGCCATCACGGGCGAGAAGACGAGCGAAGCGGCGGCCGGGACCGTCACGTCCGGGTCCCCCGCGAACAACAAGCACGAGGAGGTCGCGGCATGAGCGCGGCGACAGTGACCCCGCCGGCGCCGGCGCCCGCGAAGGCGACGCACGACGACGAGGGGCGGATCGGCCTGCGGGCCAGTCTGCGGCACATCGGCGCGCTCGCCCGCCGCAACGTCATGCAGATCAAGCAGGACCCGGAGTCGATGTTCGACGTCCTGCTGATGCCGATCGTCTTCACCCTGCTCTTCGTCTTCGTCTTCGGCGGCGCGGTCGCGGGCAAGGGCAACCAGTCCGAGTACGTCAGCTATCTGGTCCCCGGACTGATGGCGATGATGGGCATGAACGTCTCCATGGCCGTCGGCACCGGCATCAACGAGGACTTCCAGAAGGGGGTCATGGACCGGTTCCGCACGATGCCGATCGCCCGGTCCTCCGTCCTCATAGCGAAGATCGTCGTCGAGGTCGGCCGGATGACGGTCGCCTTCGCGATCCTGCTGATCGTGGGCTTCGTCCTGGGGCTGTCGGTCGAGACGTCGCCGCTGCACGTGCTGGGCGCGGTCGGGCTCTCGCTCCTCTTCGGCGCCTCGCTGATGTGGATCTTCATTCTGATCGGGCTCTCCGTGAAGACGGCGCAGGCCGTGCAGGGGGTGGCGTTCCTCGTGCTGATGCCCTTGCAGTTCGGGTCCTCGATCTTCACCCCGCCGTCGACGATGCCGGGCTGGCTCCAGACCTTCACCGACTACAACCCGCTGTCGAACCTCGCCGACGCGGCGCGCGGTCTGTTCATCGGCGGGCCCGTCGCCCGCGATGTGTGGATGGTGCTGGCCTGGGCAGCGGTCATCACGCTGGTGACGGCGCCGCTCGCGGTCTCGAAGTTCCGCAAGAAGACCTGAGTCCCTGGGCACGGAGAGGTACCGATGAGGTACTGAGGCCGTGTCAGGGGCCGGCGAGGGCGGCTGCCTCCTCCAGGGTGAGGCAGCCGCCCTCGGCGTACGCCGCCTCGTACGCGGTGTCGCCCAGCGCGGCGCGGGCCGCCGCCTCGGCGTCCACCGTGGCCTCGCGCTCCTGGGCCGACACGAAGTGGCCCGGGAGCAGGAAGCCCTCGTGTGCGCCGAGCAGCCGGGCGGCGTCCCGCGCCTGGCCCGGCCCGGCGAGCCCGGCCAGGGCGCGGGCCACCGTCACCAGGTGGAGCGCCGGCATCTGCGGAGCGACCATCCGGGACAGCGGCTCGCGCGAGCGCTCCAGCGCCTGGCGGGCCCGGCCGAGCGCCTGGTCGTACCGGCCGTCCAGGTTGTCCATCCAGGCGAGGAGGCCGAGCACGAAGCCTTCGAAGATCGCGAGGTTGGTCCGGTTGAAGGACCGGCGCATCAGCTCCAGTTGGGCCCGCCCTTCGCCGGTGCGGCCGGTGCGGGCGAGCCGTATCGCCAGGAACATGCGGGCGGCGGGCTCCGACTCGTGCCCGTGCTGCTCGACCTCGGCGAGGATCTCGCGCAGCATCACCTCGGCCTTCTCGCCGTCCCCCGCCTCCATCAGTACGCCCGCGAACCGGGCCCGCAACAGCGACACCTGCGTCTGCGCGCCGAGCCGGGCCGCATGGTCGATCGCGGCACGGAAGTCCTCGGCGGCGAGACCGAACCGGCCGCTGCGCTCGTGCGCCTCGCCGCGCGCGGACAGGGCCTCGGCCGCGCCCCACGCGTCACCGAGCCGGGTGAAGATCTCCAGGCTCTCCTCCGCGTCGCGGCTCGCGTCACCCGCCCAGTCGCTCCGGTTGGCAAGGATGTTGGCCCGCATCTGGAGGGCGGCGGCGAGCTCCCAGGGGTAGCCGTACTCCCGGCAGGCGTCGACGGTCCGGTTGAGGACCTCGTGCAACTGCCCGGGGCTGCCGGTCAGCATGACCGCGTAGAGCCAGAGGGTCCCCGGCATGCGACAGGTCTGCGGCAGGCCGGGCCGGTAGACGTCGACGACGCGGCGCAGCCATGCCGTCGCCTCGTCGCCCGTCCAGTCGTCGAGCTCGTGGTTCATGCTCGCCAGGTGGATCAGCCAGGCTCCGCGCCTGGCCTCCAGGAGCTGCTCGGGCGCCATGGGCGGCGGCGCGTCCGTACACCGTTCGTGCAGGGCGGGAGCGGGGGCGGCCGGCGGGGCGAAGGGGTCGGGTCCGAGCTGGGTGGCGGCCAGCGACCAGTGGCGGGCCTCGCCGCGCAGGCCGCGGATCGTCCAGTACCAGGCGAGTGAGTGGACGAGGCAGAGCACTTCGTGCTCGTCGTGGGCGGCCGCGGCGCGGCGCAGTGCGGTGCGCAGGTTCTCGTACTCGACCTGGAGGAGGTTGATGCGGGCGAGCTGTTCGCGGCCGCGCAGCAGGGGTTCGGTGTGGCGGGCGAGCTCGCGGAAGTGGACGAGGTGGCGGCGCTCGGCGGTGGGGCGGTCGCCGGCCTCGTCGAGACGTTCGGCGGCGTACTCGGCGACGGTTTCGAGGAGGCGGTAACGCATGCCGCCGCTCCCGTCGCCGCCACTCCCGTCGTCCGAGGGGGCGGCCACGACCAGCGACTTGTCGACCAGCGAGCCGAGTACATCGAGCGCGTCCGGGCCGCACACCGCTTCGGCGGCGGCCAGGTCGCAGCCGCCAGCGAAGACGGACAGGGCGCGCAGCGCGGCCCTCTCCCGCTCGTCCAGCAGGTCCCACGACCAGTCGACGACCGCGCGCAGGGTCTGCTGCCTCGGCAGCACGGTGCGGCTGCCGCCGGTCAGGAGCCGGAACCGGTCGTCGAGGCGGTCCGCGATCTGGCGCGGGGTGAGCATCCGCAGCCGGGCGGCGGCCAGTTCGATGGCGAGGGGCAGCCCGTCGAGGCGCCGGCAGATCTCGGCGGCGGCGTCCGGGTCGTCGTCGACGCGGAAGCCGGGCCTGGCGGCCGCGCCGCGTTCGGCGAGGAGGCGCAGCGCCATGGGGCCGGGCAGCGGCTCCACGGGCCGGACGGTCTCGCCGGGCACGCCGAGCGGTTCACGGCTGGTGGCGAGTACGGTCACGCCGGGGCAGCGGGCCAGCAGTTCCTCGGCGAGGCGGGCCGCGGCGTCGACGACGTGCTCGCAGTTGTCGAGCAGGATCAGCATCCGGCGGCGGGCGCAGTGCTCGACGAGGCGTACGAGCGGATCGTCGCCGTGCCGGTCCGCGGCGCGCAGTTCCTCGGCGCCGGCGCCGCGCAGGACGGTCTCGCGCGCGCCCAGCGCGACGAGCACCGCTTCGGGAACGGTCTCGGGGTCGTCGACGGGCGCGAGCTCCGCGAGCCACACGCCGTCCCGCCAGGCACCGTCGGCGGCCTTGGCGGCCTCTGCGGCCTCCTGCGACAGCCGCGTCTTGCCGGCGCCGCCGGGGCCGAGCAGGGTGACGAGGCGGGCGCGCGCGAGGTCGCCGGTGATGGCCTCGATGTCGGCCTCGCGCCCGACGAAGGAGGTCAGCCGGGCCCGCAGGTTGCCGGGCGCGACGCGGTGGTCGGCCGCAGGCCGGTCCGCCGGCGACCGGTCCGTCGGAGGCCGGTCCACCGGGGGCCGGCCGGCCGGCGCGAGCAGTTCGGTGTGCAGGGCGCGGAGTTGGGGGGACGGGTCCGCGCCCAGGCGCGACGCCAGGTCGCGGCGGAGTTCGTCGTACGCCGCGAGCGCCTGCGCGGAGCGGCCCGTGTCGCGCAGGGCGCGCAGGCGCAGGGAGTGGAGCGGTTCGTCGATGGGGTGGTCGTCGCAGAGCGCCGTGAGTTCCGGCAGGGCCTCCTCGGCCCGCCCCAGGCCGACCAGGGCCGCCAGACGGGCCCGGCGGGCCGTGAGGCGGCGGTCCTCCCAGCGGGCCGCCTCCGCCGTACGGTCGGGAAGGCCGGCCAGGACCGGTCCGTGCCACAGCTCCAGCGCCTCGTCGAGCAGCGCCGCCGCCTTGCCGGGGTCACCGTCGTCCAGGGCCTTCGCGCCCTCCCCCGCGAGGCGCTGGAAGCGGTACAGGTCCACGTCCTCGGGGTCGGCGCACAGCCGGTAGCCGCCGTCGGCGGAGGCGATCGCCGCGTGGCCCAGGGCACGGCGGGCGCGGGCGACCAGGGCCTGGAGCGCGCCGGTCGCGTCGGCGGGCGGGTCGCCGTTCCACACCTCGTCGGCGAGGGCGCCGGCCGTGACCGTACGCCCGGGACGCAGCGCCAGTACCGTCACCAGCGCGCGCAGCCGCGCTCCGCCGACGGTGACGGGCGTGCCGTCGTCGCGGAGTGCCTGCGTGGGGCCGAGGATGCGGTAGCGCACGGCCCTATTGTCCGGGACGGGCGGTCGCCGGGCCGCCGGGCGTCTCCAGCCCGACCAGGACCCCGGTCTCCGTGCGCCGGTGGCCGCGCCCCGCCCGGTCCGGCTCCGCCGTGTCGCCGAACCACTTGGGGCAGGTCTCGACCGCCCGCAGCCACCGTTCGCCGGGCACCGGCTCGTACGTACGCCCCCCGGCGCGCGTGGCGGCGTACCCCTCGACGACCACCTGGATGGAGCGGACCGTGCCGACGGTCTCCGGCACGTCGTTCGGTCCCGGCCCGTGCGTCTCCACCGCGAGGAGGCCGACCGGGTGGGCGGAAGGCCTTCCGGCGCAGAGCGCGGTGAGGCCGGGGCCGCCCACCAGTCCGTGGCCCACCGGCTCCAGCGCGCTGTAGCTGTCCTGCCACGTCTCGGGCGCCGCCCCTTCGTCCGGCCCCCGCAGCATCAGCCGCCACCGCACTTCGTCGCCCACCGAGAACGGTTCGCCGCAGCATTCCATCTGCCAGCTGTCGTACATGATTCGCCAGAGCGCCATGGATCCAGCTTTGCCGGAACTACCGTTGCCGCGCGAGACGTTTTCTCAGTCCTGCCCGTACGCCCGCCCTCCACTCCGGGAGCCCCGCGCATGACCACCGCCCTCACCCGTCGCGACCGGCGGATCAGTCCCGTCTTCCTCGGGATCACCGCCGTCATGGCGGTCTCCGGCTGGGCGGTGTGGACGGAGTTCTCGGCCAGCACCGGCTTCGCCGTCTTCCTCTTCGTCACGTCCGCGTGGATCGTCTCGCTCTGTCTGCACGAGTACGCGCACGCCCGCACCGCCCTGCACAGCGGCGACATCTCCATCGGCGCGAAGGGGTATCTGACCCTCAACCCACTCACATACACCCACGCCCTGCTGAGCATCGTGCTGCCGGTGCTCTTCGTGATCATGGGTGGAATCGGCCTGCCCGGCGGCGCCGTCTTCATCGAGCGGAGCCGCATCCAGGGCCGCTGGAAGCACAGCCTCGTCTCGGCGGCGGGGCCGCTGACGAACGTGCTGTTCGCGGCCGTGTGCACGGCGCCGTTCTGGCTGGACGCGCTGGACGGCGTCCCCGATGTGTTCCGTTACGCGCTCGGGTTCCTCGCCCTGCTCCAGGTCACGGCGGCGATCCTGAACTTCCTGCCGGTGCCGGGCCTCGACGGTTACGGCGTGATAGAGCCCTGGCTCTCGTACGGGATCCGCCGCCAGGTCGAGCCGCTCGCGCCCTTCGGGCTGCTGCTGGTCTTCGGCGTGCTGTGGATCCCGGGGGTCAACCAGGTCTTCTTCGACGCGGTGGACGCGATCCTGCGCGGGCTGGGCGTCCCCGCCCTGGACCCCGCCCTGGGCCAGCGGTTCTACCGCTTCTGGCAGGGCGAACCGCAGCTGCCCCCGACTACCGGGTGACCGGGGACTCCCGTTCGGCCTTCGCCCTGCGCAGGTAGTACCAGGCCATGTTCGAGGTGACCCCGGCCAGCAGGATCCAGATGACCCCGAGCCAGGTGCCCTGGACGAAGGACACCACCGCCGCGGCCACGGCGAGGACGCAGACGACGAGGGCGTACAGAGCGAGGCGGGGCATGGGGGGCGGCTCCTGTCCGGGTGCGGAATGCTTCCGGTCCAGTGTCCACCATGCCCCGATCGTGCTTATACGTCGGTCACGCGCTTATACGTCGGTCACGCGCAGACCCGCGTGCGCCTTGTAGCGGCGGTTCACCGAGATCAGGTTGGCGACCAGCGACTCCACCTGGTGGGCACCCCGCAGCCGGCCCGCGAAGACGCCGCGCATGCCCGGGATGCGGGCCGCCAGCGCCTGCACCAGGTCGGTGTCGGCGCGCGTCTCGCCCAGCACCATCACATCGGTGTCGATCTCCTCGACCGTCGCGTCCTGGAGGAGGACGGCCGACAGGTGGTGGAAGGCGGCGGTCACCCGCGAGTCGGGCAGCAGGGCGGCGGCCTGCTCGGCGGCGCTGCCCTCCTCCGGCTTCAGGGCGTACGCACCCTTCTTGTCGAAACCGAGCGGGTTGACGCAGTCGACGACGAGCTTGCCGCTCAGCTCCCCGCGCAGCGCTTCGAGCGTCTCGGCGTGGCCCTCCCACGGCACGGCGACGATCACGATGTCGCTGCGGAGCGCGCACTGCGCGTTGTCCGCGCCCTCGACGCCGAGGCCCAGCTCGCCGGCGGCGCTGCGCGCGCGCTCGGCGGCCCGCGAACCGATGATCACCTTCTGGCCGGCCCTGGCCAGCCGGTACGCGAGACCGCGCCCCTGATCGCCGGTCCCGCCGAGCACCCCCACGACCAGGCCGGACACGTCCGGGAGGTCCCAGGGGTCCTTGGCCGCCCCGGCTGCCCGGGCGGCGGGCTTCTTCGCGCTGTCGGTGCTGTTGTCGGTCGAAGTCATGCGCCGACCCTACTCGGAGGTAGCACGCCCGTCCGGGTGAGGCGGCGGCATTCGCCCGCGGCCGGCGCGGGCGTACGGCAGGATGCCCCGGCATGGATGCCGTACGTGTCGCCCTGCTGCGCGAAGTCCTCGACGGCACCGAGTGGTTGCCGGCCACGCGGCGGTTCGCCGGGGTGCTGCGGTCGTCCGTCGTGCCGCACGGCGGCGGGCTGCTGCTGGTGGGAACCGGGGCGTACGAGCCGTGGCACCTGGCCGCGCACCTCGTCGACGAGGCGGCCTGGTCCGGACTCGCGGAGCTGAACCCCACGCTCGTACGCCACCGGGTGCGGCCCGGAGAGCCGGCGCACCTGTCGGTGGGGCTGGGCAGGATCGAGGCGGCCGCCCGGGGCGAGACCCTGCTCGTCGTGGCGCCTCAGCGGCCGGAGGCGGAGCTGCTGGAGCGGGTGCACGACGCGCGGCGGGCCGGGGCGACCGTGCTGTCGCTGGACGGCGGGGACCGGGAGATCAGAGGGCTGGCGCACGAGGCGCTGTCCGTGCCGGCCGGCGGGGACGTGGACCTGGACACGGTGCAGCACCTGGTGAGCGCGGCGGCCGGGGAGAACAGCCTGCCCGCGCCGCGGGGGAAGCGGCGGCTGCGGGACCGGCTCTCCCGGCTGGCCGACCAGCTGACGGCCCCGCCGCCGGGGCGGTGGTAGCGGGCGGGCGCCGGTGGGGGTACGAGTGCGGGGAGCTGGTGTACGCCGCCGGATCCGTGGGACCGGTCGTCGTCGGCCTGCTCGCCGCGGCGCTGCCGAAGCTCATGACGTACGACGCGGACACGGAAGCGCACACGGCGGCGGACGCGCAGCGCCGCCGGGCCCGGAAGGACGCGGCGGCGGCTGAAGCGGCGGGGTGAGCGGGCGCCCGGTGATCAGGCGCCCTCCTCCCCCGGCCGCCCGTCGTTCCTGTCGTGCCACTTCGGATCCGTCTCCCACTGGAGATTGCGCTCGGCCGCGGTCTCCATCGCGCGCTGCGCCTCCTGGCGCGTCGGATAGGGGCCGAAGCGGTCCTTGGCCGGGCACTCGGGGCCCTCCTCCACCTTCTTGTGCTCCAGGCAGTAGAACCATTCGCCCGGTTTTCCGGCTGCGCGCTTCTTGAACAGGGCCATCGTCGGCTCCTTCCTCTGCCGCCATGCTGCCCGATGGCGGCTGGATACACTCGCTTGCATGTCTGGCCAGTCGCTGCTCGTACCAGGGGAGCTCTCTCCCGCCCGTTCCGTCCCCGGCACCATCCGGCGCCCCGAGTACGTCGGGAAGCCGGCGCCGGCGCCGTACACCGGCCCGGAGATCCAGGATTCCGACACCGTCGAGCGGATGCGCATCGCGGGCCGCATCGCCGCGCAGGCGATGGAGGAGGCCGCCAAGCACATCGCCCCGGGGGTGACCACGGACGAGCTGGACCGGGTCGCTCACGACTTCATGATCGATCATGGTGCGTACCCGTCTACCCTCGGATACCGCGGCTACCCCAAGTCGCTGTGCAGCTCCGTCAACGAGGTCATCTGCCACGGCATCCCGGACTCCACGGTGCTCCGGGACGGCGACATCGTGAACCTCGACGTCACGGCGTACATCAACGGGGTGCACGGCGACAACAACGCGACGTACCTGTGCGGTGACGTCGACGAGGAGTCGCGGCTGCTCGTCGAGCGCACCCGCGAGTCGCTCGCCCGCGCCATCAAGGCGGTCAGGCCCGGGCGTCAGATCAACGTCATCGGGCGGGTGATCGAGTCGTACGCCAAGCGCTTCGGCTACGGCGTGGTGCGTGACTTCACGGGGCACGGCATCAACTCGTCGTTCCACTCCGGACTGATCATTCCGCACTACGACAGCCCGCACGCCACGACGGTGATGCGGCCCGGCATGACCTTCACCATCGAGCCGATGCTCACGCTCGGCACGCACGAGTACGACATGTGGGACGACGGCTGGACGGTCGTGACCAAGGACCGGAAGCGGACGGCGCAGTTCGAGCACACGCTGGTGGTGACGGAGACCGGCGCGGACATTCTCACGCTGCCGTGAACGGATCCGCGCGGTAGCGTTTTTACCGACAGGACGTCGGGAACCCATTGACTTAGGCATACCTAAGTAGGAAGATCGGCGGTGGCGGCTGCGCGTGCTGCCACCGCACGCTCCTCCTTTCCCGTACCCCTCGGTCCCCGGAGGTCCGCCTTGGACGCAACCGCCACAGCCGCCACCACCGCCGAAACGCCGTTCTCCACGCTCATCCGTGTCGCCTCGCACGAGCAGCACACGGAGGCGGAGACCTCGACCTTCATGAGCGACCTGCTCGGCGGGAAGCTCCCGGTGGACGCGTACGCGCGCTACACCGAGCAGCTGTGGTTCGTGTACCGGGCGCTGGAGGATGCCGCGGAGTCGCTCGCGGACCACCCGGTCGCGGGCCCGTTCATCCAGCCCGAGCTGATGCGCACGGCCGAGCTGGAGCGCGACCTGGCGCACCTGCGCGGCGCGCACTGGCGCGCAGGGGCCGAGCCGCTGCCCGCGACCGCGGCGTACGCCGAGCGGGTCGCCGCGTGCGCGCGCGACTGGCCGGCCGGGTACGTGGCGCACCACTACACCCGCTACCTCGGCGACCTGTCGGGCGGCCAGATCATCCGCGACAAGGCGGAGAAGACGTGGGGCTTCGCGCGCAAGGGCGACGGGGTGCGCTTCTACGTCTTCGAGGACATCTCGAACCCGGCGGCTTTCAAACGGGGTTACCGCGAGCTGCTGGACCGGGTGAACGCGGACGACCTGGAGAAGCGGCGCATCATCGACGAGTGCAAGCGCGCGTTCGACTTCAACGGCGCGGTCTTCCGCGAACTGGGCAGGGAGTTCCCGCTCACCGCCTAGTGCGACCGGCGCGACTCAGTGCGACCGGCGCGACGCGTGCGGGGCGAAACGGACCCGGCCGCCGATCTCGATCGTGCCGTCGGGCCCCGGTGCCGTCAGGATCTGGGACCCGCGGCCCTGCGTGATGTTCAGGGCGCGGCCCAGTTCGGCGGTGAGCAGGAGGGCCGCCGCGCCGGTCGCCCCGTCCTCCGCAGTGCCGTCGTCGCGGCGCGGGAACGCCCGGGCGCGGACCCGGCCCGCCGCCTCGTCCTCCCAGGCCCAGGCGTACAGCCGGCCCTCGCCGGGCGGGGGCGCGGGCAGCGCGTCGACCTCGGCGGCCGTCGCGTACCGCTGGAGGCGGCGCGGCGGGGCCCACTCGGGGCGCGCCGTGATCCAGGTGAACTCGCCGTCGTGGCGCGCCCACACCTCCCCGGCGGGCGGGTTGACCACTTCCAGGTCGAGCAGCCAGGCGACGCCGACGAGCGCAGCGAGGCGGGGGTCCCCCCGGGCGGGGTCCGGGAGAGAGTGCCCGGCGAAGGGCAGGCGCAGGCCCGGTGTGCGGATGTCGACGACGCCGCGCTCGGGGTCGTCGACGAACACGGTCTCGCTGAAGCCGAGTTCGGCGGCGAGCGCCTGCCGGGACGCCTCGTCGGGGTACGTACGCCCGTCGCGTACGACGCCGAGGGCGTTGCCGTGGCGTCCGCCGGGGCCGCAGAAGACGCGGAGCACGTCGAGTTCGTTCATCCCGGCATTGAAGCACCGGCCCGCCGCGGTCCGGTTGTCCGCCAGGTCACGGGGCGGCCGCTGTACCCGGTCCCCACGCTCGCGCCCCTCCTGTCCCCGGTAGGGTTCCGGAGGTCGGTGGGGACGAAGACACAGAAGGCAGCGCATGAGCAGGCTGAGCACGCTGAAGCGGCTGGGAACGGGTCTCGCGGCGGCGACGGCGCTGTCGGTGACGGCGAGCGGGTGCGTGACGGTGCACGGCGAGCTGGAGGTCGTGCCGTCGGCGACGGAGGCCGAGGCCGCCCAGGCCCTCAAGGACTTCACGGCCGCGTACAACAAGGCGGACAAGGCGTACGACCCGGCCCTCGACGCGGGGCGGGTCACCGGCGCGCTCGGCGCGATCAACCAGGCCGGGCTCAAGGCGCGGCAGGCGCAGAGCCCGGACGGCAATCCGCGCCACGAGCCGCTGGAGCTGACCGACGCGCAGTACGCCATCCCCAAGAAGGCGGGCTGGCCCCGGTGGTTCGTCGCGGACGCCGACAGCAACCGCGACCAGGACAGCGGCCGGCTCGACACCCGCTGGCTGCTGGTGTTCGTACGCGGCGGCGCCGACCAGTTGTGGGAGGTCTCGCACCTGTGGGTCCTCACACCGGCCCGGATGCCCGACTTCAAGAAGGACGAGGACGGCTGGGCCGAGGCGGTCGCGCCGGACGCGCCCGGACTCGCGGTGGCGCCGGAGGACCTGAGCGAGGAGTACGCCTCGTACTTGCAGAGCGGCGAGCCCGCCGTCTTCGCCCCCGGGCCGCACACCTCCGCCGTGCGCCAGGCGCGCCAGAAGGCGGCGCGCCAGCCCGGGCGCTCCGTCCAGTACGCCGACCAGCCCCTGGACAGCGGGACGTTCGCGCCGCTGGGGCTCGTCACGGAGGGCGGCGGGGCGACGGTGTTCTTCGCCACCCGCCAGTACGAGCAGCAGACCGTGGCCGAGGGGGTGCGGCTGAGCCTCAACGCCGACGTACGGGCGCTGATGACCGGCACCGCGAGGACCAAGCTCACCAAGGAGCGGGTCTCCAGTCAGGTCGCGCAGGTGCCGGAGAAGGGCGCGGCCGGCGCGGGCAAGGGCAAGCAGCAGGAGCAGCAGGTGACGGTGCTCTCCCGGATTCAGGGGCTCACGGCCGCCCAGGGCTCCTGACCGGCGCCCGCGCGCGGTCCGGGGCTCGGCGGCCGGGGCTCAGCGGCCCAGCGGCCAGGCCACCGCGTGGTGGTCGTCGGGGTCGTCCTCGCCGACGTACCGCGCGCAGGCGTCGGTCAGCGTCTCCAGGAGGGTCAGCGGGTCGGGCAGCGGGTGTTCGAGGCCGCGGACCCAGCTGACCTCGTGCTCACCGGGCAGCTTCGCGGGCGGTACGAGGACGTAGCTGCCGCGGCAGTGCCAGCGCAGCCCCGGATGCTCGTCCATGGTCTCGGGGTGGCAGTCCAGCTCGCACGGCCACCACTCGTCCTCGTCGTCCGGGGTGCCGCGGGTGGCGGTGAAGAAGAGCAGGCGCGCCTCGTCGCCGTTGCCTGCGCCGAACTCGGCCACGGGACCGACGTCGATTCCGGCTTCGAGCAGGCGCTCCAGCGCGCTGCGGCCCGCTTCGAGCGGTACGTCGAGCACGTCGTGGACCATGCCCGTCGCGGTGATGAAGTTGGCCTCCGGCTGCCCCTCGGCCCAGCGTTCGACCTGCGCGGAGTCGGTGGTCGACTGGGTCTGCCAGGCGAACGAGACCGGGTGCCGGGCGGGGGTGGGACAGCCGACGCGTTCGCACGAACACCGGTATCCGACGGGATGCGCGGCGGGGGCGAGCGGCAGGCCCGCGGCAGCGGCGGCCAGGAGCAGGGCCTCGCGGTTCTCGGCCGCGTCGTGGGCGGCGGCGGCCTTCGGGCGGCGGCGCAGCCACTGGGGCAGTCTGCTCTCCACCGTCTGCCTGCTCTCTGTGCCGCGATAGCGGCCGAAGTCGGCGCCCATTCAACCCCTCACCTCAGCGTTGTGCTGTCCATGCTGCCACCATCCTGCGCCTCGGGTGGCCGCAGTCCCCATCCGGGGTACGCGGGCCACCGCCGCAGCGGTGGTGCGATTGACGCCTTTGCCCCGGTACGCGGCCCTGCGGCGACCGCCCGTCCGGCGGTGACCGCCTCCCGCGGTCCCGTGAGCGAATTCACCTCCGCGTGCTACCGGCGCGGGGCGAGACCGCCCAGCGCGCAGTCGACGAGGGCGTCCGCGTACGCGTGCGTGAGCGGGAGGGTACGCAGCAGCCAGCGGTGGAAGAGCGGGCCGACGAGCAGCTCCACGGCGACGCGCGGGTCGATCCCCTCCCGTACGTCACCGGCCTCCTGCGCCGCGTGCAGCCGCTTCACGTACAGCTGGAGCGACGGTTCGAGCAGCTTCTCCACGAACTCCGCGCCCAGGGCCGCATCGACGATGCCCGCGGCGGTGAGGGCGCGGGAAGGGGCTTCGTACTTGGGATCGACGAGTTCGTCGACGGTGGCGCGCAGGACCGTCCTGAGGTCGGCGGCCAGGTCGCCGGTGTCGGGGAACTCGGACCCGCCGTCGCCGCCCGCCGCCTCTGCGGCCTGTTCACCGAGGTCGACGAAGGCTTCGAGCAGTACGGCGGCCTTCGAGGGCCACCAGCGGTAGATCGTCTGCTTGCCCACGCCGGCGCGGGCGGCGATGCCCTCGATCGTCGTCTTGGTGTAGCCCGCCTCGCCGACGAGGGAGAGGGCCGCTTCGTAGATCGCGCGGCGCGAGCGCTCGCTGCGGCGTGCGGAGTCGGGGGTCCTGGGCGTTCCGGGGGTCGCGGTGTCGGCCATGGGGCCAATCTACCAGCATGGCGAGACGATCCGTCTCGCCTGTCGGATGCGGGCTGACCAGCCGGGAACCACCCGATCGGTGCACAGCGCGACGGCTCTGCACGGCGGACCATGGCTCTCACGCACACTCGGTGCGCCATGCCGCTCGTGAGGAGCCCTCAGTGCCTCGTGACGCCTCGCCCCGCCGCTATCTGATGTGTCCCCCGGAGCACTTCAGGGTGACGTACTCCATCAACCCCTGGATGGACCCCGGGAAGCCGGTCGACCTGCCGCTGGCCCTCGCCCAGTGGGAGGACCTGCGCGACCGCTACCGGAACCTCGGCCACACCGTCGAGCTCCTCGCCCCCAGGCCCGGCCTGCCCGACATGGTGTACGCCGCCAACGGCGCCACCGTCATCGACGGCCGGGTGCTCGGCGCCCGGTTCGCGTACGCGGAACGGACGCCGGAGGCCGAGGCCCACCTGGAGTGGTTCCGCGCCCACGGCTTCACGGAGATCTGCGAGCCCTCGCACATCAACGAGGGCGAGGGCGACTTCGCCGTCACCTCGTCCTGGATCCTCGCCGGGCGGGGCTTCCGCTCCAGCCCGCTCTCGCACGACGAGGCACAGGAGTTCTTCGGCCGCCCGGTCATCGGCCTGGACCTCGTCGACCCGCGCTACTACCACCTGGACACCGCGCTGGCCGTCCTCGACGACCGCGGCGACGAGGTCATGTACTACCCCGACGCCTTCTCCCCCGGCAGCCGGGCCGTCCTCGCCCGGCTCTTCCCCGACGCGATCGTCGCCCGGGAGGCGGACGCGGCGGCGCTCGGGCTCAACGCGGTGAGCGACGGGCGCCACGTGCTGCTGCCGCACGCCGCGCTCGGGCTCTTCGAGCCGTTGCGGGCGCGCGGGTACGAACCGGTCGGGATGGACCTCGGAGAGCTGCTCAAGGGCGGCGGCAGCGTGAAGTGCTGCACCCAGGAGCTGCGCGGCTAGGGGTTCCCGGACCGGGACGGCGGCCAGGCGTCGCCCCAGTCGGTGTCCCGGGCCGCCCGGTAGAGGTCGCCGTGGCGCTTCTTGGTGACCGTCTCGCGGGTGAGCTCCTCGGGTTTCGCGCACAGTTCCAGCAGGACCATGCCCTTGCGGATCTGCGGCCTGCGGATCACGCGGTTGGCGGCCGGGACGACGGCCGGACCGTCCGCACCGTCGCGGACGGCCGCGACGTAGCTGAACTTCTCGTCCTCGTACGGCAGCGAGCCTCCCTTCACCTGGCGGTGGAGGGAGGAACGGCTCACCCGGGCCGAGAAGTGGCACCAGTCGGCGCCGGGCTCGATGGGGCAGGCACCGCTGTGCGGGCAGGGGGCGGCGACGCGCAGGCCCGCGTCGATCAGCCGCTGCCTGGCCTCGATGACGCGGAGGTAGCCGTCGGGGGTGCCGGGCTCGACGATCACGACGGCGCGGGCGGCGCGGGCCGCCTCGGTGACGAGGTGCGCGCGGTCGGCGGCGGTGAGCTCCTTGAGGACGTACGAGACGGTGACGAGATCGGTGCTCTCGATCCGCAGCGCCGATCCGATGCGGGAGCGCTGCCAGGCCGTGGCGCGCAGGGCGGGCGAACCGGACGCCTCGGCGAGCTCCCGGCCGAGCACGAGGGCGGGCTCGGCCCAGTCGACGACCGTACTGGCCGGCTCCTCCCGCCACGCCTCCGCGACGGCCCAGGTCGCGGCGCCCGTCCCGCCGCCGATGTCCGTGTGCGTCGCCGGGATCCACTCCGGGGCCGCGTCGCGGAGGGCTGCCAGCGCGGAACGCACCGCCTCGAAGGTCGCCGGCATCCGGTACGCGGCGTACGCGGCGACGTCGGAGCGGTCGCGCAGGACGGGCGCGTCGGTGGGGGTGGTCCCCCGGTAGCTGGTGATCAGCCGCTCGACGGCCTGTGCGGCCTGCTTGGGCGGCAGCCCGTCGAGAAGTCCGGCGAGTGCGGTGCGCAGGGCTTCTGCGGTGGGGAGGGTGGAGTTCACCGGAAGATTTTAGGCACTTTCGGAGTACGCCGCGGATCGCCCGTACCGGGGCGGGAAGGGGCTCGGACGAACTGATGCGGTGCGAGAGGCAGTTGCTACGCTGACGCCCGTCGGCTCGACCGTCGGGGGGACGCATGGGACAGCGGGTCGTACGCGTGGCTCTGGTGGCCGGTGTGATCGTCTTGGCCCTGCTGCTCCTGCTGGCCACGTGCGGCGGCGACGGGGGTGGTGGCGACCGTACGGACGAGCGGCGGAAGGCCGGGCCGGCGGAGCCCGCGAGGAAGGGCGCGGCCGGGCCCGTGACGCGGCTGGCCGTTCCCGCGGCGTACACCAACCGGCGGGGCTGGGAGGTCACCGGCGCGTCGGCCGAGTACGCGGTCGCCGTGGGCGCGGGGCGGGTCGGGTACCTGGAGCGGGTGTCCGCCGCCCGGTTCCGGCTGCGGGCCGTCGACGCGGCGAGCGGGAGGACGCGGTGGGCGGGCGACGCCTGGCGGCCGCTGTCCGATCCGGCGTACTTCCCCCGGCTGCTGTCCGTCGCGAAGGACGGCCGGGAGTTCTTCGTCACCTGGTCGTACGGGAAGGTCGGCGAGGACGCGCTGACCGCCGCCGACATGATCGTGGCGCTCGACGTGTACGACGCGGAAAGCGGCGCGCGGCGGCGCGTCGAGCTGCCCTGGGCCGGCGCCCCGGCCGTGGACGGGTCCGGCCCCGGCATCCTCGTCAGCGACGGCGGCGCGGACAGCGCGGTCGTCGACCCGGTGACCGGCCGGGTGGCGCGGCTGGCCCCGAAGGACCTCCGTTACCCGAAGGGGTGCGCGGACTGCCGGACGCAGACCCAGGTGCGGGCGGTCACCGAGAAGGGGGTCCTGGTGAGCGGGCGCCGGGGCTTCTGGGTGCGCGACGGCTGGCACAGCCGGCAGGCGGCCCCGGCCGGAGCGGACGCGGCGTCGGGGGTGCCGACGTCGGTGGCGGGCGGCCGGATCCTCGCCAAGTGGCAGAGGAAGCGGGGCGGCGCGGGCGCGGCCGACTACGACGTGTGGGCGGTGCACGACGCGACGACGGGGAGGGCGCTGGCGAAGGCGGAGTGCCGCAGGCCCGCGATAGAGCCGGGGAAGTACCCGCAGGCGGCGGTGGCGCCGGAGGGGCGGTACGTGGTGGCGGGGAGCCTGGGCTTCGACCTGGAGACGGGGTCGGGGCACTGCTTCGAGGAGGCGGACGGCACGAAGCCGCTGTCCCTGACGGCGGTGACGGACACGGGCATCGCGTACGGCACGACGGCGACGCGCACCCCCGTGGAGGCCGACCTCACCACGGCGGAGCCGACGGCGCTCCCGGCGAACGTACACGTACCCGCGGTGGAGGTGGCGGGCACGGCCCTGTTCCCCTGGACGGACCGCAAGGACCGCCGCCACCTGATCGCCTACGCCCGCCGGGGGTGAGGGAGGGCGAGGACCCGTGAGCTCTGGCCCGTGAGCTTTGGCCCGGCGTCGAGATCGTCGGCGCGTCGATGCCGATGACGGCAGAGGTGCCGGTCCTGAGAACGGACGCAGCGATGAGTTTTCGCGGCCCGGGGAGTCTCACCACCATTGTCGCCCTCACAGGAGGAACACGTGGCTCAGCTACTGAGAGTGCAGAACTTCAATGTCTCGAGTGACGGGATCGGTGCCGGGGAGGACCAGAGCTTCGAGAGGCCGTTCGGCCACGTCGAGCCCGAGAGGCTGTTCGCCTGGGCCGGCGCCACGGCGAGCTGGCCCATGCGCACCGACCCCGGGGGCAGCCGGGGCCTGGACGACTACCTCACCCGGGACTACGCACGCAACATCGGTGCCGAGATCATGGGCCGCAACAAGTTCGGGCCCCAGCGCGGGCCCTGGAACGACCACGAGTGGCGCGGCTGGTGGGGGGAGGAGCCCCCGTTCCGTGCCCCGGTGTTCGTCATGACCCACCACAGGCGTCCTTCGTTCACGCTCTCCGACACCACGTTCCACTTCGTCGGCGGCGAACCGGCCACGGTCCTCGAACAGGCGCGGGAGGCGGCGCAGGGCAAGGACGTCCGGCTCGGCGGCGGGGCCACCACCATCCGGCAGTTCCTCGACGCCGACCTCGTCGACACCCTGCATGTGGCGGTCTCGCCGGTGGAGCTCGGGTCCGGAGTACGGCTCTGGGAGTCCCCCGACGAGCTGCTCGACCGGTTCCACCTGGAGGTCGTGCCCAGCCCGAGCGGGGTGACGCACCACTTGTTCTGGCGCAAGTGACCGGTCCTCAGGGCCGGCCCGGGCCGGTTGTTCCGCCTTCCCGGGCTGCCCTGGGGCGGGCCCTCCAGTCCCGTCTCGGGCGGCCGGGCCCAGTCCTCCCGGGAACCTCTCCGTCACACCGGCGCGGTGCGCCGCCACGGGCGGCACAGGGCCGCGAAGCACATGAGCGAGGCCAGCGCGCAGGTCAGCTGGACCACCGCCATCGGGACCGCCGTCGCCTCGCCCGCGATGCCGACCAGCGGTGAGGCGATCGCGCCGATCAGGAACGACGACGTACCGAGCAGCGCGGACGCCGAGCCGGCCGCGTGCGGGGTGCGCATCAGGGCCTGGGTGTTGGCGTTGGGCAGGGCGAGGCCCATCGACGACATCAGGACGAAGAGTCCGGCCGCGACCGGGACCAGGCCGGTCTCGCCGAAGACGCCCGTGGTCATCAGGAGCAGCGCGAGCGAGGCGAGCGCGATGAGGGACAGGCCCACGGCCAGGACCTTGTCCATGCTGACCCGGCCCACCAGCAGCTTGCCGTTGATCTGGCCGACGGCGATCAGACCGACCGAGTTGATGCCGAAGAGCAGGCTGAAGGTCTGCGGGGACGCGCCGAAGATCTCCTGGACCACGAAGGGCGAGGCGGCGATGTAGGCGAAGAGGGCGGCGAAGGCGAGACCGCCGGCCAGCAGGTAACCGGTGAAGACGCGGTCCGCGAGGAGGCCGCGCATCGTGCGCAGTGCCTCGCCCACGCCTCCCTGGTGGCGGCGGCCCGGCGGCAGTGTCTCGTGCAGCCACCTCCACACGACGAGGGTGAGGAGGACGCCGATGACGGTGAGGACGGCGAAGATGCCCCGCCAGTCCGTCAGGCGGAGCACCTGGCCGCCGACGACCGGCGCGACGACCGGCGCCACGCCGGAGATCAGCATCAGGGTGGAGAAGAAACGCGCCATCTCCACGCCGTCGTAGAGGTCACGGACCACCGCCCGGGCGATCACGATGCCCGCCGCCCCCGCGAGCCCCTGGAGGAGGCGGAAGGCGACGAGGAGTTCGGCGGAGGGCGCGAACGCGCAGATCGCGGTGGCCACGACGTACACGAGCATGCCGAGGAGGAGCGGCCCGCGGCGGCCGAACCGGTCGCTCATCGGGCCCACGACCAGCTGTCCGAGCGCCATGCCGGCCAGGCACGCGGTCAGGGTGAGCTGCACGGTCGCGGCGGGCGAGCCCAGGGATTCGGTGACCGCGGGCAGGGCGGGGAGGTACATGTCCATGGAGAGCGGCGGCAGGGCGGTGAGCCCGCCGAGCACCAGCGTGACCAGGAGACCCGTGCGACGGGCGGCGGTGGTGGCGACGGGGGCGGGGGCGGCAACGGGGGCGGGGACGGAGCCGGTTGCGGCCGCTGCCTCCGCCCCGGGTATGTGGCCTTGCGCGGACTGGCCGGTCTCCGGCATTCGCATCTCCATGTCGTTGAATACGGACCTATGCTCTCAGCTCGTCCGGAGTGGTCGACACCTTTTTCTGGGGGCCGGGTATGGGCGGAACGACCGTGCGGTGGGGCGTGCTGGCGACGGGCGGCATCGCGTCCTCGTTCACCGCGGACCTGCTGGAGATGCGGGACACGGAGAACGCCGAGGTGGTGGCGGTGGCATCCCGTACGACCGCCGGCGCGAAGGCGTTCGCCGAGCGGTTCGGGATACCGCGGGCGTACGGGAGCTGGGCGGAGCTCGCCGCGGACGAGGACGTCGATGTGGTGTACGTCGCAGGCCCGCACTCCGCGCACCGGGCGGCCGCCGGCCTGTGCCTGGAGGCGGGCCGGGCGGTGCTGTGCGAGAAGGCGTTCACGCTGAACTCCCGCGAGGCGGAGGAACTGGTCGCCGTGGCCCGCCGCCACGACCGCTTCCTGATGGAGGGGATGTGGATGTACTGCAACCCCGCCATCAGGCGGCTCGCGGAGCTGGTGAAGGACGGGGCGATCGGCGAAGTGCGCACCGTGCACGCCGACTTCGGGCTCGCGGGGCCGTTCGAGTCCGAGCACCGGCTGCGCGATCCGGCGCTGGGCGGCGGGGCGCTGCTGGACCTCGGCGTGTACCCGGTGTCGTTCGCGCATCTGCTGCTGGGCGAGCCCGACCGCGTACAGGCCGACGCGCTGCTGTCGCCGGAGGGCGTCGACCTGAACACCGGCATGCTGCTCGGGTGGGACGCGGGGGTGACGGCGCTGCTGTCCTGCTCCATCACCGCCGACACCCCCATCACGGCGGCCGTGACGGGGACGAAGGGCAGGATCGAGCTGGGACGCGGCTTCTTCCACCCCGACCGGTTCACGCTGCACCGGGACGGGGCGGAGCCGGAGGAGTTCACCGCCGGAATCGCCGGCCGTCACAGCCTCCAGTACGAAGCGGCCGAGGTGATGCGCTGTCTGCGCGCGGGCGAGAAGGAGTCGCCGCTGGTCCCGCTGGACGGCAGCCTCGCCGTGATGCGGACGCTCGACGCGGTGCGCGACCGCATCGGCGTCCGTTACCCGGGCGACGAGGACGAGCAGGGCCTAGGCGGGCTTCAGGCCCGGGTTCCCCGCCTCGGTGACGAGTGAGGCGGCGGTCGTGACCGGCGCGCCGGGCGTGGTGACCGCGGACACCGTCCGGAAGTCCGCGCGCGCCACGTCCTCGCCGAGCGTGAGCGTCGTGTAGCCGCGCCTGCCGTCGTAGAACTTCAGGTGCGCGTTGCCCCGCATCAGGCGGTCGTAGTTGGCGGGCCTCTCCGCGCCGTCCTTGCCGCTGGAGACCGACGTGGTGACGAACTCCGTGCCGACGGTGCGCGAGGCCGGGTCCTCGAAGTCCTTCTTCAGGTCGAAGGCGTACGCCACGTGGACGTCGCCCGTGAGCACCACGAGGTTGTCGACGCCGGCCGCCTCCGCGCCGGCGAGCACGCGCTTGCGGGAGGCCGGGTAGCCGTCCCACGCGTCCATGCTGACCTTCGGGTCGCCCGCGCTGCGCCGCCGGGCGAAGGTGACCTGCTGCGGCACGACGTTCCACAGCGCCCGCGAGTCGCGCCAGCCGTCGATGAGCCACCGCTCCTGCTCCGCGCCGGTCATGGTGCGCGACGGGTCCTCGGACTCGGGGCCCGGGAGCTGCCAGCCGTCGCCGTACGCCTGGTCGGAGCGGTACTGGCGGGTGTCGAGGATGTCGAACTGCGCGAGCCGCCCGAAGTGCAGCCGCCGGTAGAGCCGCATGTCGGCGCCGTCGGGCCGCTGCGGGGCGCGCAGCGGCTGGTTCTCCCAGTAGGCGCGGTACGCCGCCGCCCGGCGCAGCAGGAACTCCTCGGGCGGTACGCCGTTCTCGGGGGTGCCGCCCGCGTAGTTGTTCTCCGTCTCGTGGTCGTCCCAGGTGACGACGGAGGGGTGCGCGGCGTGCGCGGCCCTCAGGTCCGGGTCGGACTTGTAGAGGGCGTACCGCAGGCGGTAGTCCTCCAGCGTGACCGTCTCGTGGTTGAAGTGGGCGGGCACGCGGTGGTCGGCGTAGGCGCGGGC
The DNA here is from genome assembly GCF_053591455.1 of Streptomyces sp. NPDC003016. NCBI lineage: Bacteria > Bacillati > Actinomycetota > Actinomycetes > Kitasatosporales > Streptomycetaceae > Streptomyces > Streptomyces sp. NPDC003016. The sequence continues at coordinate 32,404 of NZ_JBSFTV010000039.1, forward strand.
GCCTCCGGCGGCGTTCACGGCGTACTCGTAGAGGTAGTCGCCGAGGTGGAAGACGACGTCGAGGTCCTCCTCCGCGAGGTGCTTGTACGCGGTGAAGTACCCGTCGTGGTACGCCTGGCAGGAGACCGCGCCGAGCCGCAGCTCCCTGATCCGCGCGGAGCGGGCGGGCGCCGTGCGGGTGCGGCCGACCGGGCTGATCCAGTCGCCCGCGCGGAAGCGGTAGTAGTAGACGCGGTCGGGGTCGAGCCCGCCGGCCTCGACGCGGACGCTGTGGTGGAACTCGGGGTGCGCGGTGACGTGGCCGCGCCTGACGGTCCGCCGGAAGCCCGCGTCGCGGGCGAGTTCCCAGCGCACCTGGACGCGGGCGCGCGGCAGGCCGCTGTCCGGCTCGTACGGCCTGGGGGCGAGTCTCGTCCACAGCAGTACGGACGAGGGGAGCGGATCGCCGGACGCGACACCGAGGGTGAAGGGATCGTCCGTGATCTTCCGGGCGTCGAACTCCGCGGCGTGGGCGGTCCCCGGCAGGTTCGTCGCGAAGGCGAGCGCGGCGGCGGCCCCGGTGACGGTGAGGAACCGGCGGCGGCGGATGTGCCGTGCGGCGGCCCGTGTCTCCTGGTCATGGCCCGATGCGATGGTCATCTGCCCCTCCCCTGACGGCTGTTGTCAGAGGTATTGGAGTGGTACGGGGCGTCGTCACGCTTTCATGTACGTGTCACGTACGCTGCTGGGCCATGAACCCTCGGACGAAGATCGCCGTCGTGACCGGAGCGGGCTCGGGCATCGGCCGGGCCGTCGCACTCGCCCTGGCGGGGTCGGGCTGGTCGGTCGCGCTGGCGGGGCGGCGTACCGGGCCGCTGGAAGAGACCGCGCGGGAGGCGGGCGGCGAGACGTCGTGCGTACAGGCGGACGTGTCGCTTCCGGCCGACGTGGACGCGCTGTTCGCCGCCGTACGGAAGCGGTACGGGCGCCTCGACCTGCTCTTCAACAACGCGGGCACGTTCGGGCCGCGCGGTGTGCCGGTGGAGGACATCGCGTACGAGGAGTGGCGCTCGGTCGTCGACGTGAACGTCACCGGCTCGTTCCTGTGCGCGCAGGCGGCGTTCCGGCAGATGAAGGACCAGGACCCGCAGGGCGGCCGCATCATCAACAACGGCTCGATCTCGGCGCACGCGCCCCGGCCGCACTCCCTCGCGTACACGACCACCAAGCACGCCATGACGGGCCTGACCAAGTCCCTCTCCCTGGACGGGCGTCCGTACCGGATCGCGTGCGGCCAGATCGACATCGGCAACGCGGCGACGGACATGACGGAGCGGATGCAGGCGGGCATCCTCCAGGCGAACGGCGAGCTGATGGCGGAGCCGGTGATGGACGCGCGGGACGTGGCGCGCACGGTGCTGCACATGGCGGAGCTGCCGCTGGAGGCGAACGTGCAGTTCGCGACGGTGCTGGCGACGACGATGCCGTACATCGGGCGGGGCTGAGGGAACATCACGGCGGATACGGCGGTTGACCGCGGCATGAAGTCATTCACCCGCACCGACGTCCTGCGCTACACGGCCTTCTCGACCGATCCGGAGGGCGGCAATCCCGCGGGTGTCGTCCTGGACGCGGCCGGGCTCGACGACGCGACCATGCTCGCCGTGGCGGCCGAGGTCGGCTACAGCGAGACGGCGTTCCTCATGGAGGAGCTGGAGCCCGGACGCGCCTTCACCGTCCGGTACTTCAGCCCGCAGGCCGAGGTCGCGTTCTGCGGCCACGCCACCGTCGCGACGGCGATCGCGCTCGCCGAGCACCGGGGCCGCCCGGGGGACCTGGTCTTCGAGACGCCGGCCGGCACGGTCCCGGTGGAGGTGACCGCGTCCGCCGACGGCGCGTACCGCGCCACCCTCACCAGCGTCGAACCGCACGTGGCGGACGCGGCACAGAGCGATGTGACGGAGGCGCTGGCCGCGCTGGACTGGGCCGCCGCCGACCTCGACCCGGCCTTCCCGCCGCGCATCGCGTACGCCGGCAACCGCCACCTGGTCCTGGCGGCCGCGACCCGCGAGCGGCTGGCGCGGCTGTCGTACGACTTCGAGCGGCTGGCCGTGCTGATGCGCCGCCTGGACCTGACGACGGTGCAGCTGGTGTGGCGTGAGGACGCGACGACGTTCCACGTCCGTGACCCGTTCCCGGTGGGCGGCGTCGTGGAGGACCCGGCGACGGGGGCCGCGGCGGCGGCCTTCGGGGCGTACGCGCGGGAACTGGGCCTCGTGCCGCAGGAGTCGGTGCTCACCCTCCACCAGGGCGACGACATGGGGCGCCCCGGCGTCCTGACGGTGGAACTGCGCGCGGGCGACGGGCGGATCAGGGTCGGCGGCGCGGGCGCGCGCATCCCGGAGGGGGAAGAGGGAGACGGCCCGGACGCCTGAGCACCCGGCCGGTCCGTCGGCACCGAGGAGGATCGGGGAGGACCGTGGGCGCGCAAGCCCGTGTTCTCCTCATTCCGGCCCTTCCCCTTTCCCCTCTTCCCCCGTCCCTCCTTCCCCCCTCTCCCCTTTCCCTCTCGGCTCTTCCTCCCTCGGCCGCACGCCGCGTTCCGCGAAATCGACCACGAACTGCCGCAGACCGGTCAGCGCCTCGTCGTCCCGCCCCTGCGCGCCCAGTACCAGCGGGGCCAGCTGCGGCATCGCGATCGGCCAGGCGGCCAGCCCGACAAGGGTGATCAGGAGGCGCCCGGCCTCCTCCGTCGTGCGGCCCGTGGTCTCCGCCAGGGTCCCGACCGCGACCTCGTACCACTCGACGCGCCTCGGGTTCCGGTCCACCAGCGCGTCCCCGTAGTGCAGTGCCTCGAACATCAGCAGCCGCAGCAGCGCCGGGTCCCTGCGGTGGAAGTCGAAGACGCGGCCGACGTACTCGCCGACCGGCCCCTCGCCCGGCCGCACCTTGTCGGCGAGCTCCGTCATGGCGTCGACGAGCACCACGTTGAACAGCTTCTCCTTGTTGCCGAAGTAGCCGTAGATGCGCTCCTTGTTGACCCCGGCCTTCGCCGCGATCCGGTCCACCCGCGCTCCGGCGATGCCGTATGCGGCGAACTCCGCCCTGGCGGCCTCCAGGAGCAGCCGCTTCGTCCGTTCCGTGTCCCATGCCATGGGCTTCAGGGTATGCCAGTACCAACCAGATGGTTGGACACGATCACCGGGCCGTGCCAGTATCCAACCAAAGAGTTGGAAACGTCTTCAGCACCTCGGAGGGGCAAATCCATGTCCTCGTCACGCTCCACCCCGTTCGCCCCGTCGGTGCACGTCCGGGCCCTACTGACCTGGCTGGCCGTGTATCCGACGATCACCCTCGCCATGGTGGCGCTGCGGCCGTGGGTCAGCCCGCTGCCGCTCGCCGTACAGACACTCGTCCTGACGGCGATCGTGGTGCCGGTGGCCGCGTACGGGCTGCTGCCGCCGCTGATGCGGATGACCGCCGCACTGTCCCGGCGCGGCCGGGTGAGGAAGGAGCCGGGCCGCCGGATAAACTGACGACTCATCAGGGAAGATCGGGGTCAGACGGGCTTGAAGGCCCACTTCTGCCATTCGTGCTTCAGGCATCCACGGGTGTGCACGAGGTACGGACTCTCACTCCTGACGTCCAGACACTGCTTGGTCGCCCAGTTCTTCATGAAGCCCTCCGAGAAACGGGTCCATCTCTGATTCCACCCGCCGTCGCAGGGCTCGGTGCTCACCCTCCCGCTCTCGGCTCCGGCAAGGCACCAGTGAACCCCGGGCTGGACCCTCTCCTTGAAGTCGCTGCGGATACTGTCGCCGCTTCCCTGAATCCAGAGGGCGTGTTCCGCCGAACAGAAGTCGACCCCGGGATGCAGAGGGGCGTTGACCTGGTCGAATCCCGACTCGGCCAACAGACAGCCCTGGGTCCGATAGTTCTGGATCTTGAATTTCACCCCCTCGGGGAAGTCGGCGGCGGCGCTCGCGGCTGACGGTGCCGGCGCCGCGACAACAGGTGCGGACGCCCCCGCCGGCAAGGCGAACACACCCGCCACTCCCCTCAGTACACGCTTGGCCGGTGCACTGCTCGACATCTCCGTGTCTCCTTCTTGCCGGTGGTTCTTGTGGGCGGCTGAATTCCTGCCAAGTCGCACACCCCTGAAAGCCCAGGCATGCCCTGCCGGCACGGCCGCACTCGGGCCCGGACCCGAGCCGGCCCCCGCTGTCGAGGCGGAGGTGACGGAAGTCGACCCCACTGCGTAACGGATCTCCCCGGATTCTCCCCAGCGCTCCATCCGATCGCAGGGTGGAGCGCCGCTTCGCAGGTCAGGGGCCTAGCGGGCAGACGAGTCGGGCTGTACGCCGGGGAGAGTCACCACACCGATATGACCTGCGCGAACATGCGGGGAGGGCGCTTCCCCTGGCTACTTTGATGGCTGCGCAAGGAGACGTCCCCCTCGAATTCGCCAGTTCACGGCACCGATGGCCGTGAGGACATGGTCTGCGTCGTACGAGATCAGGCCTGCCAGGACAATGCTCGCAGTCGCCCGGTGCCCGCGAATGCGCGATGCCGGAGCAACCGTCGAAGGCGCCGGCCCTGCGTTCGATCAGCAGGGTCGTCAGGTCGCCGCCCAGTAACACGCTCGACGTAATGACACCCTGTGGGTATCATTACGTCATGCTGTACAAAACGCCTCGACTCTCCACCACGGACCACCACGTCCTGGCCGAAGTCGCCGACATGCGTCGCGCCCTGCGTCACGCCGTGCAGCAAGCCCCGACCAAGTGGACCCTCGATCTGCGCCGCCATCTGACCGCTTCGGCCATCGCCGCGTCCAACACCATCGAGGGCTACAAAGTCGATGCCCGCGATGTCGCCGACCTCATGGACGACGCGCAGGAGAAGGTGGACATCACCGAGGCGAATCGTGCAGAGACTGTCGCCTATCAGCAGGCCATGACCTACCTTCAGTCACTTCACGATGCCCCCGATTTCGAGTACAGCAAGGGCCTGCTCAACGCGCTGCACTGGATGCTGCAGGGCCACCACCACCCTCGCAGGCTTGCCGGGCAGTGGCGGCGGGGCCCGGTCTTCATCACCGCCGTCGGCGACCCCCACGCCATAGAGTACGAGGGCCCTCACGAAGACGATGTGGCCGCCCTGATGGGTGAGTTGGTCGACTGGCTCAACACGGGTGACATCGACTCCGACCCACTCGTCCGCGCCGCGATGGCCCATTTCAATCTCGTCAAGATCCACCCGTGGGCCGATGGCAACGGCCGTATGTCCCGCTCCTTGCAAACCCTCCTGATCGCCCGAGAAGGCGCCCTCGCCCCCGAGTTCTCCTCCATCGAGGCTTGGCTGGGTATGCCCGGTCACACCTGGGACTACTACAAGGTGCTACGCGAGGTCGGCGGCCCCGTCTACAGCCCGACGCGGGACGCCACCCCGTGGGTGCGGTTCAACCTGCGCGCCTATCACGAGCAGACCCAGAGTGTCCAACACCGCGTGGACCGTTCCAACACGTGCTGGATCCAGCTCGATGAGCAACGCGAGATGCTCGGCGTCACCGAACGCCAGATCACCGCCCTGCACGAAGTCGCCATGACCGGCCGGGTACGCCGCTTCCGCTACGAAAAAGCGGAAGGGATCAGTGAACAACAAGCCCAGCGCGATATGCAGCACCTGATGCGCAGGGACTTGCTGACCCCGGTCGGCAACACCAAGGGCCGCTACTACGTGCCCGGCTCCCGCTACCCACAGAACGTCCTGGCCACAGCCGCCGCCCGCCACACGATCCGCAACCCCTACGAGAGCATCGACTGACGGAGCCGGCTGCGGAGTCGATGCGATCGTCCACCCCTGCCGCCCGGCGAGGTCGGACAGCCGCACGACCTCTTTCCTTCCTCGGGTACCCGGGCAGGCTCGGGGAGAGCCGGCCCGACACTCGTTCCGGGGCACGCCTCACTACCGGTTCCATGGCTGCTTTCATGGCTACGTCAGGGGGTGCGAGGTCCGGTGTGAGCCGGTACGAACCGGGCTGAGCTGAGCCTTCGCATGCACGAAAAACCTCTGCCCTACGTTTTCGCTGGTCAGAGGGGGTAGGTGGCAGACGAGTCGGGCTGTACGCCGGGTTCTGTGCCCCGGGACCTCGCGGTCGTCGGGGCGACGGCCATCCATCTAGGACCGGCGTTGCCGCCGGCCTCGTGCGGTCTACCCGCGGACTCGGGCGGGCAGCCCTCGATCGTCCGCGCAGGGCCGTCTCGCGACGGCCCCTCTTGACCTTGCTCCAGGTGGGGTTTACCTAGCCGCCTGAGTCACCTCAGACGCTGGTGGTCTCTTACACCACCGTTTCACCCTTACCGAGGACCGAGGTCCCCGGCGGTCTGTTTTCTGTGGCACTGTCCCGCGGGTCACCCCGGGTGGCCGTTAGCCACCACCTTGCCCTGTGGAGCCCGGACGTTCCTCGGGGAGATCCGGAGATCCCCACGCGGCCGTCCGCCCGGCTCGTCTGCCGTGCCGACCATGCTACCCGCCAGGCCGGCCGGGTTGACCCTGCCGCAGCGTCAGGGTTTCTACTGACCCCATGCGGATCGGAGAGATCGCCGCCCTCGCCGGGGTCACCCCCCGTGCCGTGCGGCACTACCACCACCAGGGCCTGCTGCCCGAGCCCCCGCGGCTGGCCAACGGCTATCGCGTGTACGGGGTGCGGCACGCCGTCCTCCTGGCCCGGATCAGGCGGCTGACCGAGCTGGGGCTCGGCCTGGACGAGGTGCGGGACGTCCTCGCCGACGACGCGGGGACCGAACTCGCCGTCGTACTGCGCGAACTGGACGCGGACCTCGCCCGCCAGGAGGCGGACGTCCGGCGGCGGCGGGCGCGGCTGGGCGAGCTGCTGGCGCAGGCCGAGGCCGGGACGCTGCCCGCCGAGGGCCCCGTACCGCCCGCGCTGGCCGAGCTGCTGGGCGGGCTGCCGGTCACCGATTCGCCGTCGGCGGCGAAGGACCGGGACCATCTGACCCTGCTGGCCGGTGACGGCAAGGGCGATCAGCTGCTGGAAGCGCTCGCGCCGATGACCCGGGACCCGGGTGTGGTGGCGTTGTACGAGCGGCTCGACGCGCTGGCCGACGCCGCCCGCGACGACCCCCGGATCGGGCCGCTCGCCGACGAGCTCGCGGCCGCCGTGCCGGACGCCGCGATCGCGGCCGTCCCGGCCGAAGGGCCCGTCGTCGCGGCCGGCGCGTACGGGGAAGCCGTGCTCGCGGACTTCGCCCCTGCCCAGGCCGCCGTCGTACGCCGGGTGATGGAGCTGCTCACGTACAGGATGGAACGGTGACAGGGTGACGGGGCGGACTGCGGGGATCTTCGTCATGGGGGCCGAGCTCGCACTGGTCACGTGCCTGCTGGCCGGGGTCGACGTGCCGTCCTCGGTGGTCGCCGCCGCCGAGGCACTGGTGCTCGCGGCGCTGGTGTGGCAGGTGCTGCGTGTGCGGCGGCTGTACGCCGGCGGGGGCTGGGCGGCGGTGCGCGCCGCCGCTCCGGTGCGGACGCTGCGGCTCGTGGAGCACGAGGTGCGGGCGCTGCACAGCCTCGCGCTCTGGCTCGCGAGGCGGCGGCACGGGGTCGGGCCCGGGGCGTACGCGGCGCCGTACACCGGGCCGCAGACCGCGATGCTCTGCGGCCTGCTCTTCGTCGCCGTCGTCGAGACGGTGATGCCGGCGCTGCTCATCCCGTGGCCGGCGGTGCACGCGGTCGTGCTGTTCCTGGACGTGTACACGGTGATCCAGGTCCTCGGGCTGCACGCCGCCTGCGTGACCCGGCCGCACGTCGTCGGCGCGGACGGGTCGCTGCGGATCCGGTACGGCGGCTTCTACGACGTACGCGTGCCGGCCGCCTCGGTCCGGTCCGTACGTGTCGAACGGCGCTACTCCGGCACCAAGGAGGACGGCGTCCTCGGCCTCCGCGTGGGCGGGCAGACGACCGTCACCCTGGAGCTGTCCGTGCCGGTCGCCTACCTGCGGCCGCTCGGGGAGCGGGCCGAGACGCGGACCGTGCGCCTGCACGCCGACGACCCGCGCGCGTTCGTCGACGCCGTCACGCGGGCGTCGGACAGCTCGCCCGCGTGACCCGCGCAACGGCCGGCGGGACGGGGCGGCGGGGCCGGCGGGTCGGGGCGGCCCGGCGGGATCCGCTTACCCTGGCGTTTTGCCGTGTGCGTACGCGCGTCGTCGTCATCGAGGAGTTCCGCTGTGCTCGTGCTCTTGCCCCCGTCCGAAGGAAAGGCCGCCAGTGGCTCCGGCGCGCCCCTGAAGCCGGAGTCCCTGTCACTGCCGGAGCTGGCCGGGGCGCGGGCCGCGGTGCTGGACGAGCTGGTGGAGCTGTGCGCCGCCGACGAGGAGAAGGCGCGCGCGGTCCTCGGCCTGAGCGAGGGGCTGCGCGGCGAGATCGCCAAGAACGTGGAGCTGCGGACCGCCGGGGCGCGGCCGGCCGGGGAGGTCTACACCGGCGTGCTGTACGACGCGCTGGACCTGGCCACCCTGGACGCGGCCGCGCGGGAGCGGGCCCGGGAGTCGCTGCTGGTGTTCTCGGGGCTGTGGGGCGCGGTGGGGATCGGCGACCGGATCCCCTCCTACCGGTGTTCCATGGGCGTCAGGCTGCCGGGGCTGGGAGCACTGGGGGCGTACTGGCGGGGGCCGATGGCCGCGGCGATGCCGGTGGCCGCGGGCGACGGGCTGGTGCTGGACCTGCGGTCGTCGGCGTACGCGGCGGCCTGGAAGCCGAAGGGGGACGTGGCCGGGCGGACGGCGACCGTGCGGGTGCTGCACGCGCAGACCGACGCGAACGGGGTCGAGAAGCGGTCCGTCGTGAGCCACTTCAACAAGGCGACGAAGGGGCGGATCGTACGGGACCTGCTCGCGTCGGGGGCGAACCCGGCCGGGCCCGCGGAGCTGGTCTCGGCGCTGCGGGATCTGGGACACGTGGTGGAGGCCACGGCTCCGGAGAAGGCCGGGAAGGCGTGGGCGCTGGACGTGGTGGTGAGGCAGATCCACTGAGCGTTGCATGCTTCGCAACGCGCGTTGCGCACTGCGTCTGCCGACGGCAGGATGACGGCATGACTTCCGTACTGGACCTTGCGCCCGTCGTCCCTGTCGTCGTCCTGGAGGACGCCGCCGACGCGGTGCCGCTCGCGCGCGCGCTGGTCGCGGGCGGGCTGCCGGCGATCGAGGTGACGCTGCGGACCCCCGCCGCGCTCGACTGCGTCCGGGCCATCGCCGCGGAGGTGCCGGACGCGGTGGTCGGGGCCGGCACGGTGATCTCCCCGGCGGGCGTGAACGACGCGGTCACGGCCGGGGCGCGGTTCCTGGTGAGCCCGGGGTGGACGGACGCGCTGCTGGACGCGATGGCGGCGTCCGGGATTCCGTTCCTGCCGGGGGTCTCGACGGCCTCGGAGGTCGTGGCGCTGCTGGAGCGCGGCGTGAGCGGGATGAAGTTCTTCCCGGCGGAGGCGGCGGGCGGCACGGCCTACCTGAAGTCCCTGGGGGCGCCGCTGCCCCAGGCCCGCTTCTGCCCCACGGGCGGCATCACGTCGGCCTCGGCGCCGTCGTATCTGGCGCTGGGGAACGTGGGGTGCGTGGGCGGCACCTGGATGCTCCCGGCGGATGCGCTGGCCGCGAAGGACTGGGGGCGGGTGGAGGCGCTGGCCCGGGAGGCGGCGGGGCTGCGCCGCTGAGGCGGTCGCCGGGCGCGGGGGCGTACCGCCGCCCCGGGGCCGGCCGGGGGCGGGCCGCTCCGGGGACGGCATCCGGGACCGCGAGACCCACCCGCCCCGGACGGTCCCCCCGCCTCCCGCTCAGCGCAGGTGCGACGTGTCGTTCAGCAGGCGCAGCGACGCGTTGCCGTCCGCGTAGTACGCCACCGCCGACAGCGACGCCGCCGAGAGTTCCATCCGGAACAGGGACTCGGGCGGGGCGCCCAGGGCCAGGCGTACGAGCGTCTTGACCGGGGTCACGTGGGTGACGACCAGGACCGTGCGGCCCGCGTGACGGGCGATCAGCTTGTCGCGCGTCGTCGAGACCCGCCGCGCCACCGTCGCGAAGCTCTCGCCGCCGCCCGTCGGCGCCGCCTTCGGGGAGGCCAGCCAGGCGTCCAGGTCCGCGGGGTGGCGCTCGCGGACCTCGCCGAACGTCAGGCCCTCCCACGCCCCGAAGTCCGTCTCGCGCAGGCCCTCCTCGACGCGTACGTCCAGGCCGAGCCGCGCCGCCACCGCGTCCGCCGTCTCGCGGCAGCGCCGCAGCGGGGAGCTGACGATCTCCTGGACGGTGCCGCGCGCGGCCAGGGAAGCGGCGACCGCCTCGGCCTGGCGGCGGCCGACCGCCGACAGCTCGGGGTCGCAGCCGCCGCTCCCGGAGAACCGCTTCTCGGGGGTGAGCGCGGTCTCGCCGTGGCGCAGCAGGACGAAGGTCGTGGGCGTACCCACGTCGGCGGAGGTGCCCCAGCCCACGGTGGCCACGGTGGGTGCGGGCTCGGGCTCCGAGGCGCTCGGCAGCGTCAGCGGCTCGGGCACCGCCGCTCCACGCCCCAGCGCGGCCCGCGCCTTCGCCGCGCCCGCCGCCGCGTCGCCGACCACACGGGGAGGGGCGGAGGCACGGGAGGCGAGGTCGGCCGTGGAGGCCGACGGCTCCCACTTCTTGCCCTTCTTGCCCGCGTCCATCGCCTCGTTGGCGAGCCGGTCGGCGTGCTTGTTCTTCTCCCGGGGGATCCACTCGTAGGTGACCCGGACCCGCGGGAAGACGGTCGCGGCCTCGGCCGCGAGCGGCTTCATGTCCGGGTGCTTGATCTTCCAGCGGCCGGACATCTGCTCGACGACGAGCTTGGAGTCCATGCGGACGTGGACGGTCGCGTCCGGTGCGAGCGCGTGCGCGGCGCGGAGCCCGGCGATCAGGCCCTTGTACTCCGCGACGTTGTTCGTGGCGACGCCGATGTACTCGGCGGCCTCGGCGAGCGTCTCCCCCGTCTGCGGGTCGAGGACGACCGCGCCGTAGCCGGCGGGACCCGGGTTGCCCCGGGAGCCGCCGTCGGCCTCGATGACGAGGCTGCGTCCCACGGCTACAGGCCGGACTCGGACGTACGGACAAGGATGCGGCGGCAGTTCTCGCACCGCACGACCGCGTCGGGGGCGGCGGCCCGCACCTCGTTGACCTCGGTGATGTTGAGCTCCAGCCGGCAGCCCTCGCAGCGGCGCTGGTAGAGGCGGGCCGCGCCGACGCCGCCGGACTGGACGCGGAGCTTCTCGTACAGCTTGAGGAGGTCGGCGGGGATGGTGGCCGAGGCGACCTCGCGCTGCTTGGTGACCGTGGCCACCTCGCTGTCGATCTGCTCGAACGCGGCGTCGCGGCGCGCGGTCGCGTCGTCGGCCTTGGCCTGGACGGAGGCGACGCGGCCGGACAGTTCGGCGACACGTTCCTGCAGCGACTCGCGGCGCTCCATGACTTCGAGGACGACGTCCTCCAGATCGCCCTGGCGCTTGGCGAGCGAGACGAGCTCGCGCTGGAGGTTCTCCAGGTCCTTGGGGGACGAGACGGCGCCGGAGTCGAGGCGCTGCTGGTCGCGCACGGCGCGCTGGCGGACCTGGTCGACGTCCTGCTCGGCCTTGGTCTGCTCGCGGGTGGTGTCGCTCTCCTCGGTCTGCGCGGCGACCAGCAGGTCGCGAAGTTGCGCGAGGTCCTTGGTGAGCGATTCGAGTTCGGCGTGCTCGGGGAGGGAGTTGCGCCGGTGGGCGAGCTGGGACAGGCGCAGGTCGAGGGCCTGTACGTCGAGGAGACGGATCTGGTCGGCGGGCGCGGCGTTCAGTTGGGGGCTCCAGAAGGATCAAAAGGGGCGCGCGAGGCGCTCGTCGGAAGGGCGGTCGTGGGGGTGTGGTGGGAGGTCCAGGGGTCGGTGAGGGTCTTCGAGACGTGGACGCGCAGGTCCCACCCGCGGCGGTCGGAGATCTCGTCCAGCTGAGCGGCGGCCTGCTCGCACCAGGGCCATTCGGTGGCCCAGTGCGCGGCGTCGATCAGCGCGAGGGGGGTCTGTTCGCGGGCCTCGGACGCCGGGTGGTGGCGCAGGTCCGCCGTGACGAAGGCGTCGACGCCGGCGGCCCGTACGTCGGCGAAGAGGCTGTCGCCGGAGCCGCCGCTGACGGCGACGGTGCTGATGAGCGCGTCCGGGTCGCCGGCGACGCGGACGCCCTGCGCGGTGGCGGGCAGCCGGGCGGCGACGCGGGCCGCGAAGTGGCCCAGGGTGGCCGGCGGGTCGAGTGCGCAGACACGGCCGAGACCCCGGCGGCCGGACGGGTCGGTGGGGTCGGGGACGAGGGGGCCGGTGACCCGCAGGTCCAGCGCTCCCGCGAGGGCGTCGGAGACGCCGGGGTCGGCGCTGTCGGCGTTGGTGTGGGCGACGTGCAGCGCGATGTCGTTCTTGATCAGGGTGTGCACGGCACGGCCCTTGAAGGTGGACGCCGCGACCGTCGTCGTACCGCGCAGGTAGAGCGGGTGGTGGGTGACGAGGAGGTCCGCGCCGAGCCGTACGGCTTCGTCGACGGTCGCCTGCACCGGGTCGACGGCGAACAGGACCCGGGCCACCTCGGCGTCGGGATCGCCGCAGACCGTGCCGACCGCGTCCCAGCTCTCGGCCCGCTCCGGGGGCCAGAGGGCGTCGAGCGCGGCGATGACTTCAGACAGACGGGGCACGCAGACAGGTTACCTGCGCCGGGTGCCCCGCCCACCATGGCGTAGGCGGCCCGCCCGGGCCGGTCCTTCACGTGGTCACGTACGTGCGGAGGCCGTCGAGGACCCGGCGTCTTCGCGGGTGGTGCCGATGAGGGAGCTCTTCGCGTACCGGCGGATCCTGCCGGGGAGGCGGCGGACCAACGAGAGGGCGGGCTGCCTGGCGCCGATGCCGGTACCGGGCCGCTGCGCCTTCTTGTCGCGCCGCTCTTCTCCTCGCTCGTGGCCGCGGTGTCACTGCCGCTGCATGCCGCGAGGGAGAGTGCCGCGGCCACGGCGAGGGAGACCGCGGCGGTATCGCGGCGTCGTACGGACATCGAGAGCTCCTGATCGGGCGGGGCAGGCCGGGCGGCCTCGGTCGGACATGCCTGGCTTGCGGCCCCCGGCGCACCCCCCAGCACATCCGCCCCCGTCCCCTCAGCCGAATCAGACGATGGCCACCCTTATGTGTGAAGTGCACGGTCTTGTGTTGTTCGGCTGGAAGTGCGAAAACTAGCTTCGGTCGCCGGAGGTGACTGACGATGACGGCCCCTGCCATCGAGACCGCCGCTGACGGCGACGCCCTGGGTGCGGCGGTGTTCACGATCGCCGCTGACGGTTCCTACGGCGCACGGCTGGCGGGCGAGGGGGACGCGCGGTTCCCCGAGCGGTGGACGCTCGACGGCCCCGAGCCCTACGCCGTGCCGCTCCCCGCCGACCAGCCCGAGGAGCCGGACACCGGGCTGCTGCCGCTGGCGGACGGGCGGGTGCTGATCCACCGGCGCCACGGCGGCGCCTCGCACGTCTTCGGCGGTGGCGGCGGCCGGCACTCCTTCTCGCTGCTGTATCCGACGGGACCGCGGACCGGGGAGCTGCCCGTCGGCGCGGTCGAGTGCGAGCGGCTCGCACTGCTGCCGCCGGCCCCGGACGGCAGTCGCGCGTACGCCCTGGCCGTGGGCGAAGCGTCCACCACCGTATGGCTGGTGGCGGGCGGCGCCTTCGGGCCCGAGCGCGTCGCCGAGGTCGCGGGGCGCTGCTCGGGAGGCGTGTGGCTCGACCGTACGGGACGGATGCTCGCCCTGGACCGGGAGGCCGACGGGGTGACGAAGACGGTGGCCGTCGACCTGGAGCGGGGCGGGGAGGTGACGCCGCTGCTCCAGATCGCGGAGGGCAGCAACGACCGGCTGCTGCTCGCCGACGCGGACAGCGGGCTGCTGCTGATCAGGTCGGACGCGCCGGGGCACGACCGGCTGGGCTGGGGGGTGCTGGGGAGCATGCTTCCGGTGCGCTTCCCCGAGTGCCTGGGGCCCGCCGACTGCGCGGTGACGCCTTTCGCGGTGCAGCCGGGGCAGGAGCTGATGCCGGAGAACTGCGCGGTGGCGCTGCGGATCGACGGGGCGGCGGGGAGCTGGGTCGGGGTGTGGCGTCCTTCCGGGCGCAGGCTGCACCACCTCGCGGCGCCGGCGGGGTGGCTGGCGGGGGCCGGGCTGTGGACGCGCGCGGGGGTGCTGCGGCTGCCGTACGCGACGGGTGCGGTGCCGTGCGGGGTGGCCGCCGTCCAAGCCCCGGAAGACGTCGTCATCACCGAAACCGCACAAGCGGAACGCGCAGGTGGGGAACCATCCGCGGCCAAGGACACTCCTGTGGTGTGCAAGCCCGTACCGCTTCAGCAGGCGCCCCTCACCGGGCGCGGGGCCCGTGGTTAGACTCGGGCCGGGGCTGCGCAGCCGTTTCGGCTGGATGCGGACGGTGACGGCGGGGCGGGTCTTGCACCACTGAAAGTGATCGCAGCGATTCCAGGGGACCTCCCACCATGTCTGAAGCCCGAACCGACACGATCCAGACGCGGCCGCAGCCTTCGGCCGCCGAACGGGACGCCGCCGGCCGCTCCGGAAAGCACCGGGGAGGCGCGGCCACGACGGAGGATTCCAGCGCTCCGGCTCACGGCCGCCACCGCAGGCCGTAGGCCCAGGCCCGCGCAGGTCCGGGCCGCGCAGGTCCGGGCCGCAGGTCTCCGGGCCGCAGGCGCGCCTGGTGTGTGTTCAAGAGCATCGGACGGGCCCGGGAACCGGGCCCGTCCGGCGTTTGGGGGCCGGGGCGCGGCCGCCGCGCCAGTACATTTGCCCCGGCCCAGTCCGTACAGGCGCATCTGCCGGGGCACCGCCCCTGTTCCATACCGTCGTTCGCATGACGACGGCAAGGGACGACGGACCCGCGGTGAGCTTCGCGGGGGCGGCCGAGAGCTTCGGCGCGGTACGCGCCCCGGACGGAGTTCCGAACTGCCCGTACGCACCGACCTCGAACCAGAACCGGAACCGGAATCAGAACTGGAGCCCACCCCATGATCAGAGTCCTCCTCGCCGAGGACCAGGGCATGATGCGCGGCGCCCTCGCCCTGCTGCTCGGACTGGAACCGGACATCGAGGTCGTCGCCCAGGTGTCCGCGGGCGACCGGATCGTGGACGCCGCCCTCACGTCCCGCCCCGACGTGGCGCTCCTCGACATCGAACTGCCGGGTCTCAGCGGGCTCGACGCCGCCGCGCTGCTGCGCGACCAGGTCCCCGACTGCCGGGTGGTGATCCTCACCACCTTCGGCAGGCCCGGCTGTCTGCGCCGCGCGATGGAGTCCGGCGCGGCGGGTTTCCTGGTCAAGGACGGCCCGGTGGAGGAGCTGGCGGCGACGATCCGGCGGGTGCTGACCGGCGAGACCGTCATCGACCCGGTGCTCGCGGCGGCCGCCCTCAGTTCCGGGCCCAGCCCGCTCACCGCGCGCGAGTGCGACGTACTGAACGCGGCGGTGGACGGGGCGACCGTCGCGGACATCGCCGGGAAGCTGCATCTGTCCGAGTCGGCCGTACGGAACCACCTGGCGTCGGCGACCGGCAAGACCGGCACCCGCAACCGCATGGAGGCGGTACGGGCGGCGAGGCAGCAGGGCTGGCTCTGACCCTCTTCCCGTCCCTTCTCGCCTCCTGCCTCGCGCTACGCCTGCCTCTCGCGGTGGCGCGGCAGCCAGACCAGCATCAGCACCACTCCCGCGAGCAGCGCCCCGGCCCCCACCCGGAACGCCAGCGCGTATCCCGCCGTCAGCGCCTGCGCGCTCGCCTCGCCCGCCGTCCTGGACGCCGCGACCGTCGACAGCACCGCGAGGCCGAGCGCACCGCCCATCGTGCGGGAGGTGTTGATCAGGCCCGAGAGGAGCCCGGCGTCACCCGGCTCGCCGCCCGACGTCGCGAGCGAGGCCAGCGGGGTGGAGGCGAGTCCCGCACCGGCCATCATCAGGACACCCGGGCCGAGGATGGCCGTGAGGTACGTCCCTTCGGCGCTCATCGCGGACTGCCACGCCATGCCGCACGCCGCCACCAGGGTGCCGGTGATCGCGACCCGGCGGGCGCCGGCCCTGGCCATGAGGCGCGGGGCCAGCTTCGAGCCGAGGACGACGCTCAGCGAGCTGGGGACGAGGGCGAGCCCGGCGCCGAGCGGGGTGTAGCCCAGCACGTTCTGGGCGTACAGCGTCATGAAGAACCACATGCTGAACATCGCGGAGCCGTTCACGAACATCGCCGCGTTCGCCGCCGAGACCGCCCGCACCCGGAAGAACTTCAGCGGCATCAGCGGTGCCCCGGTCCGCGCCTCCACCGCCACGAAGACGCCGAGGAGAGCCAGTCCCGCGGCCAGCGGGACCAGGGTGGCCGCCGCCGCCCAGCCCTCGGCCTCGGTCTGCACGATCCCGTACGCCAGGGTCGCGAGCCCGGCCGTGACCAGCAGCGCGCCGGGCAGGTCCAGGCGCCGCCCGTCCCTGGAGTGGCCCTCGACGAGCCACAGGGCAGCGCCCGCGAGGACCAGCGCGCCGACCGGAACGTTGATCAGCAGCACCCAGCGCCAGGACAGCGCGTCCGTCAGTACGCCGCCGACGAGCCCGCCCGCGGCCCCGCCGCCCGCGCCGACCGCCGACCACGTTCCTATGGCCCGTGCCCTGGCGGGCCCCTCGGGGACGGCCGAGGTGAGGATGGTGAGCGTCGCGGGCGCCAGCACCGCCGCGCCGAGGCCCTGCACCGCGCGGGCGGCCAGCAGGTGCCAGTCCTCCTGGGCGAGGCCGCCCGCGAGGGACGCGGCGGTGAACAGGCCGAGCCCGGTCAGGAAGGTCCGCTTGCGGCCGAACAGGTCGGCGGCGCGCCCGCCGAGGAGCATGAATCCGGCGAAGGCGATCGAGTACGCGTTGACCACCCATTGCAGGCCGATCGCGCTCAGTCCGAGGTCCGCGCGCATCGAAGGCAGGGCGACGTTGACGACGGACACGTCGAGGACGACGAGGAACTGCCCGGCGCAGGCGGCCAGGACCACGGCCCAGGTCCGCGTGGGGCGCGGTGGGCGGGAGGAGGCACGGGTGGGCTCGGTGTCTGTGTGCTGCTGAACCATGGGTGTCATGGTCCCAGGTGCCTGGCGGCCCGTACATCCTGTCGTCGGCGTAGGACCGGAGTCCTGGGCCCATCTGGCGGGGCGTCAGAAGTCCGTAAGGTGTCCGAGCTGCCGGAAAGGGGGACGGCGGCTTGGATTCCGAGTGTCGGCCGGGCGGGGCGGAAGGTGCCGGCGGTTCTCACTTCGGAGCAGGTCGCGGCCAGCGTCAACACCAACCCCGTGATCATCCGGCGCAGCCTCGGCGACCTGCGGCGGGCCGGCCTGGTGGAGGTCCGCCACGGCGCCGGCGCGGGCTGGAGCCTGGCCCGTGGGCCGGAGGAGATCACCCTTCTCGAGGTGTACGACGCCGTCGGCGCGCAGCCGGCGTTCGGCCTGCACCGCACCGAGCCCAATCTGGAGTGTCCGGTCGGCCGAGGCATCCGGCCCGCCCTGAGCGACGCCTACGGTCGGGTCGAGCAGGCCATGCGGCGGGAGCTGGCGGACACGTCGATCGCCGACGTACTCCGCGAGACGCTGGCGGACCAGCCGGCAGACAGGCCGGTGGTCGGGCGGTCGCCATACCGCTTGTTGCGACGAAGACCGCTCCGTCAACCGAACGAGGAGTAAGGCTGTTGAAACCTTTACGGTGTCCGGTCGTCGAACTGCGGCAGTACACACTGCGCCCAGGACAGCGAGACGTCCTGATCGACCTGTTCGGCCGGGAGTTCGTCGAGCCCCAAGAGGCAGTGGGGATGACCGTCCTCGGGCAGTTCCGCGACCTGGACGACCCCGACCGGTTCGTCTGGCTCCGCGGCTTCGACGACATGGCGAGCCGCGCCGAGGCGCTGGAGAGCTTCTACGGCGGACCGGTCTGGCAGGCGCACCGCGACCAGGCGAACGCGACGATGACCGACTCCGATGACGTCCTGCTGCTGCGGCCGGCCTCGGCACGCGGCGGGTTCCCCGTGCCGGTCGGCGCCCGGCAGGCCGCCGGTGAGCCGGCGGCGTCGCCGACGCCGCTGGTCCTCGCCACGATCTGGTACGGCCACGGCCCGTTCGACACCGCGTTCGTCGAGTTCTTCGAGGAGCGGGTGCGGCCCGTACTGGCCGAGACCGGCGGCGAGCCACTCGCGTACCTGCGGTCGGAACACGCCCCGAACACCTTCCCGGCGCTGCCGGTACGGGTGGACGAGGAGGTCTTCGTACGGTTCGCACGTTTCACCGGCGAAGACCACCTCGACGACCACCTGAATCGTCTACAGCATTCGGAACACTGGCGCGAGGAGGTGCTGCCGGCCCTTTCGAAACGGTGGGCCAAGGCCCCGCAGCGGCTACGGCTGGCGCCCACGGAGCGGTCGATGCTGCGGTGAGTTCCGAGGGCAGCCGGCGGGTGGAGGGCGAGCGGCGCGTCAACCGCCCGAAGCAGGCGAGCCTGACGCCGAGCCACAGCCGTACCGTACCGCTCCCTGTGCTCACACGCCGCGTTGCCGAAAGTCCGCGCGGTGGGCGAGTTCACCTCGAAGAAGCCGAGCGCCAGACGGAAGGGCAGGAACGCGAGCAGAAGAAGGCCCACTGCGAATTCTTCGCGGAGGGCCTTCTCGTGGCCTGACCGAAGCCGGGAACTGGCCTCGTGGCTTCACTCCTTGGGGACGGTGCCCACACATTCAGAGAACGGGCTGCGCGCCACGCATTGGAACAGCGCACTCCACTTGCCGCCTCCGTCGGCGCCGGCAGATACCGTCTGGGCGCACGACGGATCAGACAGACCCCAGAGAGATCCTTCCGGCCAGCCGGCCTCATTCGTTCGGTTCTCTATCGCCTGGACACAGGTCGAGGGCGCCCCGAGGCGCTTGACTTCTTCCATGAATTCCAGGAACTGGGAATTCTGGGGAGCACTGTCCAGCTGGTTCACCGTTGCCTGCGCGTCGTTCCGCTCCTGCTCCGACGCGTCCGGGTTCTGGACTGTCACCAGCGCCTTGCTGTTCTTGTCCACGACCTGCTTGATCTTCTCTTGATCCTTCGGATCCTTGGGCTTCGTGTTCGGGTCCTGGGTTGCCTTCAGCGCATCGAGAGTCTTCTCCACTCCCGTGACTATCTTCTTTTGCTCCGGCGGAGCCAGGGGCTTGCCCTTCGGCTTCGAGAGTGCCACCAGCGCGTCGCTGAGCAATTCCACTCTGGCCTTGTAGAACGCCTTGTCCGCCGGCGTTATATTGGGATCCTGAAGCTTCGTCACCCAAAGGGCCATATTGTCGGCGATGTCCCTGTAGGCAGCTTTTTCGTTCGCCGACTTCTTCGGGTCCTGGGCTATTTGCAATGCCCCGGTGATGCCCGCCAGGAACTTCGTGTACGTGGCCTTGTCCTCCGCCGAGGTATTCGGGTCGTCGATGGCGTTCAGCGTTTTGCTGATATCAGCCACAATGTACCCGTATACCCGCTTGTCCTCGGCCGAGGCGGTCGGGCTGTTGATTATCTTCAGCGCTTCGGCCAGCACCTTGTTCAGGTTCGCCTTCACCTGCTCCGGCGCGTCCTGCGCCTGTTCCTTCACTTCCTTCTGTTCCTGCGGCGTCACAAACTTCTTCTGCCCATCCTGCGGCTGTTCCGGCTGCTCCTGTTCCGGCTGCTCCTGTTCCGGCTGCTCCGGCTGTTGCTGCTCCGGCTGCTCGGGCTGCTCGGGTTGCGGCTGTTCCGGCTGCGGCTGCTCGGGCTGCGGCTGCTGCGGCTGCTCGGGCTGTTCCGGCTGCGGCTGCTCGGGTTGCGGCTGCTCCGGCTCCGGCGGTGGGTCCGGGGGGTCGGGGGGGCCTGCCGTCGTGGCCTGGACGAGGACATCGGGCGCTGCCACAGCAGCACCCATGCCTACCGGCAGCGCGAGCACGGCAGCCAAGCAGGACGCGCCAACGATGCGGGGGATCTGTCGTCGGACAGTTCTGGACATGAGGGTTCCAGGTGCACTTGTGGTGTGCTGCTTTGTTCTTGTGGACTCAGCCCCTTGAGGCGGCCCTGGGTCACCGGAGCCCCACGGCTCAACGGTGCACTGGCATCACAAGAACAACTCTTCGCCCCCTCGCCGCATCCCGCAACTCAGGCGCGGCTCGTCGGGCGGAGCCCGTTTTCGTGGGCTCCGCCCGGCGTTCTAGACCGCGCCGTCGACCGCCGCCGCCACGAAGGCCGCGAAGGCGGAGGGTGCGACGGTGAAGGCGGGCCCTGCGGGCTGCTTGGAGTCGCGGACGGCGATACGGCAGGGCTGGGCGGCGCTCTCGACGCAGTCACCACCGGTGTTACCGCTGTACGACGACTTGCGCCAGGCGGCGGCGCCGAGCGGGGCGCACTCGACGCACTCGCCGCCGGTGTTACCGCCGTAGCTGGACTTACGCCACCGCGCGCTGGTCAGGTCCTGGCTGGCGCCCATAACGTTCCTCCCTTACGCGGATGATCAGTGCCGCCGAATCCTCTACAGAGAGGGCAGCGGCCTGCAAGTGAGCGTAACGAAGCGCGGCTTCCTTGACAGTCTCAGGGTTGGCAGTCATGTGCCCCGAGATGAGGTCCTCCGTGTAGACGAGGTCCGGGTCGTCGTCGAACCGCAGGGTGTTCAACGAGCCGATCAGGCTCGCGTGTTCACCGGCCGCGAAGGGGAGCACCTGGATCCTCACCCAGCGCTCCTCGCGGAAGCTCAACAAGTGAGCCAGTTGCTTCCGCATGACTTCCAGGCCGCCGATCGGCCGGTACAGCGCGGCCTCGTCCAGCACCACCCAGATCATGGGCGGATGCTGCCGACGCAGGATCCGCTGGCGTTCCATTCGAGCCGCCACCAGCTCATCCAGGTTGTCCGGCAGACCCGTTGCCAGCACCGCCCGCGCGTATGCCTCCGTCTGAAGCAAGCCGTACACCAGCTGCGCCTGGTACGTCGAGATGTACGCCGCCTTCGCCTCCATCTCCGCGTACGGCTGGAACCAGTGCGGCAGCTGGCTCCGCAGCACCAGCCCCACCAGTCGCGAGAACGTCCCGCCCGTCCCCAGCGCCGCGTCGATCCGTCCGAGAAGTCGCGGGTCGGCACCTTGCGTGCCGTTTCGATCCGGCCGATCAGTGAGCCCGTACAGAAGACGATGTCGCCGAGCTGCCCCTGCTTGAGCCCGGCCGCCTCTCTCAGGCGGCGCAGTTCGGAGCCGTAGTAGTCCAGCGGCGATGCGCTGGGATCGAGATCGCGGATGTCGACCATGCGGCGGCCACCCCCAAGTTCAACGCCGTGAGGCGCTCCTTTCGGTCAGTAGCCGAGCGTAATCGCGTCGTCGCACCCTGGTGACATGAATCACGCAACCGACCACTCACCAGCGCACATGGACGCCGGCTACCGCATGGGCTTCACCGTCGGTGAGCACTCGGCGCGGCACCTGCGGCGCATCGTGCGGATGTTCCTGGCCCGCTGGGACCTGGCCGAGCTGACCGACGCCGCCGAGCTGGCGCTCACCGAGCTGGTCGCCAATGTCGTACGGCATGTGCCCGGCCGGCACTGCACGGTCCTCGTCCTGCGCCGGCCGGGCGGACTGCGGGTGGAGGTCACCGACGGGTACCCCCGCCCGGCGACACGCACGATGCGCGGAGGCGACGAGCTCGATGAGGATGATGAGGGTGATGAGCTCGACGAGGGGGGGCGGGGGCTGCTCCTGGTCGAGGCCGTGACCGACCGCTGGGGCACGGTGCCGCTGCCCGGCGGCAAGACGGTCTGGTTCGAGTGCGACGCGAAGTCCTGCCCGACCCCGCCTACCATGTGACCGCCCAGTACGTACACGTGCACGCATGACCGGAGGAACCCCCATGGCCGCCGCCGCTCCCAAGCCGGAGACGCTCGCCGCCTTCGCCGCCGCCAAGGGCTTCATGCCGGTACGCGAGGGGCTCGCCCTGTACGCCGCCGCCACCGAGGCCGCCGCGCTCGGGCTGCCGCTGCTGGAGGTCGGCACGTACTGCGGACGCTCCACGATCCTCCTCGCCGACGCCGCCCGCGAGGCCGGCACGGTCGCCGTGACCGTCGACCACCACCGGGGCAGCGAGGAGCAGCAGCCGGGCTGGGAGTACCACGACCCGACGGTCGTGGACCCGGAGGTGGGCCTGATGGACACCCTGCCCACCTTCCGCCGGACCCTCCACACGGCGGGTCTCGAAGACCACGTGGTCGCGATCGTCGGGCGTTCGCCGCAGGTCGCGGCCGTCTGGGGCGGCGAGGTCGGCCTCGTCTTCATCGACGGCGGACACACCGACGAGCACGCGAACGGCGACTACGAGGGCTGGGCCCCCCATGTCGCGGCCGGCGGGCTGCTCGTCATCCACGACGTCTTCCCGGACCCGGCGGACGGCGGTCAGGCCCCGTACCGCGTGCACCAGCGCGCCCTCGCGTCCGGCGCCTTCACCGAGATCTCCGTGACCGACTCGCTGCGCGTCCTGCGCCGTACATCCTCGGGTATCTGACCGGCCCGGATAGCATCGCCGCGTGTCGTACGACAGCCAGCCCCCCACTTCCCCCCCTCCCCCCACTCCTCCTCGCCGCCCCGGCCCCAGGACCCTCGCCGTCGCGGTCGCCGTGCTCGTGCCGACCGCCCTGGCGGGCTGGTTCGTGTGGCAGGCGGCGAGCGGCCCCGGAGACAGCGTGCCGACGGCGATGCCGCTGCCCGGCAGGAGCCGGTCCACGACGGCGACCACGACCACGACAGCGACCGCCGCGAAGCCGACCCCCACGCCGACCCCCACGCCGACCGGGTCGAAGGACGACAAGCCGCGCCGGGCCGGGCCGCTCACCGGCAAGGTCGTGGTGATCGACCCCGGCCACAACCCCGGCAACTTCCGCCATACGGAAGAAATCAACAAAATCGTCGACGTCGGAACGCACCGCAAGGAGTGCGACACCACCGGCACGTCCACCACCGACGGTTACACCGAGGCCGCGTTCACCCTCGACGTCTCGCGCCGCCTGCGCACTCTCCTGGAAGAGCAGGGCGCGACGGTCACGCTGGTGCAGAACGACGACCGTCCGTACGGTCCCTGCGTCGACGAGCGCGCCCGTATCGGCAACGAGGCGAAGGCCGACGCCGTCGTCTCCGTCCATGCCGACGGTTCGGCGGTCGGCAACCGCGGCTTCCACGTGATCCTGCCCGCCGTGGTGAAGGCCGGCGCCGCGGACACCGCGAAGATCGTCGCCCCCTCGCGCGAACTCGGCACGCGCATCGCGGGGAAGTTCGTACAGGCGACCGGTATGGCGCCCTCCAACTACGTGGGCGACGGCACGGCGTTGGACGTGCGCAAGGATCTCGGTGGTCTCAATCTGACGACTGTGCCGAAAGTGTTCATCGAATGCGGCAATATGCGTGACCCGAAGGACGCGGCCCTGCTGTCGAGCGGCGGGTGGCGTCAGAAGGCGGCGCAGGGAATCTCCGACGGCATCGGCAGTTACCTCAAGGGGTAGGTCTGATACCCGGCGGTCGCCCCGGCCGGGGGGACGATACATTCATCCGTACGATGGGGAGCTTCCCCCGAGCTTCGCACTGTGCCGCCCCGACGAGTCGACCCACTAAGGACCTTCAAAGTGAACATCCGCTCCCTCACTCGAGGCGACGGCGTGGTGATCGGAGCAGCGGTGGTGCTGTTCGTCGCCTCGTTCCTCAGCCTTGTCTCCGTGCCCGAATGCAGTGGCGAGTTCTGCCCCGGCTCGTCCTCGTCGCCCAGCGCGTGGGACTCGCTGGGCCTGCTGATGAGCATGTTCCTCGCCGGAGTCATCGGCGCGGCGCTGATCATCCTCGGCCGCGCCATGCCGGGGCGCAAGGTCGCCGGCCTGGACCTCGGGCAGTTCGGGGTGGCCTTCACCGTCTTCGCGCTGTGGACGGCCTTCTGGACGCTCATCGACATGCCCGGTGACGCGGGCGCCGGCATGATCCTGGGTCTGCTGGCCGCCCTCGTGCTCGCCGCCGGCGCTGTCGCGGCCCCGCTCGTCCCGGCTCTCAAGGCCCCGCTCATGGGTGCCCCGAGGCCGCAGGTCGCGCAGCCGTACGGCGGCCACCCCGGTCAGCCGGGCCCCGGCGGCTACGGCTACCCCGGTGCCCAGCAGCAGCCCTACGGCGGCCAGCCGGGACAGCAGGGCCAGCCCGGTCCCGGTCAGCCGCAGCCCTACGGCGGCCAGCCTCAGCAGCAGGGTCAGCCGGCCCAGCAGGGCGGCCAGCCGCAGGCGCAGCAGGCTCCGGCCCCGCAGGCGCAGCAGCAGGCCGGTGCGCCTGCCGCCGACTTCGCGCCGTTCTGGTTCGCGGTGCCGGTCGCCCGTCCGCTGTACGCCGAGGACGGCACGCCGACGCCGATCGCCGAACTGGCGCCCGGCACCTGGTACTTGGCGGTGGACCAGCGCGGCCCCGGCCTGGTCGCCCAGACGCAGGACGGCCGCCGCGGTGTCCTCCAGGACACCACCGGAATCCAGCGCGGCTGACGCCACACGCCCCGCAGCAGCGCGACGGCCCCCCGCCCCTTCCGGGCGGGGGG